>CAMOSC010000051.1 GCA_946624325.1 uncultured Clostridia bacterium
ACTTCGTTGTCGTCAGTTGGCGATGCCCGCATCGCCGCCTTCCTCCGCCTTGCAGTACGAAATTTATCCTTCGCCTTTTTCCTAAGTTATTTTCGTACAGTTCCTTACTGTACTTTCAGGACCCCGGCTCCGTCTCCGATATCCACTACATAGAAAGTAGCGTCATATCCGATTGCTTTGCGGTAAACGTCCCCGACGTACTTGATAAAATGATCAACGGCTTCATTTTTCACGATGCTCACCGTGCAGCCGCCGAATCCGGCGCCTGTCATACGGGAACCGATAACGCCTTCACACTTCCAGGCGGCCTCCACGAGGGTATCCAGTTCCTTTCCGGTCACTTCGTAATCGTCGCGCAGAGAGACATGGGAGGCGTTCATCAGTTTTCCGAAAGCCTCGATATCGCCGGCATTCAGGGCATCGACTGCCTGGATGGTGCGCTCGTTTTCATAGACCGCATGCTTTGCGCGGCGCTGTCTTACCGGATCCTTGATGGCTTCCTTGAGCTCCTCAAATTCCGCACCGCTCAGTTCTCCGAGACTCCGGATGTCTTTTACCTTCTGAAGCTCGGAAAGTGCGGTTTCACATTCACTGCGGCGCTCGTTGTATTTGGAATCCCCAAGGCCGCGCTTCTTATTGCTGCAGGAGATCACAATCCGGGCGCCTTCCAGACGGATGGGCGCATAGGTAAAGGAGAGATCCGCGGTATCCAGGAAGATGGCGCAGTCTTTCTTCCCCATGGCAATGGCGAACTGGTCCATGATGCCGCAGTTGACATGATTATAGCGGTTTTCGGAATACTGGCCGATCAGGGCAATTTCAGTCATGGTCAGCGCGTCATAGCCGAACATATCCCGCAGCATTACGCCTGTGAGCACTTCAATCGAAGCCGAAGAGGAGAGCCCGGATCCGTTCGGGATATTGCCGTAGAGGACAATGTCGAATCCGCAGTCAACGGGGTAACCTTTCTCTCCGAAGGCCCACATTACACCCTTCGGGTACTGGGTCCAGTTGTTTTCCGCACCCATGACGAACTGATCCAGGGAGGACTCTACTATTCCGGTACGGTCAAAATTCATGGAGTAGAAGAAGAGCTTCCTGTCGCTGCGCTTTCTGGCGGCCATATAGGTGCCGATGGTAAGGGCGCAGGGGAAAACGTGTCCGCCGTTGTAATCGGTGTGCTCACCGATCAGGTTGACGCGTCCCGGCGCAAAATAAGTACGGATATCGCCTTCCGATCCGAATAAATCGTGAAAACGGTTTAATACCTCCTGAATCATAGCTGCCTCCTTGTGGGATCAATGTTCTGGACGGGATCAGAAAGCCATGCGGCACCGTAACCCCGTTGTTTCTATTATAATCGACCTTGACATGAAAAACAATATAATATTTTTGGTACCATATGCATTTTTGTCCGGCCGCGGCCGGGGAAATGCGGGGCTCCTGTCCGGTTTTGTTTTGTTGGATTCCTACAAGAAAGAAAAAGTGAAGTTCAGAAAGTTATCACAGTTTTTTCACGAAATATATGGTATAATTCCTTCGTTGTCGGCGTTGCCGGCCGGAAATTGAACGCTCCCTTCCGATCGGGTATGGGAGATTCGGGGGATTTGTACAGATGAAACTGGGAGAGAAATTCGGGAACTGGAAGAGCGGTATCAAGCTCCATAAAGAGAAAAAATATCTGATCACCGCCGGGTGCTTCCTTGCCGTCTATATTGCGCTGATCGGGTTTGCCGCCTGGTTTGAGGAGTTTTCCGCGGCGGACGCCGCCATCATTGCCGGCATCGCGGTTGTTTCCCTGGCGGTATTTCTGTTCAGGGTCCCGGTTCACGCGCTGTTGCGCTTTATCGTGGGACTGGCCATACCGTTTGCCCTGTTCTGGCTGATCGAACAGTATACGCATGAGATTTCCGATCTTGTGGAGAATTCCTGGCGCCTGAACCTGGCGCTGTACTATCTGCTTTTCGGAATATTTTTCTGCGTTTCCGGAAGCCTCGGGATCGCGGACGCCATCCTGACGGGGCTTATTATGGTCTGCGGCATTGCAAACTACTTTGTTATGCTTTTCCGCTCTGCCCCCATTGTCCCGTGGGATTTTTATTCCCTGGGCACGGCCATGAGCG
This sequence comes from uncultured Clostridia bacterium, assembly GCA_946624325.1. Taxonomy (GTDB): domain Bacteria; phylum Bacillota; class Clostridia; order Lachnospirales; family Lachnospiraceae; genus Anthropogastromicrobium. Next base: position 2,124 of record CAMOSC010000051.1, read on the forward strand.
TAGCCGGAAACCAGACCTTTATGATTGACTGGAAGTTTGCCCTGCTCACTGCGGGGTTCATGGGAATCTTCCTGCTGTCCCTGAAGCTGAATATCCATCTGAAGCGCTGGCCGGTACGTGTTCCCTGCATTCTGGCCCTTGCCGTGGCGGGAGGGTTCTACCTGAATTATCTCTGGGATCCGGAGACGCCGGCAAAGGAAGGCCTGAACAAAAGCCTTTTCAAAACAGTAAACATGTATAAGAAGGATGGCTTTGTACTTGCCTTTACCATGAATCTGAGATATCTTACGGTGGATGAGCCGGAGGGGTATGATAAAGCGGCTGCCAGGGAAATCCTGGCCTCGCAGCAGGCGGATACGGCTGCCGTGCCGGATGAGGAGTTTCCGAATGTCATCATCATTATGAGCGAGACCTTCAGCGATCCTGCGGTAAACGGCGCCTTTGAGACAAATCAGGACTATATGCCTTTCATCCGCAGTCTGCTTGACGGTGCCGAGAATACCGTCAGCGGAGACCTGTATGTATCCGTACTGGGAGGAAATACCGCGAATTCCGAATATGAGTTCCTGACCGGGAACAGCATGCAGTTTTTCCCGCCTGGCTCGGTGGCATATCAGCAGTACCTTCATAAGGATATCCTCTCCGTGGTAGACAGCTTCAACAGCTGGGGTTATGCCACCGTCGGGATGCACCCGTACAGGGCGGGCGGTTGGAACCGCAACAAGATCTACCCGCTCATGCATTTTGACGATACGCTCTTCATCAGCGATGTCAAGTACAGGAGCAAACTGCGCGTCTATGTCAGCGACGAGGCAAATTATCAGGATATTCTGTGGCAGATGGATCAGTACAGCGAACCGCTGTTCCTGATGAATGTCACCATGCAGAATCACAGCGCCTACGGCGGCAGCTATGATAATTTCGACCCGCAGGTTCAGGCAATCTTCAAAAATACCAAGTCCAACAAATATCTCAACAACTATCTGTCCCTCCTCTATGAGACGGATATCGCAACGGAAAAGCTGATTGAAACGCTGAAAGAGAGCGATGAAAAGACCGTGGTTCTGTTTTTCGGGGACCATCAGCCGAATGATTACGTGGTGAAGCCGATTTTTAAGGAGTACGGAATCGATATTGAAAACCGTACGCTTGAGGAAGAGCAGAAGCGTCATATTACCCCGTTCTTTATCTGGGCCAATTACGATATCGAAGAACAGTCGGGCATCACAACCAGCGCAAACTATCTGTGCAACCTGCTGTTGGAGACTATCGGTTTTCCGAAGAATGATTACCAGACCTACCTGGACACCATACAGGAAACCTTCCCTGTTTTCAATGCCATCGGATACTTTGACGCGGAGGGAAACTGCAGGGATTATACGGAGATGACCCCGGAGGAACGCGAGGTTTACGAATCCTACGAAAAGGTGCAGTACTACCGGGTGTTTGATCAGTTTGAAGATATGGCGAAAAACAAACAGAAGTAATTATTCGCAGCGTATTCCGGAAACGGAGAAAAAGCGTATAAAAACAGGGCAGCCCGGCAGAAATTCATCTGCCGGGCTGCTGCTGTATGATATCCGGGATGCATTCGGGAACTGCGCGTTCAGTGGTAGTCTACCTCCATCAGGCAAAGCCCGCAGGCGGGGGCCGTAAAGCCCGCAAGCGAACGGCTTTTTGCCGCAAGAAGCTCCTCCATGCTTTCGGGAGTACGTTTTCCGAACCCTACCTCCAGAAGCGTACCGGTCAGGATACGCACCATGTGCTGCAGAAATCCGGTTCCGTGATAGGTGAAGGTGATATAGGGCCCCTGCGCGCCGATCTCGATTTTGTCCACGATCCGGACGGTGGACTTTTTCATTTTGGGATTCCCGCAGAAGCTCGCAAAATCATGGGATCCTGTCAGGAAAACGGCTGCCTTCTGCATAGCCGCAAGATCCGGGGCTTCGTCCAGTACAAACACGTATTTGCGGTTGAAAACCGGCTTCAGAGTGCCGTAATAGCAGGTGTACCGGTAGGTCTTGCCCAGTGCATTATAGCGGGCATGGAAGCGCATGGAAGCCTCCCGGACCTCGGTGACGCAGATATCCTCGGGAAGGTAACGGTTCAGGTAATCACGGATTTCCTCCGCGGACATCGGTGTGTCCAGATACACATGAGCGGCCATTCCCCTGGCGTGAACGCCGGCATCGGTCCGGCCTGCCCCGATAACCTCCATCGTACCGTCTGTCATGCGGGAGAGAACGTTTTCGAGTTTCCCCTGAATCGTCATATCGGTATTGGGCTGGTGCTCCCAGCCGAAATAGCGGGTTCCGTCAAATTCAATCAGAAGCTTGTAATTTTTCATAACGGTGTTTTCCGTACCTGTTCAGAGCCGGGTGCAAATGAATCAGTCTTTAGGCATGACAATCTTCGGCATCTTGTGGCCGCCGTTTCCGGGATTGTTTTTGCCGCCCTTGTCCGAAATCGAGGGGTCGGGGGGACCGAGCAGCTTCTCCAGATCCTGCGGCATGAATTCCTTCAGGACACGCCAGGTGAGGAAGCAGGAAACAAGCGCGGTAATCAGGAAGAAGCCGACGAAAATCGCGATGGTCTCGGACTCGATCAGGCTTCTGCCGAGAAGTGCTGCCGCGTAGACGGCAAGAATGATCACAATCTCCAGAATGCGGTTTTTCGGAATGTCTCCCGAGAGGCGGCCGCCCGTCAGGACGGAAAGGCAGATATGCACCGGTATCATCAGCAGGACATCCAGCGCCAGGAGCAGGTAATAGAAGACGGACTGATCCATCAGCGATGTCAGGCCCGAGAGCAGTCCCTCGATATCCTCGGAGGTGCTGCCGCCTGCAATCATTTCTTCCACGATACCGCGCAGGTTTCCCTGATTGATGGACAGGGAGACGGAGAGATAATTGCCCATATAGCTGACGGTCTGTGTCAGTATGGGCATAATGGAAAAGAACAGCCCGAAATAGACACAGAGCCCGAAAGAGATGCGCGTGCGGCGAGCTGCCAGCTTCAGCCCGAAAAGAACGGCGGCAAACTCCAGCAGCACGGTGACGGCAGAGCCGATCGCATAATAGACGGCGGGCATGCTGGAAAACAGGCCCGTACGGGCATCTATATACTGAAGTCCGAGATCCATGAGGGTGGGAAGAAGGCTCCTGCCCAGGAGATAGGCAAAAATACCGTACAGCATAGCCTGGGGATCGAGCCTGAAACGCTTCCGCAGATATAGGAAAAGCAGCACGGGAACCGCCAGGGAGATCACAAGGGCTGCCACCATGGCGATGATGGCCGGGATGGGTACCGTCCTTGCATAGTCAAAAGAAAAGCTTTCGGGTGTAAGCTCGCGAAGTATGGAGCCTGTACGGAATATGATCATAATACCTCCGCAAATATAAACAGTGCCATTCGCCGTTTCCGGCATCTGGTTCAACAGTGCCATCCGCCGTTTCATGCGTCCGGATAGAAACAGCTGCATTTCATTGAACAACTATATCAGAGATTCGGGGCAGTGTCAAGGAGGGGCAAATGAAGAAAAAGACAGAAGGAAAGAGCCCCTCTGATACTGGATTATCTTCTGTTTTCCACAAAACAGACGAGCAATTCGTACAAATTAAAAATGCGGAGCGGGAGGGATCTTTGTAAATATTTTAATGCATTAAAAAATTGTCGGATTTATGGGTTTTTTTAATATACTCGGCGTTTGATACAATGTCTTATAGGAAATGTCAATTGATTTTTGTTGACATTTAATTGGGAATGCGTTATACTAAATTGCGTCGTGAGACATGTATTATTTTTTTGAGTTTTGGAGGTGTTATCATGAACAAGGGTACTGTTAAGTGGTTCAACAACCAGAAGGGCTACGGCTTTATTTCCGACGAATCCGGCAAGGACGTTTTCGTTCACTATTCCGGTCTTCAGATGGAAGGCTTCAAGTCCCTCGAGGAAGGACAGGAAGTTGAATTCGAGGTTGTTGAAGGCGCTAAGGGACCGCAGGCTGTAAACGTTGTTAAGCTCTAATTCGTGAAAATGAAATGAAGGGTGTGCGGGTGTTTGAAGGCCCGGCACTTTTGAAAATCTGATCATAGAATAAAGGTACCGGAAATTCGTTCCGGCATCGTATTTGACAATGGGTACCCAGAAAAGGAAGCTGATCCGATATGATACGGAGTCGGCTTCCTTTTGTGTTGCGCGAAGTAGGGAGACATGTCAATCGCGTTGCATGTTTTTCACGCTGCGATCTGTCCGCATGGCTCAAAAGCGGATGGGGCGGATGGCTCTGCCCATCCGATTGCAGGAACCCGCCATACTTGGCGGGATTACAAAAAACTTGCCACGGAGGAGGTTCAATGGTACAATACTATAGTGAACGTCATAAAAAAACTTGACGTTCACTATACTTCTGCACACGCCTACATAAATCAGTTACAGGAGGTGTTTCGGGATGATTCAGAGCTACAAGTGTCCCGGCTGCAGTGCATCCCTTCAGTATAAAGAGGGTACGGATGTCCTGCATTGCCCGTACTGCGGAAGGACGGTTTCGATTGACGAAGCGGCGCGGAAGGCTAAAGAGGATACGGACCGCGAGGACGAAGAACGCCGTGATACGGAAGCCTCAGACCCTGACGGAGATGGCGTGCAGCAGTTTCACTGTGAGAGCTGCGGAGGTGAGCTTGTGACCGACAGGTTCACCGCGGCAACCATCTGTCCGTTCTGCGGCAGCCCCTCTATTATAAAGAGCAGGCTTAGCGGAAACAGGAAGCCGCAGGTGCTGATCCCCTTTGGGATCAGTAAAGAGGAGGCAAAGGGGATTTTCAGAAAGTGGACAAAGAGCGGCTTCCTGACGCCCAGGGCATTCTCATCGGTTTCCACCCTGGACAGCATCAAGGGCATTTATGTACCCTACTGGCTGTTCAGTTTTCATTCGACAGCCAGCCTGGTGGCTTCGGCTACACGCGTGCGCACAGAGATCCGCGGCAAGTATGAATATACCTATACGGATCATTTCCGCCTGTCGCGTGAAACGGAGAATGATTACAGGCGGATCCCGGCGGATGCCTCCGAGGAGATGCCAGATGATATTATGGAACGTCTGGAGCCGTTTGACTATACAAAGCTTACTTCCTTTGAGCTGCCCTACCTCTCCGGATTTCTGGCTGAGTGCAGCAATTTCGACCCGGAAGCCCTGCAGCCCAGGGTGGAGGAACGGGCCAGCAAAGCCATTTACGGAGAAACCATGTCTACGATGAACGGCTACAGCTCCGTGACAGTGACGCAGAGCCGTATAGATCATCAGAAATCCGCACAGGAATACGCCATGTTTCCGCTATGGCTGCTGCAATACCGGTACCGCGGGAAAAACTGGCAGCTTTTCCTCAACGGAGAGACCGGAAGAAAAATCGGAAACCTTCCGGTGGATAAAATAAAAGCAGCCATTTTGTTCCTGCTCTCGTCCGCAGCCGCAACGGGAATTGCCGGGCTTGTCTGGCATATGTTCATATAGGGAGGAGGCTTCCATGTACAGAAGAGTTGACAGGGGCCTGTCCCTGTACGGCAGGTGCCTGAGAAGGGCTTTAACGGCGGTGCTTGTGCTTACGGCTTTTTTGGCGGTGCTGCTTTATCCGGGAACGCGGGCATCTGCCGCCGTCTCCGGGGAATGTGTGCGTGCAGGAGCGCAGACCGGAAAAGATCAAAGCATCGCGTTTCCTGCTGCCTTGGCCCGTCCGCATTTCATGGATGAACTGCATGACCTTTCCTCCAGACCGGAGAGCAATGAAAGCTTTGGTTTTATGGACGACGGGGCGGAACTTTTTTCGGAGGAAGAGGAAGCGGAGCTGCTTAACCTGGCCAGATCGAGAGGCTGGCAGATCGGCGCTGTGCTCGGGGTCGTTACCGTCAGTTACGATACGGAAATGAAAGGTACGAGTTTCGCCCGGGAGTACCTGCTGGAACACGGCTACGGCTACGGTGACGGGGCAGAGGGCATTGTTTTCCTGATTGACATGTACCAGCGGCAGTATACGGTTTATGAGTATAACCGTAACGCTTCCGGATATCTTCTTACGGATTATGAAGGAGATCTGATTCTGGATGCGCTGGAATCGCACATGCGCAGTGCGGATTATGCGGAGGCGGCGAGGGAGTTTTTCAAGGACTGCCTGATGTACGCCTACACAAGCCTCGGAGGGAACTATGAATCATCGCAGGGTCTGCATGAACAGGAACCTTCCGTGAACTGGCTGATCTGCGGGCTGATCGGACTTGTAGCCGGCGCACTGATTACCGGGCTTATGATTCTGCTGCGGAATAATGACGGGAAGACGGATACCACGGTTTATGCCCCAAAAGGCGCCTTCCGTATTATCAGTCAGGATGACCGCTACATCCGGACGACCGTAACCAAGCGCAAAATCGAAACCTCCTCCGGAGGAAGCGGCGGAGGAGGCGGCGGCGGAGGTTTTTCGGGCGGAGGCAGCGGCGGCGGCCATGGCGGAAGCCGAGGCTTCTGACGGGTACGCCATAACTTCGGAAATGGTGCTTTTGCCATTTCCGGAATCCGGCTCCGGGCAGCTGCCCATAAGAAAAAATAGGACGCCCCTAAAGGGCATCAGCAGATAAGGCATCTTATAAAGGTGCCTTCAGGGAGGAGACATATTTTGCCAACGGCTGCGCTTTTTGCAGGCATGGCTGCAAAATAGTCATCCGCGGCCATTCGGTCAAGGTACAAAACTGCGTTTTGGAAGGAGAAAGAAGATGGAACAGAAACATCCTTTAGTGACAATTGAAATGGAAGACGGCTCTGTCATGAAGGCCGAGCTTTATCCGGAGACGGCACCGAACACGGTAAACAACTTTATCAGCCTGATCAGGAAAGGCTTCTATGACGGTGTTATCTTCCACCGTGTAATCCGGGGCTTTATGATCCAGGGCGGAGATCCGGAGGGAACCGGAACCGGCGGACCGGGATACAGCATCCGCGGTGAATTTTCCCAGAACGGGTTCCATAACCAGCTGAAGCATACGCCGGGTGTGCTTTCCATGGCAAGAACCATGATGCCGGACAGTGCGGGAAGCCAGTTTTTCATCATGCACAAGACCTCACCGCATCTGGACGGGGCTTACGCTGCTTTCGGAAAGGTGACCGATGGACTCGATGTGGTCGATGCCATAGCGCAGACGCCCACAAACTACATGGATAAACCGCTGCAGCCCCAGCGCATGAAAAAAGTCACGGTTGAGACCTTCGGAGTGGAGTATCCGGAGCCGGAGAAGTGCTGAATCGATCGGAAAGAGGAGATGACGGGGTAAAGCCTCGCGCCTGCGCCGGGGATTCCCGGGCAGCGGTGGGGGTTCCCCGCCAGGCCTGCGGCCGCGTGGTAAAAATCCCCGCAGGACGGGAAATAACCGTATATATCACATCTGATCCGGATGCCGCGCGTGCCCTGCAGCCTGCCGCACCGGTTATCGGGATTACCGGAAGCGAAGCGGACTACAGCGTATGGACGGGCGTAAAGTATCTGGCGGAGAATGCGGAGGAGCTTCCGGAGTGGTATATCCGGGTCGCCGCGGAGCGGTTTCTGGGGTGTCCCTCCGTAATTGCGGAGCATGTACCGGAAGAGGAAGCTTCGGGCGGCTGGCGGGTTCGGGAGAGCACGGTGGCGGATCTGGACGGCTTTATGGCGCTTTATCGGGATCCCGACGTGCAGAGATTCCTGCCCGGCGCCGCACGCGGCAGATCAGACTGGAAGAGGTATCTTGCGGCCTGTGGGGAGCGCGCCTCAAACACGGATCTGCCGGATATCTGGACACTTGAGAGCAGGGACGGGATTTTTTACGGCAGGATCGGTCTTGAGTGGACGGATGATGAGCGCTTCCCGGGCTGGTATCTCGGGTTTGCGCTGCTCCCGGCTTTCCGGGGCAGGGGCCTCTGCGCCGCTGCGGCGAGGGGATTGCTGCCTGTCCTGAAAGAACGCTACGGCCTTGAACAGATCTACCTCAAGTGCCGCCCGGAAAATGCCGCAAGCAGGCACTGTGCCGGCAGACTGGGCATGAAGCCGGTATGGGCGGAAGCGGAGAAACTTGTTTTTTTACTGAAACTGAGCGGAGACTTGTAATGCTTCAGAGCCGGGCGGGGAAATTTACGGAATAACTTCAACCTCTCTGCGGGACTGCAGGATGTCTGAAACAGTCCGCCAAAGGGCTTAGCCTGAAAGGAACCTGAAATATGGAAGAATACTTTCGCGTCGGTGTCGTGACTTCCGCGCACGGTCTTGCGGGGGAGGTGAACATTTTCCCGACTACCGATGAGACTGAGATGTTCAAAAAATGGAAAACCCTGATTCTGGAACAGAAGGGGGAACGGCGGGAAATAGGCCTGGAAGGGGCAAAATACTTTAAACAGATGGTGATCCTGAAAATCGCAGGCGTGGATGACAGGGACGCGGCGGAGCGCCTGAAAGGCGCTGAGCTCTGGATACACCGCTCGCAGGCGAAGCCCTGCGGTGAGAATGAAAACTTTATCGCGGACCTGATCGGGCTGAAGGTTGTCGCCGATACGGGAGAAGTACTCGGAACCTGTACGGATGTGCTTCAGACAGGGGCAAACGACGTGTACGAGGTGACGCCGGAGAACGGAAAAAAGATTCTGATCCCGGCCATCAGGGAGTGTATCCTGGAGGTAAACCTTGAGACCGGTATCATGACGGTACATCTGCTTAAGGGTCTGCTGGATCTGTAAGGGAACCAATCGGAGGAAAAACCTTGAACTTTTATGTGCTGACGCTCTTTCCGGAGCTGATCCGGCAGATCTGCAGTGAGAGCATCCTGGGCAGGGCCCAGACGAAGGACCTGGTCCATGTGGAAACCGTAAACATCCGGGACTATGCCGGGAACCGGCATAACCGGGTGGACGATTATCCATACGGCGGAGGTGCCGGTATGGTCATGCAGCCGCAGCCGGTTTATGATGCCTGGAAAGCGCTGACGGACCGGATCGGGAAACAGCCCCGGGTGGTTTTCATGACGCCGCAGGGTGAGACCTTCTCCCAGAAAAAGGCAGAAGAATTTGCTGCGGAGGCAGATCTGATTTTCCTCTGCGGACATTATGAAGGCGTCGATGAGCGGGTGCTGGAGCGGATTGTAACAGACGAGGTTTCGATCGGTGATTTTGTGCTGACGGGGGGAGAACTTCCGGCGGCCATGATGATTGACTGTATTTCACGTCTGATTCCGGGCGTGCTGCATAACGGGCAGTCTGCCGAGGACGAATCCTTCACGGGCAATCTGCTGGAGTATCCGCAGTATACCCGGCCGGAAGTATTTATGGAAGCAAAAGTGCCGGAAGTCCTTTTGTCCGGGCATCATCAGAATGTCGAAAAATGGAGAAGGGAACAGAGCATACTGAGAACCGCCCTGAAGCGGCCGGATCTCCTGGAAAAGGCAGACCTGTCGGATAAAGAGCGGGAATGGCTCAGGAAAACTTTCGAAAATGCTTGACAGGCAGGGTTCGGAGTGTTATTATATGACTGTTGCGAAAGCAGCCAGAAAGCAGAGCATTCACTCTCACCTCAGCGCAATCGGGCGACTCGGGTTATTTGAGCTTTACACATGCGTGTATTCTTAAGTGGTGGACTCTGTGTCTATCACTTTTTTTCATTGCCGGAATGCGGCAGTGATTACCCGTAAGGGAATTTTGTGTTATCGTTATCATTTTTTTCGGATGGAGGTGCAAGACAATTAGCGATTTAATGATTAACGAACAGATCCGCGACAGGGAAGTCCGGGTCATCAGTGAGCAGGGCGAACAGCTTGGAATCATGTCATCCAGGGATGCGCTGAAGCTGGCGAGGGATGCAGAGCTTGATCTGGTTAAAATCTCTCCCAACGCAAAGCCGCCGGTTTGCAAAATTATCGATTACGGCAAGTTCCGCTACGAGCAGGCCAGAAAAGAGAAGGAAGCCAGACGCAAACAGCACATCGTTGAGATTAAGGAATTGCGCCTCTCGCCGAATATCGACACAAATGATCTCAACACAAAAACAAACAATGCACGCAAGTTCCTTGAAAAAGGAGATAAGGTAAAGATCACACTCCGGTTCCGGGGACGTGAGATGGCCCATGTATCTGCGTCCAGGCATATTCTGGACGATTTTGCGGAAAACCTGAAGGATATCGCCATTATCGAAAAACCGGCGAAGCTTGAAGGCAGAAGCATGAGCATTGTTTTAGCTAAAAATCCAAACATGAAATAACAGGAGGAATCACTATGCCAAAGGTAAAGACCAGCAGAGCAGCCGCTAAGCGTTTTAAAAAGACCGGTACCGGTAAGTTAGTGCGCATGAAGGCGTATAAGAGCCATATTCTGACCAAGAAGTCCACCAAGAGGAAGAGAAACCTCCGCAAGGATATCGTTGTTGACGCTACCAACGTTAAGAACATGAAGAAGATTATGCCGTATCTCTGATGAGTTCGGTGTCTTTGAGGTGAAAATGTATACGGGGCAACAGGACTCCGTATCCGGACTAATTTAGGAGGAATAGAGATATGGCAAGGATTAAAGGCGGTTTAAACGCAAGAAAAAAGCATAACAGAGTATTAAAGCTCGCAAAGGGCTACAGAGGCGCAAGGTCCAAGCAGTACAGGATTGCAAAGCAGTCCGTTATGAGAGCTCTTACCAGCGCTTATGCAGGAAGAAAGCAGAGAAAGAGACAGTTCAGACAGCTCTGGATCGTCCGTATCAATGCTGCAGCCCGCATCAACGGCCTTTCCTACAGCAAGTTTATGTATGGCTTAAAGCAGGCTGACATCGTTCTCAACCGCAAGGTTCTGGCCGACATGGCTGTGAACGATCCCGAAGGCTTCGCTTCCCTGGCCGAGACCGCAAAGAGTAAGCTTGCATAAGCTTATCGGCGTCATCTGAAACAGCATTTCCGGTTTCTGTGCTTCAAACAGTATTTCCGGTTTCTGTAAATGAAAAACCCATCCCGCAGCGGATGGGTTTTTTCGTACAGTGCTCCTTTGACCTTTCCTCACTGCTTCACGAAACCGACGTTTCACGTCGGTTCCATTGTGTCAAAGTATGTGAGGCCCTTCAGGGCATTTATGAAGCTTCGGATATAGTCTTCGGTCAGCGTGGGCCATACGAAACCAAGCCTGTAAAGCACCTGGTACGTATAGTCATGGTTCATTTTCAGCATGGTCCGTTCTGCCTTTCCGGTCACCGTATTATAGGCCAGCAGACTGGTAAGGAGCCCCACTTTTGCCGGATTATGCGCCGCCGCATCAAATACCGCTTCAAACTCCGAAGGCTCGGCAAATCTGACGGCAAGTCCCAGATCGTTCATCACGTTGAATAACCGGACCATTGCGATATACTGGTCCGAGATCACATGAAACAGCCTGCAGTCTTCCGGTGTTGCCGACAACAGGACCGAAGCCCTTGCCGCCGCATCAATCGGCGAAAATTCCATCGTGTCATCAAGATGCGCGTAAGAAGCACAGCCAAGCGCTGCATAGGCCCTCAGGGTTCCCATGGCGGAATTGGTATCGAAGTTGGCCTGGAATTCCCCATCGGAATATCTGGCGGCCAGATTGCCATAACGGAGTATCTTGGCCCGCAGACCTTTCTCTGATACTGCTTCAAGAACCGCGCGCTCTGCAAGGAACTTTGAATAGATATATTTGAACCAAATCGCCGCCCTGCGACGATAGCCTGCCGATGATTTCGGCTACACGAAAGACTACCTCTTGCCAAGGTGGTCTTTTTTGTTTACGCTTATCTTGTCCCTAATAAAAATCCCCATAAATGAGTGTCTCAGTTTGGCGACTCGCACACTCATCCATGGGGTCTTCGCATCAGGTCAAATAACCTGAACAGCATTATGAGTATACTGGATTTTGCCATTTTTTTCAAGTGGGTTCGTGCCCCTCCTTAGAAATAGTTACACACATGTTTCCATAAATCTATTTCGAAAGGAAAAGACATGAAGTATACCACTTCCACACACTCTATCGTAAAGAGCTTCAGGACATTGCAGATGTCCTGGAACTGATCAATCACCGGCCTCGCACGATCGACAGTTACCTACAGTCGATCTTTGAATGTTGCACATGGCTCAAAGCAACTTATGATATTTCCCTGAAAGATACCGATGCGCTGCAGTTGCGCGCCTTTCTCCTCCATCTGAAGCGGTCCAAAGAGGATGGCGGGCTCGGCTATGCGCCGCGCTCTGTCAACATCTATAACTGCGCCTTGAAAAAATACTTCCGCTTCGTTTTGCGTAAGCCTCTTACAAACGATGATCTCCCCCTGTGTAAGGTTGATTATCCGCTTCCGAGGGTCCCTTCAAAGAAAGAAGCCATGCAGCTCGTCCTCGGCACGAAGAACCTGAAGCATAAGGCAGAGCTTGCCGTCGCTTACGGTGCCGCACTCCGTCTCAGCGAAGTGACAACGTTGCGCTTCAGGGACATCTCCTTTACTTCCGGTACCGTCACGATATCGGAAGAAGTCAGCAAGAGCCGTTATGCCGGTAAAGTTGAGCTCCCCGTACGCCTGAAAAAGATCCTCCTCCAGTACTGGAAAGAGTGCTGCCGGGGCGCAAGGCCGGATGACTGGCTTTTCCCTGGCCAGAAGCCGGGGTCACATATCAATAAAGCCTCTTTGTCCCAGGTCTTTAAGAAACGGATCACAGAACTCGGATGGGAGAGCCGCGACTACTCCTTTCATTCCCTCCGGCATGCCCATGCCCTTCATTACTATCAGGCAGGTGCGGATCTCTTCCAGGTCCAGCAGCG
>CAMOSC010000052.1 GCA_946624325.1 uncultured Clostridia bacterium
GGTATCGAGGGCTTCGTCCAGGGTGACGACATTCCGGAGAATCGGGAAGTAGGCATCGATCCCGTGTTCGTTGCAGTATCTGGCATCCTTCGTGACACAGCCCGAGAAAGCCAGTACGGGATGACCGTATTTTTTCGCAAGCCCGGCAACGCCGTCTGGCGCTTTTCCCATGCAGGTCTGCTCGTCAAGCCGCCCCTCTCCGGTTATCACGATATCCGCATCGCGGATGTAGTCTTCCAGACGGGTCTCCCGGAGAATGATGCGGATACCGGACTCAAGCTTTGCGTTTGTAAAACCGAGGAAGGCAAAGCCGAGGCCGCCGGCGGCGCCGGTTCCGGGAAACTCGGGATCCGCCTTCGGAAACTGCTCATGGGCGAGGGATGCATAGGCCTGGAGCCATGCGTCCATCTGAAGGATCATCGGAGGCGTGGCACCCTTCTGGGGACCGTAAACGGCGCTGCAGCCCCTCTCGCCGCAGAGCGGGTTTGTTACATCGCAGGCAATCTGGAACGCACATTCCGCAAGCTCCGGGAGTACATGGTCCGAACTGATGCGGCGAAGGTCTGCCAGACCTTTTGCGCCGAAGGAGATCGGATGCCCTTCCCCGGTCAGAAATTCATATCCGAGCGCCTGCAGCATACCCGCGCCGCCGTCATTGGTGGCACTGCCGCCGATTCCCATGATAAAGCGCCTGCAGCCCTTGAGGATGGCGTCCCGGATCATCTCACCCACGCCGTAGGTAGTGGCATTCATGGGGTTCAGGCTCTCCCTGGGCGCCAGAGTGATGCCGGCAGCCTGGGACATCTCCATGACTGCGGTACCGCTTTCCCGTATAATACCGTATTTTGCCTGAACCGGCGTCCCGAAGGGGCCGGTAACGGTGACGGTCTGCATTTCCCCGTTCATGCCCGCCACCAGCGCGTCCACCGTTCCTTCCCCGCCGTCCGCAAGCGGGCGTACATGGATCAGGGCCTCCGGATAAACACGGCGGATTCCCTCTGAAATGGCATTACCCGCTTCCATGGAACTCATGCTTCCCTTAAAGGAATCAATCGCAACCGTAACTTTCATGGTTCTCTCCTCCCAAAATGCAATGGTGTACTTTTCTGAATATCAGCTCTTCTGATGGGGACAGTATAGCAGATATATTGCGGGACAGATATGTTATATATAACAAGTATATATCGACATATAGAGATAAATATGTTATACTGGACATAGCATACATGAGAAGAGTGCCCGGCGAATACACATGCGTTTTTAAAATCATTTTTCAAAGGCATTTTCAAAAGGGGCCTTTTCCGACGGGAGGAAGAACATGCCGGTAACAATTACAAGGGAAGCGGCTTCCCAGATCGTGGAAGCGGTCAAGGAGGTCTGCAGCAGGGATATCAACTACATAAGCCCGACGGGCATCATCATGGCGAGCACCAACCCCGCCAGGATCGGAACATGGCACAGCATTGCCATGCAGGCGGCAAAGGAGCAGAGAACCATAGAGATCGCGCCGGGGGAGGAGTGGGAAGGCACACAGCCGGGCATCAATCTCCCGCTGTTCCATGAGGGGGAGGTCATCTGCGTAATCGGCATTACCGGCAGTCCGGAGGAGGTGCGCAGGTACGCGTTCCTGGCGAGCAGCATGACGAAACTCCTGATCCGGGAGCAGGTGCAGGGGGACAGCATACGTACGCGGCAGGAGAGAAGGGAATATGCGGTGCGGGCGCTTACGGGCGGTGAGATGGGAAACCCGGAGTATCTGCGCGAATGCCTGCGGCAGCTGCAGGTCTCAGAGAATTGCAGGATGTATGCCGCGCGGATTGTCCTGGCTTCCAGGGTCAGTCTCGGAAATGTATCCATGATCGATAAGCGCATTACGGACCTGTTCCGTTCCCTCGGAATTACCCTGTACCGTTTCCGCTACCCGAGCGAATATATCCTGCTTTTTTATGAGGCCGACGGCAGGAACTGCAGGAAGAAGCTCCGGGAATTTGCCGGGGAATGCGCTCCGCTGCTGACAATCGGCTGCGGCCGTGCCCAGGAGGAAAGCGCGCTTCGCCAGTCCTACAGAGAGGCTGTCATCGCTTCGGAGGCGGCGCTTGGCAAGGGAATCGCCTACGCGGAATATGATTCCCTGGATATTGAAATCCTTCTGGCAGGCGTGGATGCCGGGCAGAGGAAAATGTTCCGCGGAAAAATCCTGAAGGGACTCGGGGAGGAGGAGCTGGAGCTTTTAAAAACCTATTTCCGGAACGACTGCTCCCTCACCGGAACCGCCTGGGAAACGCATCTGCACAAAAACACCCTTCAGTACCGCCTGAACCGGATCCGTGACCTGTGCGGCTACAACCCAAGAGAATTCCGGGACGCCGCCGTGCTGTATCTGGCTCTCGCGGCAAAGCCTGCGGGGGAGGAGGAACTTGTTTAGGAAAACGCTTTTTAAAGATTCCGGTTACTGTTCAGAGCCAGACTCCAGAAATGACAAAAAGCGTCATTTCTGGAGTTGTGGCGTGCTCGCCAGATGCAAATCTGCGGTGTGTGATGAATTTCCGCCAGCGGAATCCATCATACACCACAGATTTGCGCCTGGCTCTGAACAGTAACAGGTTCCAATTTCTGTGGTAGTTTCTCCATTGACCGGATGAAGGGATACGGGATATTATATGCTTACGACATTTGGACTATCTTATCTTCCCGGCTGATGCCGGGGAATGGAGTGTGTATGCGGAAAATACAGGAATTGCTTGAGAACAGGGGCGGCAGCTACATCCTTCCCTTCCTCTGGATGAAAGGAGAGGATGAAGAGACGATCCGCCGGGAAATCGGAAAGATTGCGGAATGCGGTATCCGGGAAATCTGCCTGGAATCGAGGCCGCATCCGGATTTCGCGGGTCCCGCGTGGTGGGAAAGCCTCGATGTGGTGATCGAGGAGGCAAAGCGCAGGAACATGCGCCTGTGGATTCTGGATGACCGGAAATTCCCCACGGGCTTTGCCAACGGGGGCTTTGCGAGACATCCTGAGCTCGCGAAGACGTATCTTGCGGAACGGCATATGGATATGGTCGGTCCGCGCAGGAACGCCTCGGTGCTGATTTCTCCCTTCCTCGGAAAGGACGGGAAACTGCTGCGGGTACTGGCTTTTCGCCGCCCGGACGGGAACAGCACCGATCTGGATCCGGATTCCTGCATGGATCTTACGGATGCCGTAGACCACGGCTTTGTGCGCCTGGATATCCCTGAAGGCCGCTGGCGCCTGCTGGTTGTCTACACGACACAGACGGGCAGCGGCCGGCCGCAGTACGCGAACCTGCTGGATGCCGAGTCGGTGCGGGTGCTGATTGATGAGGTGTACGAGAAGCACTACGCACATTATGGGGCCGAATTCGGAAAAACCATTGCCGGGTTCTTTTCCGACGAGCCCGAGATCGGCAACATGGGCGGCTATGATTTCCATGAACTGCCGGGCCGAGAGGGCCGGATGCTGCCCTGGTCCCGGGGACTGGAGGAACGGCTGCATGCCGCCTGGGAGGATGATTTCGCGGGAAACCTTGCTGCCCTGTGGTTTCAGGCGGGGCCGCAGACACCGGAAATCCGCCATTGCTTCATGGATGCGGTGACGGATCTTGTGTATACCTGCTTCTCCGGCCAGCTTGGTGCCTGGTGCAGAGACCATGGCGTGGAATATATCGGCCATATTATAGAAGATGACAATGCCCACGGCAGGCTCGGCTGCTCCATCGGACATTATTTCAAGGAGATGCGCGGTCAGCAGATGGCCGGCATTGACGTGGTGCATTTCCAGATTGTACCGGGCTTTGAGGACCGGGTACACCAGTGGCTTTCGTGGAATACGGACGGGTCCTTTTTCCACTACGGTCTGACCAGGCTCGCTGTTTCAGCGGCACAGATCGATCCGGATAAACAGGGGCGGTCGCTGTGCGAGATCTTCGGAAATTACGGCTGGGCTTTCGGCGTGAGCAGGATGAAGTGGCTTACAAACCACATGCTGGTGCGGGGCATCAACCATTTTACGCCCCATGCTTTTTCCATGCAGTTTCCGGATCCGGACTGCCCGCCGCATTTCTATGCGGGCGGCAATAATCCCCAGTTCCCGCATTTTGCGGCGCTGATGATCTATATGAACCGCATGTGCCATCTGTTAAACGGCGGATGCAGGAGGATTCAGGCGGCCGTACTCTATCATGCAGAGGCCGAATGGGGCGGCTGTGATGCGATGACCTTTGACGTGCCCGGCCGTCAGCTGATGGAGCATCAGCTTGACTACGATGTCATTCCGGAAGACTTCCTGACCCTGTCCCAGACAACGCTTGAAAACGGCCTGTTAAAGATCGGCCGCGGGGTCTATCCCTGCGTGGTGCAGCCGTATTTTGAGCGGATCCCGGACAGGCTTGCCATGGCGCTTGGCTCTGCTGCAGAGGCGGGCGTGCCCGTGCTTGTCGTGGACGGGCTGCCTGAAAGCCTTATGAGCGGAAAGCCGCTCCCGGAGAGCTATCTTGACGGCGTGCGTGTGGTGAAGCTGCAGTTCCTTGCGGAAGAGGTCGGCCGTCTGGTTCCGGCGGATTTCACGCTGCGCACGGACTGCGGGCCGGATCCGGTACGGCTGCCGCATCTGCGCAGCTGCGTGTATGAGCAGGGTGATGCGCGCTTCTTTATGTTTTTCAATGAAGATGTCAATGCAGGCTGCAGCTTCCGTTTCACTCCCGCAGGAAGCCCCGCGGCGGTTTACGAGTACGACGCCATGAACAACCGCCTGTGCGAATGGGAAGCAGGCGGGGCGGGAATTGCCCTGGAACTGGAGCCGGGAGAAGCAAGAGTGTTTATGGTTCCCTGCGGTGCAAAACCCGATACTTTCGCGGCAGGTACGGGGTGCGCAAAGCCGGCTTCTGCCCGTGACGGCGGCATACAGGCCGCGGCTTCCCGTACGGAGAGAAAGCCCGCACGCCCGCTCTCAAGATACGCGGCGACACCTCTGCTTACGCAGTGGCGGATCTCTCTGAAGGCGCCGAAGGAGGCGGATTTCACGCCTGCAGGTCTCTCGGTTTCGGGGAATGATCTCCCGAATATGAACGCACCCGCGTATTTCCCGGAGTTTTCCGGAACCTACCGCTATGAAGGGAGCTTTGTGTTCAGCTCCGAAGCAGAAGCCAAACAGGTCACGCTCTTCTTTGCTGAGATCGGGGACTGCGCCAGGGTATACCTGAACGGAAAGGAAGCCGGGCTTCTCATGGGAAGCCGTGAGCGCCTTGACGTAACGAACCTGATCTGTGAGGGGGAAAACAGAATCACGGTGGATGTGACCAATACACTGGTGTGGCAGGTGAAGGATCCGGTCTCTACCCAGATTCAGCTGGATCCGACGGGAATGACCGTGGCCCCTGTTCTGGAACGGTGGCACTGATTTTATGGCAGACGGCAGATATCTCTGTATTCCGACGTCTGCCGTGCAGGAACTGTGCTGTTTCATGCGGCGGTTTTCCCCGGTAAATCCGCCGGCTTATCCCGCAAGCCCATTGCCCGGGACGCCACGTTGTATGGAAATATTGCAGATTTGCGCCTGGCTCTGAACAGCAACACAGGTTCTTTCAGAGTAATCTTGACTTCATGACCGGAAACCGGATACAATATGACAGGAGGAAACGCTATGAACAATCGTCACATGGAGCTGCCGGATCCCTTCCTGAGACCGGACGGCAGCCGCGTTGCGAAACCCGAGGAGTGGCCTGCCCAGCAGGAATACTGGAAGAAGCTTTTGCAGGAACACTTCTACGGAACCATTCCGCCGCGGCCGGAGAAGCTTTCGGCTCAGGTGCTCCTTAAAAAGGTCATCTGGGACGGCGCAGCCGTCTATGAGAAGGTGCGCATCCTTACGGGAAAAGCCGGGGAGGTTGCCTTTAACACGCATCTTTTCTACCCGGCCGGCGCACGGAAAACCATCCCCATCGTGATCGGTAACAGTGCCTGGCTGGCCGAGAGCGTGGCGGAGTACGCGGTGAAGGAGGGCTTCTCCCTCGCGGCTTTTGAAATTGAGGAGGCCGCGCCGGACAATCCGGAAACCTGGAATAAGGGTTCCCTCTCGGCCGCCTTTCCGGAGTATTCCTTCCGGAGCCTGGCTATGTGGGCCTGGCTTCAGAGCCGGGTGATTGATTATCTGGAGACCAGGGATTTCGCGGATGTCTCCAAAACAGCGGTAACGGGGCACTCGCGCATGGGTAAATCCGCGCTCTGCTGCGGGATTTACGATGAACGTGCCGCCGTTGTGGCGCCGGCTGGCTCCGGCTGCGGAGGCATGGCCAGCATGCGGCTTTCCGGGGGACGTCTCGGCGAAAATATCGGCCTCAGCGAGCGAATCGGCATGATGTGCCGCAAGGACCGCTTTTTCTACTGGCTGCTGGATGAAGCCGCTTCCTACGGAAGCGAGGACGGCCTTGCCGCTTTCCGGGAGGATGAGATGCCCTTCGACGGCAATATCCTGGGTGCCTGTGTCGCCCCGCGGGCACTGGTTCTTATGGAAGGGCTGGACGATCTCTGGATCAATACCTACGGCACACAGACCGCCTGGCTGGCCGCATCGGAGGTCTATACCTTCCTCGGAATCACGGAAAAGTGTGCCATCCATTACCGGGAGGGCGGACACCGTTTCCGGGAGGACGACTGGGCCGTGATGCTGGATTTCTGCAGGGTGATTCTGCTTGGCGAAGAGAAGAAAACCGGCTACAAGACGGTCTTCAGGGGCCAGGTAAAGAGCGGTTATTCCTGGCGCTGCCCGGAGGGATATGAAGCCCCGGAGGAGCCGAAGCCCGTATTTTCCCTCAAGCCCTGGAGTTTTCTTGAGCCGGAGGCCTGAGGAAACGCCGAATAGATCATCTGAAGGAAACGCCGAAGGAATCTTTATTAGGAAACGCGGAACGAATCTTTTTTTCGAAAACGCGGAACGAATCTTTATTAGGAAATGCCGAACGATTCTTTTTTAGGAAACGCCGAACGAATCTTTATTAGGAAACACCGAAGGAAATCTTTTGGGTAAAGATAACGATTACTGTTCAGAGCAGACTCCGGAAAAAGCGAAAACCAGCCATTTCCGCATTTCCGGAGCTGCGGCATGCCCTGTCGGATGCAAATCTGCGGATCATCATGGGTTTCCGCAGACGAGATCCATGACTTCTTACAGGTTTGCGTCTGGGCTCTGAACAGTAACAGGATAACGGAGGAAAGAACATAACATGAGCGCAAAATGGATCTGGTATTCGGGAGACTTTGAACTGTATCACAGCATGCTGCTGCATACAAGGCGGAAGGAGTATGAGCATGCCTACCCTGTCATGTGGCATCTCTCAAGGCCTGAATTTACGGCCTGCTTTACAAAAAGCGTGGATATGCCGGAGGAAACGCGGGCGGCGGTGCTTGCGCACGGAAATGGATACATCACGGTAAAGGGCAGAAAGTATCCCCTGAATACGGAAGTATCCTTCCCGGCCGGACAGTACGATGTCACTGCCGAGGTGTTCTGCCTTGAGACATTTCCGTCCCTTTATATTGACAGTCCCTCTCTGAAAACCGATGAGAGCTGGATCGGTCATTTCAACGGCGGGCACAGGAAATATGTTGGCTGTGAACCGGCGTTTACATCTCCCCAGGATGATCCGGCGGTATTTCCGTTTGCCATAAAGGTACTGGAGCCTGTTTCGGTGGAAGAAACAAACGGCGGAAAGCTGTATGATTTCGGAGTTGAGTCTTTCGGCCCCGTGACGGTGAAGCGTACAGCGGTTCCGGGCAGGGTGGACGTTTACTACGGAGAATCGCGGGAAGAGGCGCTGGATACGGAATTTGCCTATCTGAGGGAGCATCTGCCCGCCGGAGAAGAGGATGCGCATATTCCGGCGAAGGCTTTCCGCTACATCTTCCTGAAGCCTGAAAATTCCCTGAAAGATCTTTCGGGGCTCAGCCTGCAGGCTTGCCTGGAATATCTGCCCATAGAGGATATCGCTTCCTTTACGTCCGATGACAGCCGGCTTCCGGCTATCTGGGAGATCTGCAGCCGTGCTTTCCACCTGAATTCCAGGGAATTCTTCCTGGACGGCATCAAGCGCGACCGCTGGGTCTGGTCCGGAGATGCCTATCAGTCCTTTATGGTCAACCGCTATCTCTATGCCGAACCGCAGATTACCAAGCGGACGATCCGTGCCCTTCTGGACAGGCCGCCCTATTATCAGCACATCAATACCATCAACGATTATTCATCCTATATGTTCCTGGCGGTATACGATTATTACTTCGCCACGGGGGACGCGGCCTTTGTGCGGGATATCTGGGATCAGCTGTCTGCCCTGTACCGCTTTATCACGGAACGTCTGGATGCGGAAACCGGCTACATGGTAGCGCGGCCCGGAGACTGGGTATTCATCGACTGGGCCGATATCGATAAGGACGGCCCGCTCTGCGCGGAGCAGATCCTGCTGTACATGGTTTACAGGTCCATGGCTCTGCTCTCGAAGGTTGCGGCAGGAAACCAGGTGGATTTCGGATTGCTGGGTTCCCATCGGGAGGCAAACGGAAGCGGGAGCGAAGCGGATACCGATCCGTACTTTACCCGAGAGGACTTTGAGGGCCGTGCCGGGCGTCTGAAGGAAAGAATCATGAAGGATTTCTGGGATGAGGATGCAAAGGCATTCATCGATACCTATGCCTCCGGCAGACATCACATCACCCGGCATGCGAATATCTTCGCGATACTGTACGATTTTGTTGACGACGCTCAGAAGGAGGCCATTACACAGAAGGTGCTTCTGTCCGACTCGGTGGATCCCATTACCACGCCGTATTTCAAGCTGTTTGAGCTGATGGCCCTGGCTAAGATGGGAAGGCTTGAGAGCGTACAGGACTATATTGACAGCTATTGGGGCGGCATGATAGACAATGGCGCGACAAGTGCCTGGGAGGAGTTCGACCCGAGAAAGAGCGGCGCGGAGCATTATGCCATGTACGGAGAGCCGTACGGCTGCTCGCTTTGCCACGCCTGGGGCAGCGGGCCGATCCTGCTTCTGGGACAGTACTGTGCGGGCGTCAGGCCCACTTCCGTCGGAACCGAAACTTTCGAGGTGGCACCAAAGCCTGGCAGGTATAAGAGCTTCCGCGCGGTTGTTCCGGTAGCGGGCGGTAAGGTGGAAGTGACTTTTGCGGACGGAAGGGTCACCGCCCTGGCGGATGTGCCCGGCGGCGTCCTGAAGTGGAACGGAAAAGAAGCGGTTATTCCGGCTGGCGAAGCCGTGCAGCTGTAAGGCTGTAAAGCTGTAATCTTCTTGCGAAGCGGCTGATTACAGACCGAAAGAAACAGATGCCGTGTACAGAAAAAGGCAGTGTAATCGATGCGGGGCCTTTTTCGGTACACGGCTTTTTCGGTCTTTCCGCCGGCATGCGCGATAGAGCTGCAACGAAAATTCAAAAAACAGAGCTTCAGACCCCTGTGAAGTGTCTAAAACAATTCGAATAAATCTATACAATAATGACTATTTAAAACCGAATAATAAAAAATAAAAGAAAATCAAAAAAATGCTTGACAAATGAAAAAGCATGCGCTATAATGAAGCCACAACAAAAGAGAAGAGCAAAGCAAAAAAATACGGGACGGCAATCCCAGAAAGGAAGGTACACTCCAAAGGACACGTAAGATTCGCTTTTCGAATAGAAAAAAGAAAAGCATAGGCTGAGCACTATTCCTTATGAAAAGCGTTTTCAACCTGCACCTGGTTTTCAAAACTGATTTGTGACGAGAAAGCAAACTCAGAAGAATGAAAAGCAAAAAGCAGAAAACAACAAAACAAAGGAAAACAGAAAGTTCATAAGAAAAGCTCAAATTACAATTGAATAGGGTGCAAGAATAAGCTGTAATTTCCGGAGTCCTTAAAACAAAATCAAGTGTAATCATCAGCCGGAACAGGAAAGAGTCCTTACCGGAGGAAAGCAACTGCACAATAAAAGATTTTGTAAAAACCTAAATCCGGTATATTCACAGAAACAAGAACGGTAAGATACATTCAGAATAAACCGAATAAAAAAACGGAATATAAACTGATATTCTTCCATATAAGCTGTGAATCACCACCGAAATAGGAAAACAAAAATTCGTAGAAACAACGGAAAACGAAAAAACATTCGAATATTCTGAAGTGAAACGGATCAAAGGCAGAGGCAAAAACAAAACAGAACGAAGTCATGAATCGATCTGAAGAACTAAAAAGCTTTTTAAAAAGAGTAAAAAGCCGGATGCCTCATACCTCAATAATAGATGTAGATTGAAAGCCATAAAAACTGATAATCGTAAAGAAGGTTACAGTTTATAAGCAAATCATTTATATCAAAGCTGATCTGAAAGATCAGTAAAAAAAGAAAAGGACTTACAGCGGAAAGGAAACAGACTTATTCATAACAAAAAGAACCACGAAAAGTGAGGGACAGTCCATTGGACAAAACAGAATAATAGCGGGTATCGAAAACCAAATTCGGTACCCGCTATTTTGTGCGTTAGCAATGAGCCATGCTGTAGAAAATGCCAGCACTGGCACGGGGAAGCTGCTTTTCAAGCTTACCCGGGACGGTGATGGTATTTTCTACCATACGGCGAACGCCGCGGCAGCGAACGGCCGCATTTCAGGCCGTGAGCTTGCCGGCATGGCTCAGATGTGGGAGCTGTTTTTCAAGCTCACCTGGGACCGGATGGAAGTTTCCCGGCATACGGCGAATGCCGCGACAATCGCAGCGCATGCTTTTCGCGCTGCGATTTGTCGGCATGGCTCAAATGCGCGGGGAAGCTGTGCAGTATTTGTTTTTTCGAGCGCCCTTTCAATTTACTCCTTGTCGAAAACATATATACCGGGTATAATGTTTCTGATATCTCTCTGCGGTACCATGGTTTATTCCGGAGGAAAGGAACTGCTCAGAAATAAACCAGTCATTTTGCCTGTATTTTCCTTCCGCAGCACCATTCCAAAATCAGTTCCATAGCCCACTATGCGCCTGTTTTTGGAATGGTACTGCGAAAGAAAAATCCTGCGTAAAATGATCAGGTTATTTCTGAACAATTCCAAACGGAAGAAAGGTGAAGAGTCTATGAAACTACATCAATGGCATGACTGCGATTACAGAGGAAACATTGTCCGTGTGGACTATGAAACAACGGACAGTCAGGGAAAGCCCTGGCCCAAATATGCGAACGTTTACGTACCCTTCGGATATGATCCCCGGAAGCAGTACAATATTCTGTACCTGATGCATGGGGGCGGGGGAAACCCGGATGCCTGGCTGGATGCGTCTCAGATCAAAAATATGCTGGATCTGGCTTTCGCCAACAAAGAGGCAGATCCCTTCCTGGTTGTTTTCCCGACCTATTATGATCTGAATCCCTCGGAACACCGTCATGAAGGCGTGGATGCTTCCTGGGAGGATGCACAGGTGCGCTTTTTCCAGAAGGAATTTGAAGCAGATCTGATTCCGGCCATCGAAGAGAAGTTCCATACCTTCGCGGAAGGTACGGATCATGAGCAGCTGGTGCGGACCAGAAATCACAGGGCTTTCGGCGGATTTTCCATGGGCGGTGCCACGACCTGGTATGTATTCATGAACCATCTGGATATCGTTGCCACCTTCCTGCCGCTCTCCGGAGACTGCTGGGCCATAGAACCGAAGGGCGGAAGCAACCGCGCCTCCGAAACAGCTGCCCTTCTCGCAAAATGCGCGGCGGACCAGGGCTTTGGAAAAGCGGATTTCCGCCTGCTGATCGGAACGGGGAGGCAGGATATTGCCTACGAAAACCTGGTGCCGCAGCTGGAGGAGATGAAGAAATATCCGGAGATATTCGCGTTCTCCGGGGACAAGGATTCCGGAAATGTACATTTTGCGGTAAAGGAAGACGCACCGCACGCCTATGAGCAGGTGTATCATCATGTTTACCATTACATAAAAGACATTTTCCGGTAAGTCGGTGAAGGGCAGCGAGAACGGAGCGGCTGTATATGCAATTTTATCAGATCAGAGAAATCCTTACGCCCTGTAAAGGTGCGGAAATACGGAACCCGGACTGCCAGTACGCGGTTGTACTGAACCTTGCCGAGTGGAGAAAGCTGAATGAAAGCTTTGATATGACGATCGATCTCGATATGGATCCGGAGGATCCGCTGGAGACCAAGGCGGTTGTAAACTATGACTCTCTGACAGGCACCTTTTCCGTCCCGGACCGCTCCGACATCGCGGGATCCTGGCACAGGTTCGGCTTTGCCCTGGATGAGAAGGGTATTATTTTTATTGATGACGAGGGCTTTGCCGCACAGCTGATCGAGGAGATCCGCCGGACAAAGAAATGGCGTCTCCCAAGCCTGGAGCGCTTCCTGTATGATTTCCTGGAGATGATTATCGGCCCGGATCTGCGCCTTCTGGAGAATATGGAAAACCGGCTCACGCAGATTGAGGAGATCATTCTGAAGGAAAACGGTGAGCGCTTTCCGAAGGAGCTGAATGATATCCGCGGTGATCTTCTGGATCTGCGGGTACATTATGAGCAGATGATTGATCTGGGGCAGGAGCTGGAGGAAAACGAAAACGGCTTCTTCCGTCCCGAGAACCTGCGCTTCTTCAGGATGTTTACGGAGCGGGTTATCCGTCTGCAGGACAGGGTGACCTTTCTGCGCGAATATGTCGTGCAGCTGCGGGATCTCGTACAGTCCCAGCTCTCCGTTAAGCAGAACCATATCATGACGCTGCTGACCGTAATCACATCCATATTTATGCCGCTGACGCTGATTGCCGGGTGGTACGGCATGAATTTCCGATATATGCCGGAACTTGAGTGGAAGTGGGCCTATCCGGCGGTTATCATTATTTCGGTTCTGATTGTTGTGCTGTGTCTCCTGTGGTTTAAGCGGAAGAAGTGGATGTAATTCCTGTCATGCTGACTGTCAACGACTATCTGAAAAAAATATACGGAACAAAGGTTTATAAAATCGCGCTTAACGGGGGATTCACCTGCCCGAACCGGGACGGCACGCTTGGAAATAGCGGCTGCATTTTCTGCTCGGGAGAGGGCTCCGGAGATTTCGCCGGGGAGGTCAGCCTTCCGGTAACGGAGCAGATTGAACGCGGAAAGGCGCGGGTCGCCGCAAAAATGCCGGCGGAAGGGGGAAAATATATCGCATATTTTCAGGCTTTCACCAACACCTACGGTCCCCTGGAAAAGCTTGAGCGATTGTTTACGGAAGCCATCGCCCATCCGGATATCGTCATTCTGTCCGTCGCCACAAGGCCGGACTGTCTGGCGGATGAGGTGGTTGCGCTGCTTGGAAGGCTGAACCGCATAAAGCCGGTGTGGGTGGAGCTGGGGCTGCAGACTGTCCATGAAAAGACGGCGGCTTACATCAGGCGCGGATATCCCCTCCGTGTCTATGCGGAGGCAGTTGAAAAACTGCAGAGAGCGGGCATTTATACGATTACCCATGTGATTCTCGGACTGCCGGGCGAGGGCCGTGCGGAAATGCTTGAAACGGTGCGCTATGTGGGAAGCTCCGGCGTACAGGGAATCAAGCTCCAGCTGCTGCATGTGCTTGCGGGGACAGACCTTGCGGGTGAATACGAGGCGGGGAAATTCGAAACGCTTTCAATGGAGGAATATGTCAGCATAGTGCGGGATGCGGTGTCTCTTCTTCCGGAGAATATCTGCATACACCGCATGACCGGGGACGGAAACCGGCGGACCCTGATTGCACCCTTGTGGAGCCTGGATAAGAAGCGGGTGATAAACAGCCTGAAAAAGGCCCTGGCCTGAACAGTAACAGGATTCTGTGTATGGTTTCTGAAAAAAGGAATCCCGGAAAGTGGCATATCTACTTTGCGGGCGGGGAAAAGGACGATATCTGGAAAATCCGCCCCTATGTGCTCACCTGCACGGGACCTGATCCGTATACGGACAGCTGGGTGGAGGAAGGACAGATGCAGTGCGCGGATG
This sequence comes from uncultured Clostridia bacterium, assembly GCA_946624325.1. Lineage (GTDB taxonomy): Bacteria > Bacillota > Clostridia > Lachnospirales > Lachnospiraceae > Anthropogastromicrobium. The sequence goes on from CAMOSC010000052.1 coordinate 14,006, forward strand.
CGGATGAATTTTCCTTCCGGGCTTTTTCCCTGGATGCGACAACCTTTGAGGACCGGGGGACACAGTATTTTGTGTGGGCCGAGAAGACCGGTGTGGGGAAGCAGATTTCCAATCTGTATATCGCCAAAATGGAAAGCGCGGTAAAGCTTTCCACCGTTCAGGTTATGCTGACGACCCCGGATTACGACTGGGAGAGGGTAGGCTTCTGGGTTAATGAAGGGCCTTCTCTGCTGCGCAGGGGAGACGAGCTCTATCTGACCTATTCGGCAAGCGAAACAGGAACAGCCTACTGCGTCGGTATGCTTCGGGCAAAAAGCGGGACGGATCTTCTGGATCCTCTGAACTGGAGAAAGGAACGGTACCCGGTTCTGAAAACAGATGAGAGCAAGGGCATTTTCGGCCCGGGACATAATTCCTTCACGCTGGACGAGAATAACCGGGATATCATGGTTTACCATGCAAGGACGGAGGCGGAGATTATCGGCGACCCGCTTTACAATCCGAACAGGCATACCTTCCTGATGCCCGTAAAATGGGAGAGTGACGGTCCGGTCTTCTCATATGAGAATGGTAATTGTTCAGAGCCAGACTCCAGAAATGGCAAAAAGCAGCCATTTCTGGAGTTGTGGCGTGCTCGCCAGATGTAAATCCATAAGGAACCATGGATTTCAGTCAGCTGAATCCATGGTTCCTTATGGATTTACGCCTGGCTCTGAACGGTTGCAAAAAAACTTAAAAAAAGCGCTTGACAATCAATATCACTTGTGGTATCCTAATGAAGCTGTCAGCG
>CAMOSC010000053.1 GCA_946624325.1 uncultured Clostridia bacterium
AGTACGGCAAGCAGAACGGCGAGATAGCCAACCAGGATTTCTACAACAAGGCACAGCGCGCTGTGCGCGCCAGTCAGAATTATGCGGAACAGCTGGCGGCCAAGGGGGAGCTGAAGGAAGTGGATGCCATTTCAGGCGCGACGATCTCCTATAATGAATTCAAAGAAGCGGTACAGGCCGCGCTGAAGCTGGCGCAGGATCAGTAACGCAGACCGCATGCCCCGTATAGGGGGCCGCAGACTGGATGCCAGAAAAAGGAGTGGAAAAGAGACCGCATGCCCCGCATAGGGGGCCGCAGTCAGAGGAAAAAGCCGGCTGCGTTATGGCGGACGAAAAGATCTTCAAGCCCGCATAAAACGGAATTTTGGGATTGGCAGTACAGGAAAAAAGCAAAACAGGCAAAAAAAGGCAAAACAGGCAAAACAGGCAGGGTTACCGGGGGAGAAGGCTTCGGAAAGGAGAAAGCGCATGCGGATCTTAAGGATTATCATAACAGCCTTAACGGTGTGGCTGCTGCTTTTGGGTCTTCCGGCGCTGTATTTCGCGGACAGGGCGGGCCTTTTTTCGGATACGGATATCGATGCTGTTTCATCGGCCTCCCTGGCGCTTCCCGAAAAACCATCCGGTACCTGCGTTGTTTTTATAAATGCCGGGAAGCATCCTGATACGCTGAAGGATTGGAAAGCCTTTTTTACGGAGGCTGAGGTCGGCGTGATCATGGAAGATATACATTGTATGACGGCGGATGGCGACGCGGGCGGAAGACAGTTGGCCGAGCGGTATCTTGGGAGACTGGCGGAAAACCAGATGAAGCTGCGCACGGAGGATCCCGCCCTGCTGATCTCCAGGGCGGAATACGGGCTTTTCGATGTGATTGTGCTGTCGGAGGAGATGGCCGTGCTTCTGGACTGCTCATCTGTCTCTGCCAGGGAGGATACGGAGACGGTTATTGTGGAAGCATCCATCAATCCCGTCCCGTAAACGGCAAAATAAAGGGAATGAAACATTGAATAGCGCAGCATTTCCCTGTACTGGGAAAACGGATGGATTGATATGAGAAAGCTGAACGCGATACTGACGGCCGCAATTCTGCTGCTGTTTATCCTGCATGGGATTCTTGGCGCTTTTACCATAAGCGGAATCGGCGAAGGCGCGGCAAAGGCCGCAGCCTGGGTCTGCCTCCTGCTTACCGTGTTCCACATGGTGATTGGCGTAATTCTTACAATCCGGACGCTGCAGGCGCAGAAAAAGGCCGGAGCGGCCTATTTCAGGCAGAATATCCTTTTCTGGGCAAGGCGCATCAGCGGACTGGCTGTAATGGTGATGCTCTGCTTTCATCTCACGGCCTTTGAGCGGGCGGGAGGCGCGGCATACCGGCTGCAGAATTTTAACCTGTTCAGGCTCATATCACAGCTTCTTTTTGTCCTGTCGCTGGCCGTGCATGTTCTTTCAAATGTGCGTCCTCTCCTGATTTCCTTCGGAATCCGGAGCCTGAAGGAGCGCAGTCCGGAAATCCTGCTGACGCTTGCGGGTATTCTGCTGTTCTTCGCGGCTGCTTTTATCGTCTATTACCTGAGATGGGTGCGCGCTTAGGAAAATGCCTGAATCAGCCTTCCTCTGCGGAAAGGAATCACATGGAAAAGGTAAATATCATCGGGGCGGGCATTGCCGGGCTCTCGGCGGCCATCCGGCTTGCCCGGATGAATGTGCAGAGCCTTCTCATCTCCTCCCAGGCCTCGGAGCGGGCTCAGTCCGTGCTGGCTGAAGGCGGAATCAATGCCGCCATGGATCTTATGGGAGAATCCGACAGCTGGCAGGAGCACTGCAGCGATACGCTGAAAGGCGGGGTATTTCTGGCAGACCCGAATGCGGTGGCAGGCATGACTGCCGCGGCGCCGGGACTTGTCCGCCGGCTGCAGGAGCTCGGCGTGCCCTTTCAGAGGGAAAACGGTCAGATGATCCAGCGCAATTTCGGCGGACAAAAAAAGAAGCGTACGGCCTATGCAAAGAGCAGTACCGGGAAAGTCCTCGTAAACGCGCTGATTGATGAGGTGCGGAAGGCCGAGGCGGCGGGGCTGACAAAGCGGCTCTGCCACCATGATTTTGTGCGTCTGGCCCTCTCTGAGGCGGACGGACAGTGCCTTGGCGTATGGATACGGGATACATACGGCGGAGCGTGCCTTTTCTGCCCGGGTCCCGTTATTCTGTGCTTCGGCGGCTTCTGCGGCCTGTTCCCGGGCCTTTCCACCGGTACTTCGCAGAATACAGGCGATGCGCTGGCGACGGTTTTCTCGCAGGGGGCAGTGCTTGCGAATCCGGAATTTATCCAGTATCATCCCACCACGGCGGCCATAACGGGTAAACGGCTGCTGGTTAGCGAGGCTGCCCGGGGCGAGGGCGGCAGGCTGTTTGCGCTCAGAAACGGCAGAAAATGGTATTTCATGGAGGAAAAGTATCCGGAGCTGGGAAACCTGATGCCCCGGGATGTCATCTCAAGGGAAATGTTCTTAGTAAGCAGGGATCCCGCCTGCGGCGGGGAGATCTTCCTGGATATGACCGGCCTGTCCCCTGAAACCTGGAAGAAAAAACTGCCGGACCTCAGAGCGCAGATTCTGCGCTATCTGAAGCTTGATCCCGCCTGCACACCGGTGCCGGTATCTCCGGGAATCCATTACTTTATGGGCGGGCTGTATGCGGATGAGGGGCACAGGACATCGATTCCCGGCGTTTATGCGGCCGGGGAATGTGCCTGCCAGTATCACGGCGCAAACCGGCTGGGGGGAAATTCCATGCTTGGCGCCCTTTACGGCGGAGGCGTAGCTGCGGAAAGCGCCGCCGCGGATGCCTCTGTACGCGGCTGTGCCGGAACTTCTGTCGGGGAGGATTTTTGCTTCTCAGAGGAGAATGAAACCGTTTCCCCTGCTTTCGGGCAAAGGCTCGGTGCCATTCTGGCGCAGGGCCTTGGCATAGTCCGGGATGCGCAGGGCCTGGAAGGAGCCCTGGAAGGGGTGCGCGGCCTTCTGAGACAGCCCGGAATCACGCAGGCTGAGGCCCGGCGCTGTCTGCTGGGGGAGGCCGTGCTGCGCGCGGCGCTGGCGCGGAAGGAGAGCCGGGGGGCGCATTACAGATCGGACTACCCGGAGCGTGATGATGCCGGGTTCCGCAAAACAACCCTGGTTTCCCTGCGTTCCGGCCGTATGGAGGTAAGCTTCCGGGAGGTGCCGGCGAGACGGGAAGCAGGAGATAAGTATGATGCCCGGCATGGCGTCAGTAAGTCAGGCATCTGCAGCAAAAGCAGCTGCAGGGAGGAGGAGGCGGGCGATGAAGCTTCGGGCTGAAATACTGCGGAGGCAGGCAGGTGGGGAGCCGTACCTGCAAACCTTTATCTATGAGCCTGCGGATGAGGCAGAAACCGCAGCCTCCATGCTGACAAATCTGAATGCCCGAAAACCGCTTCGGGATGCTGACGGGAAAGAGGCGTCCCCAATCCGCTGGGAGTGCAGCTGCCTCCAGAAAAAATGCGGTGCCTGCGCCATGCGCATTAACGGTGTTCCCGGGCTTGCCTGTGATGTGAAGCTGTCCGCCTGCGGGGAACGGATCAGGCTGGAGCCGCTGAGAAAATTTCCTGTGGTGGCGGATCTGATTGTGAACCGGGATATCATGCGGGAAAATCTGATCCGGATGCACCTGTGGCTTGAACAGGACGCTTTGGAGCCCGCGGCGGATCAGGAGCTTGCCTATGATGCCTCCCGCTGTCTGCAGTGCGGCATCTGCCTGGAGGTCTGTCCGAATTATTACGGAGGCGGGCCGTTTACGGGACTGGCTGCGGCCGTTCCCGCCGCCAGGGTGCTGCAGCTGGAGAAACGCGGAGACGGGCACGGTTCGGAGGCGGAGCGCAAAACCGGGCCGGGGAAAGAAAAGCCCAAGCTTTTCGGAAGACTGAGAGCCCTGACCGGAGAGAAGAGGGCTCTGCCGCTTGCCCGGGCTTATGAGAAGCAGGTGTTTGAGGGCTGCGGGAAATCCCTTGCCTGCAGGAATATCTGTCCGGCCGGGATAGACGCGGGCAGGCTCCTTGCAAGCTCAAATGCAGTCGCTGTATGGAAACGGCTCAGGAGTCGGAAGGCCGGGAGGGAGTCATGAAAAGAAAAACACAGGGAATCACGATAATCCGCATAATAACATTGGCCGTATCGGCTTTCTTCCTGGCCGGTATGCTCAGCTTCCTGAAGCCCTGCGGGCCGAAGGAGGACGGTACCTGGATGCACTGCCATGAGGCCGGCAGGGGGCTTCTTATCCTGGCGGCTGTGCTGACGCTTCTGGCCCTTCTGCGTTTTGTACTGAAGAAGGGATTGCCGCGTCTGGCACCGGATATTCTGTCTGTTGCGGTCTGCATTGCGGCCATGCTCCTTCCCGGAACCTTTGTTTCGCTCTGCATGATGCCGGATATGCGCTGCAGGGCCGTCATGCAGCCGGGTGCGCTTGTATTTTCCGCTGTCCTGCTGGTGCTTGCCGGTCTGGACCTGGCATTTCTGCTGCGCCCCTCACAACGCGATACGGTGAAAGAGTAACCCTATGTTCCGCAGCCCGTGGTGCCGTAGAAGTCCCCGGCAAATCTGCCAGCCTGTGCCCCCGTATACCCCACAGCCCGTGGTGCCGTTTCCGAAAAGCGCACCCGGCGCGGATATCACCATGGCCGCCTTCCGGTGGCCGCTTTCAGAGTAAGGATCGCCTATGAAATTCCGCCATTTTCTTTCCGTCCGGAACCTGCTGCGCAGGCCCGTGCGCACAGCAGCCCTGGTGCTGCTCTCGGTATTCATGTCGTTTTCGGTTTTTGCGGGCTCTGTCATTACCGCAAGCCTGCGAAACGGCCTGGAAAGCTACAGCGCCCGTCTCGGCGCGGATGTTGTGGTGGTGCCCTATGCCGCTACCACCAAAGGTACCCTGGAATCGGTGCTTTTACAGGGGATTCCGGGCAATTTCTATATGGAGGCACCCCTGTACGAGAAAATCCGCAGAATCGAGGGCGTGGAGGTTGCGGCTCCGCAGTTTTACCTGGCCTCTGCCACAGCCAGCTGCTGCTCTGTGGCCGTACAGCTGATCGGCTTCGACCCGGATCTGGATTTCAGCATTCAGCCCTGGATCCGGAGAAGCTATGAGAAAGAGCTGGCCGAGGGGGATATCATCATCGGCAACCGCATCAGCATGCCCACGGACCGGATCCTGAGCTTTTATGGGGTGGACTGCAGGGTCGTAGCCCAGCTTGATGAGACGGGTACGGGCCTTGACACGGCCATCTACGCAAATATGGATACCATCGCCGCCATGATACGCGGCGCGCAGGAACGCAATTTCCATTATTTTGATGACATTGACCCGGCAAATGCCGTTTCCTGTGTCATGATCAAAGTAAAAGACGGATATGATCCGGAGCTCGTTGCGGGCAATATCAACATCCATGTGCGGAAGGTCTCGGCTTCAAAGGCCGGAAGCATGATTTCGGGTATTGCCGGAGGACTCAAAAACGTTTCCGCCGTGATCGGCCTCCTCACAGCGGTCATCTGGATTCTTGCGGTGGTAATTCTTGCGGTTGCTTTTGCCATGATCTCTCATGAACGTCGCAGGGAATTTGCGATTCTGCGTACCATTGGCGCCACGGCCGGCATGGTTTCCGGTGTGATTCTCGGTGAGGCCGCCATACAGTCGCTTATCGGTGCGGTCTGCGGTATTGCGCTTGCTTGCCTGGCCATCTTCCCCTTCCACACCGCCATCAGCTCCGCTCTGGGGCTTCCGTATCTTATGCCGCGGATTTCTGCAGTGCTTCTGTATGCCGGACTTGCCATACTGTTTACCGTGGCCGCCGCGGCAGGCATTTCGGCATTTTCCGCTCACCGCGTCAGCCGGCAGGATGCCGGTATCCTGCTGCGGGAGGACAATTAAGGGCGGCTGATCAGAGCCTGGGTTCTTCAGGATGACCCGGGTAGGATATTCCGGGGAAAAATATGATTCCAGATTGTGGAGCGCTTTTTGCGGAACAATCCGGGGAATCACTTCTGACGGGTAAATCATATATCCCCCGGTCGAAAGGAGCTTTTTATGGAATTGAGAGCGGAAGGCGCGGCCCGTTTTTTTCTGCGGAAAATGAAGTCCTCCAATATAATCTATGCCGTGCAGAAAACGGATCTGACGCTGGAACCGGGGCAGCTGGCCGTAATATCCGGGAGAAGCGGGAGCGGAAAGAGCACATTGCTGAATATGATGTGCGGCCTGCTGAAGCCCTCGGAGGGTACCGTATGGGCAGACGGCCTTGATCTGTACAGTCTGGGAGACGGGGCGCTCTCCCGCCTGCGCAATGAAAAGTTCGGCATTATCCCTCAGGGCGGAAGCGGACTCGGAAGCCTTACGATTCTGGAAAATGTCATGGCCCCTGCCCTGATGTACGGGAAGGGAAAGGAGATCCGGAAGCGGGCCGGGAATCTTCTTGAGCGGTTTGGGATAGCGCATCTGTCGGAGGCCTTCCCAAAGGAGCTTTCCGGCGGAGAGCTGCGCCGCATGGCGATAGCCAGAGCCCTGATCCTGCAGCCGGAGGTACTGTTTGCGGATGAACCCACAGGTGATCTGGATGATGAAAACACGGCCCTGGTGCTTTCCGTCCTTCGGGATGCCGCCGATAAAGGCGCGGCTGTCATGCTTGTAACGCATGAGGGGAGCGCCGCGGCATACGGGGACGTGTTGTATGCAATGCATGACGGCGTCCTGAGCGGGAACTGACTGTTCCGGGCTTCCGGCAAATCCCGGTTTTCATAGCCGAAAACCGGGATTTTTCACAGTTTTGAGCGCAATTGCCATAGTATAACTTGTGAAAGAAGCGCTTGTAAACAAAAAATATTTATGCTATACTGTTTTCCGTTCGCAAACAACGTTTTTACAGAATTTGTGCGATTTTTGTGCAGAAAGAAAGAGGTGCATCCATCATGGGAAAGGGTAATGTACTTGTAGGTCAGTCCGGTGGCCCCACCGCTGTTATTAATTCCAGCCTTGCAGGCGTGTTCAAGACCGCCATGGAGCGCGGATACAATAAGGTTTACGGCATGCGTTACGGCATTCAGGGCTTCCTGGACGAGCAGTATATCGACATGGCTGATTATGTTAAGAACGAGCTGGATATCGAGCTCTTAAAGCGTACGCCGTCCGCATTCCTCGGCACCTGCCGCTATAAGCTGCCGGAGATCCACGAGGACCGCGCCGTTTACGAGCGTATTTTTGAGCTTCTCGACAAGCTGGATATCGAAGTATTCGTATATATCGGCGGAAATGATTCCATGGATACCATCCGCAAGCTCTTCGATTATTCCCTGCTGACCGGCGCAAAGCAGAAGTTTGTCGGCTGCCCGAAGACCATCGACAATGACCTGGCTATTACCGATCATACCCCCGGCTTCGGAAGCGCCGCAAAGTACATCGCCACCTCCACAAAGGAAGTTATCTGCGATGCACTGGGCTTCTCCTATAAGAAGAAGAACGTCATCATCATCGAGATCATGGGCCGCAATGCAGGCTGGCTGACCGGTGCGTCCGCCCTGTCCAAGGGCGAGGACTGCGAGGGTCCGGATCTGGTTTATCTGCCGGAGGTTCCCTTCAGCGTGGAGCAGTTTACCGACAGCGTCAAGGAAAAGCTTGAGCAGAAGGATGTTGTGGTTGCCGTCGTATCCGAGGGTATCCGCACCGCCGAGGGCAAGTACATCTGCGAGTTTACCGCAGGATCCGAGACGAAGGATGCGTTCGGCCACATTCAGATGACCGGTACCGCGGCATACCTGTCCGAGGTGATCCATCGCGAGATCGGCTGCAAGACCAGGGCCGTTGAGCTTTCCACCCTGCAGCGTGCCGCAGCGCACCTCTCCAGCAAGATCGACGTTGACGAGGCCTTCAATGTAGGCGGTGCCACCGTTAAGGCAGCTGACGAAGGAAATTCCGGCGTTATGGTCGTCATCGACCGTATCTCCGACGATCCGTATATGAGCTCCACCGGTGTTTACGATGTGCATCGTATCGCCAATGGCGAAAAGGTTGTTCCGAGGGAATGGATCAACGAGGCCGGAGACTATGTCAGCGAAGAGTTCCTGGACTATGTGCGTCCGCTTATTCAGGGTCACTATTCTCCCATGATGGTAGCCGGTCTGCCGCGCCACCTGACCATGGATTCCAAGAACTACGACTGGATTAACAACAAGAACATCCAGTAAATCTCTGATATCGTTTGCGCAGGGCAGCCATTCCGCCGGAATGGCTGCCTTTCACAAAGCCATCGGAGAGACATTCGTTCAGGGAGGAGCTTTATGGAAGAGAAAACCATTCTGATCCGCAACGCGAAAGCCATTGTCACCTGCGATGAACAGGACCGGGTCTATGCAAATGCGGATATGCTGATCCGCGGCCCGAAGATTGCCGCCATCGGGCAGAATCTCACGGATTCCTATGATACCTGCATAGACGCAAGCGGGAAATTCGTCTATCCGGGCCTGATCAACACCCATCATCACTTCTTCCAGACCTTTGTCCGCAATCTCACCACCATTGATTATCCCAATATGACGGTCCCGGAGTGGATCTCCAAAATTTATCAGATCTTCCAGATCATCGACGATGAGGTGATTTACTATTCTTCCCTCACCGCCATGGCAGATCTCGTGAAGCACGGCTGCACCACGGCCTTCGACCATCAGTACTGCTATACCAAAGCCACGGGAAAACGCCCGGTGGACCGCCAGATGGAAGCAGCCGCGCAGATCGGCATCCGTTATCATGCGGGCCGCGGCGCGAACACGCTTCCCCCGTCAGAGGGCAGTTCGATTCCGGAGAACATGGTGGAGACGACCGATGCGTTCATTCGGGACTGCGACCGCCTGGTTTCCCTCTATCACGATCCGAAGCCCTATTCCATGTCGCAGATCGTTCCCTCCCCCTGCCAGCCTATGAATTGCTACGGGGATACCTTTGCGGAAACCGTCCGTTTCTGCAGGGATAAAGGCCTGCGCATGCACACGCACCTCGGCGAGGGCGAGAATGAATTCATGGAGGCGCGATTCGGAAAGCGCACGCTGGAATACTGCGCGGAGCTGGGCTTTATCGGTCCGGACGTATGGATCGCCCATGGCTGGGAGCTGACGCCTGAGGAGTGGGAGGTATTGGGCCGGGCCGGCACCGGTGTATCCCACTGTCCCACGCCCGCCATTCTGGGCGGCTTTCCCATCCTGCCCATGCGGGAGATGATAGCGCGCGGCGTCTGCATTTCCCTGGGCTGCGACGGCTCCGCCACAAACGACGGCTCCAGCCTCCTGGATGCCATGCGCCTGGCGTGGATGATGCAGTGCTTCTATTCCAAGGAGCGGGGCGGAAGCGTCTCCCCCTACGAAATTCTGAAGATGGCTACCGTCAACGGCGCAAAGACCCTCGGAAGAGACGACCTCGGCTCCCTGGAGCCCGAAAAAGGCGCGGATCTCTTTATGATTGACGCCGGAAAGCTGGAGCTTACCGGCACCCTGCACGATCCGAAAAACCTGCTGCCGAGAGCCGGCGTAACCGGCTGTGTGGACCTGACCATGGTCAACGGACGCGTGGTCTTTGAGAACGGCGAACTGAAGGGCGTGGACGAATACCGCCTGGCCGAGGAGGGCGAGCGGGTCTGCACCAGGGTGCTGAGAAACCCCTGCGATGCCTTTCATCATCTTGTCTGAGGTTATCCCAGGTTTGTATTTCCTCTGCTTACAGCGGGCGCTGCCGCCTGCTGCACGGGGGATTGCAATACGGCGGCATCGTCCCCGTAAACAACGGGGCCGAAACGCCGCACAGTTCAGGAACTGCTTATAAATAATCAGAGCAATATGCGCTGTTTTGTACCGGTTCCTGAAGAAACCGCGCCTTTATGGCTGCGGAAGAAGAGTTGGAACCGGATGCGGGAATGCCGCAGGTTCCGTCATCAAGGAGGATATTACATGAGAAAGACAAAATTACTCAGCGCAGCCCTTACCGTCTGCCTTGCCCTGTCCATGACGGCATGCGGCACAAAGACCGACTCCAAGACTACGACCGCTGCCCCGAAGGCGACCGCTGCTCCCACGACAGCCGCACAGACCGAGACAAAGGAAGAGGTTAAAACAACTGCCGCGAAGGAAGAGGTAAAGACCACCGAGGCAAAGGAAGAGGTTAAGACCACCGAGGCGAAGGAAGAGACCACCGAAGCGAAGACGGAAGAAGTGACCGAGGCCAAGACGGACGCTGAGACCGAAGAGGCTTCCGCGGCCGGGACCGAGGAGGAAACCGAGGCAAAGACGGATGCGCCTGAGACCGAGGGTGATGAGGATGACACCGCGGCCGTTTCCGGCTTAAAGGTTGCCCTCTGCCTGTCCGGCGCTGCCAACGACCAGGGCTGGAACCAGACCGCTTACGAAGGCGCTCTGAAGGCCTGCGAAAAGTACGGCATGGAGATGGTTTATGCCGAGAACCTGACCGCGGCCGAGATTGCCAATACCTTTGCGGATTACGCCGCAGCCGAGTATGACGTCATCATCGGACACGGCTATGAGTTCGGAGATCCGGCCCTTGAGGTTGCCGGCAACTATCCGGATTCCATCTTCATCATCACCGAGGGCGACGTCATGGCCGACAACGTGGCTTCCTATGTCATGGCCTGCGAGCAGACGGCGTACATTGAGGGCATCATTGCCGCCATCGAATCCGAGTCCGGCAAGGTCGGAGCCATCGGCCCGATCCAGGGAGACTCCCTCGTAAAGATCATCAACGGTTTTGAGGACGGAGCAAAGTCCGTCAAGGAAGACATCGAAGTGCAGACCGGCTGGACCAACGATTTCGTGGACACCCAGATCGCCCAGGAGCTTGCAAAGGGTATGATCGAGTCCGGCGTTGACGTGATCAAGCACTGCGCAAACGCCAGCGGAAACGGAGCCATTGCGGCAGCCGTCGAGGCGGATATCAAGGTTCAGGGCGATTCCTATGACCAGAGCTCCTTTGCTCCCGACAACATGCTGGATTCCGCGCTCTACAACCTGGATGTTGTACTGGATATCGCGCTCGGCAAGGTAGCCGAGGGCAAGTTTGAGGGTGAGATCCAGAATCTCGGCCTTGCGGACGGCGCCGTAGCCATTGCCTTTACCGATAACATCTCTGATGAGGCGAAGGCAGCCGCCGAGGAAGCCATGGATCAGATTATCTCCGGCGACCTGGAAGTGGTAAGGGATTACACCATCCGTAAGTAAAATACGAACTGTTCAGGCGCACCGCTTCTGCCATACGGCAGAGCCGTGCCAATCGCAGCGTACGCTCTTTGCGCCGCGATCTGTCGGCATGGCGCATGGGTGGAAGGGACGGATGGGCGGATGATTTTTCCGCCCATTCGATCCTGCCCTGAATCTATATGTAAAGGACCTGCAGTTTTTCCGTCAAAGCCGCAGGTCCCTTCTTTTTCACAGGCTGCGCGGCAGCGGCACTACGGAACCGCAGCGGAAAGCTTTATTCCGCATGCGGGACAAGTCCGGCATCCCGTGTCCGGCCCGCAGGGCGAGGAAGCATATGGCATTACTGGAAATGAAACATATCTGTAAGTCCTTCTCCGGAGTCTACGCAAACGAGGACGTGAGCCTGACGGTGGAGAAGGGCGAGATTCATGCCCTCCTGGGGGAGAACGGCGCGGGCAAGACCACGCTGATGAATATCCTCTACGGGCTGTATACCGCGGACAGCGGGCAGATTTTCTGGAAGGGGAGGGAAGTATCCTTTTCCTCGCCCCGGGAAGCGATCGCCGCGGGTATCGGCATGGTGCAGCAGCACTTTTCCCTGGTGCGTGATTTAAGCACCCTGGACAATGTGATCCTGAACTTAAAGACCGCCTCCCTCTTCCTGAACCGGAAAAAAGAACGCGCAAGGCTTATGGAGCTCTCTGAGCGCTACGGCATAGCGGTGGATCCGGAGGCAAAGATCGCGGATCTGTCCGTGGGCGAGCGCCAGCGGGTGGAGATCCTGAAGGCTCTGTACCGAAACGTGGAGCTGCTGATCCTGGATGAGCCTACGGGCGTCCTTACGCCCCAGGAAACCGCGCATTTCTTTGATGTGCTGAGAAGCCTGAAGGCGGAGGGGTACGGCATTATCATCATCACGCACCGCATGAGCGAGATCATGCAGATCAGCGATAAGGTGAGCGTGCTTCGCGACGGGAAGCTGGTGGCGGAGGCGGACACCGCGGACACCACGCCGGATGAGCTTTCGGCCTGGATGATCGGGCGGAAGATGGCGCTTAACATCCGGGAGCGCGGTAAGGCCGGCGATGAAATCATGCTGGAGCTGCGGCATGTAAGCCGCAGGGCCGGCAAGCATACCCATGCCCTCAGGGACATCTGCTTCCAGGTGAAAAAGGGTGAAATTCTGGGCCTTGCGGGTGTGGAAGGCAACGGGCAGAAGGAGCTCGCCGAGGTGTTGACGGGCTTGAAGAAAAAAGCCTCCGGGGAGATACTTTTTGATGGAAAGAGCATCATGGACGCGGGCGTCCGGGAGCGGTACGAGGCCGGTCTGGCGTATATTTCCGACGACCGGCAGAACGATTCGCTGATTACCGGTATGGATATTACGGAAAACCTGGCGCTGCGCAGCTACGCGAAGGAGCCCTATGCCACTCACGGCGTAATGCATCGCGGGAAAATGCGGCAGGATGCGCTGGGAACCATGGAAACCTACCAGGTACGCGCCTCCGGGAAAACCGGGCCGGATACCACGGTAAGCCTGCTTTCGGGCGGCAACCAGCAGAAGCTGATCATTGCCAGGGAGCTTTCGGGAAACGTCCGGCTGATTCTTGCGGCGCAGCCGACCAGGGGACTGGATATCGGCGCCACGCAGTTTGTGCGCGACCGTCTGCTGCAGGCGCGGGAGGAGGGGAAGAGCGTGCTGCTCATCTCCGCCGACCTGGAGGAAATCCTTGCGCTCAGCGACCGCATTGCGGTGCTTTACAATGGCGGAATAGCCGGAATTGTAGACCGGAAGGATGCGGATGTGCAGAAGCTGGGGCTGTTAATGGGCGGCGCGGTGTCAGCCGGAGAGAGCGGGGCAGTGGGAAGCGGTACCGATAAGTCAGACATCCGCAGGGAGGGGGAGAAGTAATGGCAAAAACCGGAAAAGTGCGGGGCGCCGCGGAGGCGGCATGCATTCTCCTGCTGACCGTGTTGGCGGCTGTCGGGCTGATTCTCCTGTGCGGGGCTTCACCGTCCGATGCGGGAGGTCTCTTTGTCCAGGGGATTTTCCGCAATACCTCCAGCATGATGGAGGTGTTTGTAAAGGCCTGCCCGCTGATCCTTACGGGCCTTGGCTGCGCCGTGGCCTTCAGGACGGGCTTCTTTAACATCGGGGCGGAGGGGCAGTTTTATATCGGAGCCATGGCGGGAACCCTGGTGAGCTTAAATCTGCCGTTTAACGGGCCGCTCAATATTCTTCTGGTCATCCTGGCCGGTTTTCTGGCAGGGGGCCTCTGGGCGCTGATTGCCGCAGTGCTGAAGGCAAAATTCGAGACCTCCGAGATCATCACCACCATCATGCTCAACTACATTGCCATCAATTTCCTGGGCTTTGCGGTGCGCTCCTTCCTGCAGGATCCCGAGGGAAATGTGCCGCAGTCGGCAAAGATTGCGCTCGAAAACCAGCTGCCCGGCCTGATCACTTCCACCCGCTTCCATGCAGGTATTGTGATCGCGCTTCTGTGCGTGATCGCGGTGGGCTTCCTGATGCTGCGCACCACGGCCGGCTTTGAGCTGAAGGCCGTTGGCCAGAATCCCAGGGCTGCCGCCTGCAGCGGTATATCGGTGGCGAAAAACATCATCCTCTGCGCTTTCTTAAGCGGCGGTCTTGCCGGAATTGCGGGCGTCATTGAAGTGCTTGCCATCCAGAAGAAGCTGCTGGAGGGCATTTCTGCGAGCTGCGGCTACACGGCGGTGTTGGTTACGCTGATTGCGGGCAATCATCCGCTGGGCGTGCTGGCCGTGGCGGTGGCATACGCTGCCGTTCAGCTGGGGACGGGCTCCATGCAGAGGCAGCTGGGTATACCGAACGCCATAGTCAGCATCCTGATCGGCCTGGTGGTGATTCTGATTCTTGCGAGGAAGCTGATTTCACTGATCGGCTCAAAAAGGAGGCGCGCATGAGCATGAAAAAACATGGGGGCAAAGCCGGACGCGCCTGGGATATGAAGGAAATATTGTGCGGAACGGGAAGTGCACGGTCTGCCGGAAACGGCGGTATGGCGCCGGCTGCAATGCGGGGAGGACGGGCGAATGGATGAGATTTTAACCTTAAGCTTCTTTACTGCCTTTTTTGCCGCTGCGGTGCGCCTGGCCATGCCGTTAATGTTTGCCGGCCTCGGAGAGCTGGCGGCTGAGAAGGCCGGCATCCTGAATATCGGCATGGAGGGTATTATGCTGACCGGAGCCTTCTGCGGCTTTGCGGGCGCCTGGTACGGCGGCGGTATAGCGGCGGGACTGCTTGCGGCGATGCTTGGCGGAATCCTTGTGGCGCTGCTGCACGGCTTCCTCTCCATCACGCTGGCCCAGAACCAGACGGTCAGCGGTCTCGCCATCAATATGCTGACCTTAGGGCTCACAAGCTTTCTCTTCAAACTGATGAGCGAGGGACAGGGCTACATGCAGGTGGAAACCCTGCCGGTTATCGCCCTCCCGCTGCTCTCCAAAATTCCGTTGATCGGCGAAGCATTTTTCCACAGGGATGTTCTGAGCTACTGCC
>CAMOSC010000054.1 GCA_946624325.1 uncultured Clostridia bacterium
AATCCGGCGCGGCAAACGACAAAGTAAAGAGAACTTTGTCGTTTGCTATAAAATCGCTGTCTTAAAAAGATCGCTGTCTAAATAAGCGTTTCATCTGCCTGATGCAAACCCGGAAGGGATGTCTTGTTGGGTTTCGGATGCCAACCCGTCGCTGACAAGAGAGATTGTGGGAGGCCAGTCCCGGGTAAGCCTGAAAAGCGGCTCCCCCGTCCCTGTCCGCCAGTGATCCTGCGCATGGCTCATTGCTTCGCTCAAAAAGAAAAGAGTCCGTCCCTGTACAAGGACGAACTCCAATAAGCCCGCGATACCCCCTAATTTGACCGTTGCCGATCCACTCTTGCGAAAATACCAACATATTTTCTGCCCTTAACGCGGGCGCACGGTCCGGATACTTGGAAGTCTCATCCGCCGGCAATCATGACCATAAGCCACTCTGCCGGGAACAGCCTTCCGTTCCCCTTTCCCTCAGCGATCCATTTGCCGGCCGGTACTCCGCGGGGCTCTCAGCCTCCCCCGCTCTCTGTGGGCTCCCTCTCCGGTTTGATCTTCGCTTCAAAGGTTTGAAATATTGTAACTGAATATTAGCACAGTGTTTTAAGGATGTCAAGTGTATTTTAAAGTTTTCTCCCAATTCCGAAAACGTAAGCTTCAGTTAATATCCTGCATTTACATTTCAGGGATGCTTTGATATACTGTTGTTACTGTTGTTGTTTTCAGGACCGGTCCATGCCTGAAGGCATGGCTTGGCTGCAAAATAGTCATCCGTGGCCGTCAGGTCCAGGTACAATACTTTGTTCAGGGAGGCGTATTGACCATGTTTCGTTTTGTGATTCTCGGAGCGGCAAAAATCGGCAAAAAATTCTGTGATGCGGTGCGGCTGACGGAAAACGCAGAGGTTGCGGCTGTTGCCAGCAAATCCGCCAGGCGCGCAGAAGCCTTTGCGAAGGAAAACGACGTTCCGCATTTCTATGACAGCTACGAGGAGATGCTGCGGCAGGAAAAACCGGACTGCGCATACATAGCCGTAACGCCCAATGACCACGCGCGCCTGACCAGGCTGTGCATCGCCCACGGCATACCGGTGCTCTGCGAAAAGGCCATGTTTGTGACAGAGGAGGAGGCCGAAAGCACCTTTGCCCTGGCCAAGGAAAGAAACGTCTTCTGCATGGAAGCCCTCTGGAGCCGCTTCCTTCCGGCAAATCACCGGGCAAAGGAATGGCTTGTAAGCGGCAGGATCGGAGAACCGAAGCTCTCCCGCTTCAATATCGGCTTCGCCGCGCCGCTGGACAACACGAACCGCTATTTCAGCCGTGCCCTTGCCGGGGGCTGTACCACGGACATAACGGTTTATGCCTGGATGCTCACTACCTTCATGCTGGGAAAGGATTACCGGGGCATAAAAGTCTCCGCATTAAAGGGCGGCGATGAGGTGGATGTGGTGAACCAGATCACGCTGGAATACGAGAATACACTGGCTGCACTTACCGCCACCCTTGTCACGGATATTGATGAAGAAATGGTCATCCGGGGCACAGAAGGCAGTATCCGCATTCCAAGGCCTCACTTCGCACGGGAGTGCTTCCTGTACGATGCCAGCGGACAGCTTCTGGAGCATTATACCGATGAAAAAACCGTCAACGGCTTCACCTGGGAGATTGCAGAAGCCATGCGCTGCATACGGGAAGGGCTGCCGGAAAGCCCGGTCGTCCCGTGGGCAGATACCATTGACTGTGCCGGCGTATTCGACCAGGTCCGGGACAGCATCGGGCTGTGACAGGAAATGGCTCTGCGCGGACCGGATCAGCTATCTCGGCACAAGCATCCAGGAGGGCGTGGTCCTGATTGAGCGCGCCACCGGAAAGGCAAAGCTCATTGCCTCCACCGGTTCCTGCAAAACCGGCGCGGACCATCTGCATCCCTCCTTCAACCGCGCGGGGGACATGATCCTCTTCTCCAACCCGGATGAAAACGGCATCGCCCAGGTCTGCACCATTGACCTGAAGCAGGTTATGGAAGACTGGCAGAAAGACTGATTCATTATCTGCTTTTTGTGCCGCCTCCCGATGGCGGCGGAATGGAGACTTACATGAAAATTTTATTCCTGTGCGGCGACAAATGGCATCCGGCCGAGGTACTGATCTTTCTGCTTACTTCAGTGCTATTTTGTTGTATTTCATTTGTATGTTATGCGTCAGAAGATAATAATGATACCAGAAGTATTGTGATTCCACGAATGATAGATTGTCATGCGGAAATATCGACAGAAGACTTTGAACTGATAACGGAGTATGTTTTAGACACATATACTTATTTCAACAAAAACCGGCGGATGCGTTCTTTATAGTCCGGAGCCGTATCATATGCGGCATGTCCGCAGCCCTCATACAGATGCATTTCAAGATCTGAGGAATGCGTCAGGTATTTTCCTATCGTTTCTGCGGCGTCCGCTCCGAGCACCCGGTCATCCTTTGCCCCGATAACCAGCACAGGGCAGTTTATTTTCCCGAGCTGATCGCTTATGTCAAAACCGTGCATGCCTCCGGCGAGAACCGCAAACCGTTCAAGATCCGCGTTTGTCACGGTTTTTGCGGCTTCAATCAGAAGTCCCCGGAACTGTTCAAAGGTCTGCCGCGGATAGACTGCTTCCCCAAACGTCAGATACAGCTCTTCCGCGTTCTCCTCCCTGGCAAGGCGGATCCAGTCTTCGATGATCCGGTACTGCCCCTCCCCGACGCAGGCGGAGGTGGAGCCTAAAACGAGCTTATCAACCAGCTGCGGAAAAGCGATCGTCAGCTCCATGGCAATCATGCCGCCCTGGGAAGCCCCGAACAGATTGATGTGCTCCAGGCCCAGAGCCTGAACAGCAGCCGCCGTATCCATTGCCATCTCATGCACGGTATAAGTGTCCGGCAGTTCCCTGCGCCTGTCAAATACATAGACCGTAAACGCCTCAGCCAGCTGCCCGTAATCTTTTGCAATCAGCTCCGCGGCCCCCATTACGCTCTGCACGCTGAGACCCGGGAGAATGACAAAAGGCGTTTTTCCCGCTCCGAACCGTATATAATCCATTTCAAAAGCATCTGTCTTTATCGTCGAAATCTGTACAGGCATATCCTTTCTCCCATCCGCCGTTATATGTCTGATTCACAAGCTCATGACGTACAGGCCCCGCTCTTGCAGAGCAGGGCCTGTAAGCCTGAATCGCCTGTATAACCGGTCTGGATTGTATTGCCGCTTCAGAAGCCGGCAAAGCATCTCTTTGCAAAATCGTCCACGATATCCAGCACCTGCTCCGTCCAGAACTCGGGGCCGCCGTGGTCCGCGCCTTTTACGAGATAAAATTCCGCCGGATGCCCGGTTTCCTTTAACCGCCTGTAAAGCGCCGCGCTGCCGGTGCAGTTGACCACCCGGTCCTTCGTGCCGTGGAAAATCAGCACGGGGGCTATTTTCGTGTTCTCATCAATATTGCACTCCGCGGAGAGCGCACGGGCATACTCCGGATTCGCAAGCAGGTCCTTCCCGCCCATCACCAAGCCCTCCGGGCTGTCCGGCAGGCAGTGGTTTACGGTCTGCGGATTGGAATCCGGGGCAATCAGCGAGGTGGAGCCGTAATAATCAATAATACCGCTGACCTCGGCGCTGATGCCGGGGAAAAGATTCTGCTCCGTGTCATCGTTGTGCAGAAGGCCTGCCCAGACAGCCGTATGTCCGCCGGAGGAATCACCGGTCATCATAATCCTTGCCGGATCAATGCCGAAGCGCTTCGCGTTTTTGCGCAGGAAACGCACCGCATTGCAGGCGTCGTCCGCCTGAGCAGGGAAATAAGCGATTCCCGAATGCCTGTACTCGACGATGGCACACACATATCCGCGCATGGCCAGGCGAGCAACGTTGCCCACATTGCCGTAGACATACTGCTTCATCCAGCCGGAGCCCTGCACAAACACAATGCAGGGAAGGGATATGCCCTCCTGATCTCCCATATAGTTGAAATGGTCGTTGCGGCTGAAGGGAATCAGGATCTGCAGGTGCAGCGGCGTGCCGTTCACATTGGCATATTCCACATCGTGCAGGTATGAAACACCTACTTCATCGCCCGTTGTTTCAATCACCTTAGCGCCTTCCACTTCTTCCGTAAACTCGGGTAAATCCTCATACGTCCAGTTTTTAACTTCCATAGTCTTCCTCCTTCCCGATAGACCGGTATTCATGCCGCAATTTCTGATATGCCCTCTTTTCCCGATTCCGGGACCCGGCGAGCACGCCGCAACTCCGGAAATGGCGCTTTTTACCATTTCTTTGGTCTGGCTCTGAACAGTAATCATGCTTTTTTGAAAAAGCGGCCCGGTGGAGCCGCTTTTCTTTTTCTATATCATACCGTATCACCGTACCGTTGGCAAGCCTTTTTATGTTTTCGGCCATAGCCGCTCCACGGCCAGTACGGCTGGCGCGTCCGGACAGGGAACCTGTCCCCGGCCCAGTATGTAAAGGCTGCAGCTTCCGCTGCCCGGTTCACGCGCCTCCTGCCCGGGCAGGATCAGCAGCATTCATTTTTGTCCGTAAAGGTGTAGTTTCCGCTTCCGAGCTCCATGGCTTCACGGCCCGGAAGGATAAGCGTTGCGGTTGTGTTGGCGGGAATCTCACAGGTATAGCTGTACGTATTGCCCTCCCGCTTCCAGAAGCTTCTAATGCTTCCGTAGGGCGATTCAATGCTTCCGCCGGCCTGCTCCAGCACGCGGATATCCGGCTGCAGCGTGAAATGCGCAAAGCCCGGATGCGCCTCGTCCCTGCGGATGCCCAGCACTGTTTCATAAATCCAGGACAATACGGAGCCCAGGGAATAGTGGTTGAAGGAATTCATGCTGTTGTTGCCGCCAAAACCGTTCTCCACGGTGTAGGAGTTCCAGCGCTCCCACACGGTGGTGGCACCCTGGGTCACCGGATACAGCCATGAAGGGAAGGCCTTCTGGAGCAGCATGCCGTAAGCCAGGTCATTGTTTCCGCCCTCCGTAAGCATGGGGCAGATCAGTCCGGTACCAAAGAATCCGGTGGTGATGGTACAGCCCGCCTTCCCGGTCGCCTCCGCAAGGAATCGGTAAGCACCCTCGCGGTACTGCTCGTCAAACACCTCATAGGCCAGCGGCAGGGCATAGGAGCACTGGGTCTCGTTCGGCTTTCCGTCCAGACCCCTGGTGCGCCCGGTCTGCGGATCCACGAAGGTATCGTTCCAGTAGCGCTTTGCCTCTGCCTTCAGCTCTGCAAAATACGCGGTATCCGCCGCAGCCTTTTGAGCCAGCCCAGCATCCGCAAAGCCGCTCTTTGCCGCAACTCCGGCAAGACGCTCCATGAGGATGCAGTAGCGCGCATAAAAGGCGTTCCAGACCAGATGGCTGTCCGTGGCGGCGGGAGCAAGCCAGTCGTCGATCGGGCCGACAAAATTCGTCCCGGGCATTCCCTTCGCGCGGATGCAGTCCATCCATTTCCGCGCAACGGGATAATAATCGCAGACAATCTTCTCGTCGCCGTACTGCTGGTACAGCTCCCACAGGATGAAAATGATGGCGCCTTCATAGGTGATACCGCCGAAGCCTCCGCCCACCGGGGCGATCTCCGGCAGCTGCCCGTCCTCCTCCTGCAGATCCGCAAGCGCCTCAAGATACCGGTAGTAGAAAAGCCGCGCATCGCTGCGGTACGTGGCGGTGCGGCAGAACACATGGGTATCGCCCGCCCAGCCCATACGCTCATTGCGCTGCGGGCAGTCCGTGGGGATGCTGATGAAATTGCACAGCTGCGACCATTTCACATTCTCCGCCAGGCGGTTCACAAGCGGCTCGGAGGTTTCAATAGGACCTGTAACATCGGGGATGGATGAGAGCTGGATGCTTTCCACATCGGAAAGCGCCGGTGCTTCCTCCACGCCGCTGATCTCAATGTAGCGGTAGCCGTGGAAGGTAAAGCGGGGCTCGTAGATTTCACCCTCGGGATCGCCGCGCAGCGTGTAGAGATCAATGCTCTCCGCGTCGCGGTAGTTTTCCGTGAGCATCAGCCCGTGCAGATTTCCGTACTCCGGAAGCTCCGGGTAAAGCATCTCCCCATAGCGGATGGTCACTACCGTTCCGGCTTTTCCTTTCAGGCGGATGCGCGGCACGCCGGCCATCTCCTGCTCCAGATCATAGATAAAGAGGCCCGGTCTCGGCTCTGTCATGGATTTTGCCGTGAGGCGGCACACCTCCACTACGGGAGCCTGGAAGCTTCCGGTAATCTTTGTCTCGCCCTGGTTGACCGCAGGCCAGGCCCTTCCGAAGCCCGCAGGCATGGTGGAATAGCTGTCGATGGGCACCGGGGTGATTACGACGGGCTTCTTTTGCAGAACGGCATCCTTTCTCGCATTTCCGGCCGCTTCCCGGGGATCCGGACAGGAGTTCGCATCCGCATCAGACTGCGGAATCCGGAAGGAAGGCAGCGAGAAATCTTCATATTCCGCGATGCGCCTGCCGTCAAGATGCTCTCCCTGGAAAAGCCCGGCGTAGGTGTAAGGGCCTTCCCCGTAGTAATCCCAGTCCTCCGTATTGCTGACAAGAACCTGCCGCCTGCCGTCCGCGAAATTCACGACAAGCTTTGCCAGGAACGATTCCCTGTCGCCGTAGTAGTTGTAGTTGCGCAGCACGAAGGTCTGGGAATCACTCCACCAGCCGGAGGCCAGAGTTATGCCGATGCCGTTCTCCCCGGCATTCAGAAGCCCGGTCACATCGTAGGTCTGATAGCGGATGTGTTTGTCGAACTGGGTGCAGCCGGGATTCAGCCAGGTCTCCGTGACCGGCTTTCCGTTGATGCGGCAGTCATAGATGCCCCTTGCGGTAATATACAGCCGCGCGGAAACAGCCTTCTCTCCGACGTTGAAATTCCTGCGGAACATCGGCAGGGAATGGCAGCCCGGGTCCTTTGTGCACTGCAGCTCTGCGGCCGTGCCATCCTCCGATGCCCCCCGAAGCGTCAGGCCTTCAGGATCCACATGCACTACCTCCGCATGCGGCGCCCGGTAATTGCGCACGGATATGCCGTCAAAATGCGCCTCATCTCCCGCTCCCGCATAGTATCCGATCTCATTCAGCCTCGGGAAGGTGGTGATATCGTTAAAGCCCAGGGGGTTGAGCTGTCTGGCCTCAAAGCTCTCGCCCCTGAAGCCCCTGCGCAGCTCGCCGTCAATCAGCTTTCCGTCCAGGTAAGTCCACGCGCAGTCGCCGATGACCTCGATTTTCAGCTCATGCTCCGCATAACGGTTTTCTTCGGTAATGACCGGCGCACCCTCCGAGACGCTCCCGTCCGCATTTTTCACGAGCTCCCGTACCGGAACCACGGCAAGCGGCTTATCAGCCTCATCTCCCGGCGCATAGCCCACCCGCACAATCTCAAGCCTGGCAGGAAGCTCCGATACGTCCAGCACATAGCGGATAGAATTCTCCCCTGCGATTTCATACTGGTTTCTGCGCGCGTCCAGGAGCCTTGGATCATTCGCCCCGAAGACGATTCCGGCCCTCCTGCTTCCCTCCGCCAGGCGGATGCGGGTGACCAGCACAAAAACGCCCATGGTGCGGGCGCTCAGATATTTCTCGGGCGCGCCGATCCACTGCGCGCCTTCCCAGGCTTCCATGGACGGGTTCATGAGACCGGTCTCAAACCAGACCGTGCAGGAGGCTTCCCCTGCAGAACTGTTCTCTGAGTCTCCTTCTCCTGTCGCGAAATTTTCTCCCCAGACCGTCGCCTTTACCGCGTAACGGGTGCAGGGCTTTAACGCTTCTCCGCTATAGGACACGCCCGTGGATATTCTGCTGTTTACCTTCCCGCTGTCCCAGACCGCATCCCCTTCGGCCGTCTCCACCTGCAGCCTGTAGGCCGTCTGGAGAAAGCATTTCCCCGTATCCGCAAATTTCCAGGAAAAGCGCGGCCTTTCCACATCCAGTCCCAGCGGACTGTCCTGGTATTCTGTTCTGAAATCCCTGATTTTAAACATCACTTTCTCCATTTCGAGGCATCTGTTCAGAGCCGGACTCCGGAAACGGCATAAGCAGCCATTTCCGGAATCAGGTTCCGGACAGTTACGACATTTGTAAACAGCTTCATGCTTCCCTGCTTTTGCGCGAAAACGACATGAATATACACAGTTTGGCTGTCTGTTTATCCGAATAAGATCTTCTCAAGCTGTACGCTTCCCTTCACGGCCTTCACCCGAACCGTACGGGCATCGCAGGGCGAAAGGACAACGGCCTCATAGTCCGCGAGCTCTGTCCCGGCGGGAACCGCAATGCGCTTCTCCAGGCCATCGCCCAGGATCTCAAGCTCCGCCTCCGCAAGCGCTCTCGCCGTCAGGACAACGCGGCAGTCCGTCTTTACCATACGAACAGTATAGGATACGAATTCGCCTTCGTCAAGCTGCAGCAGGAGGCTTGCCAGCGGATCCTTTGCCGGCGGCGGTCCCCCGATGGAGAACGCGTTCGGTACATGCACGCCGTCCTTCATGACAAGATGCGTGTGATCCTCTGTGCGGTAGCCGAAAGGATTGCCGAGGTACCAGCTGCCGGAAAAGCTCTCCCGCTGCGGGTCATACCCCGCTGCCGGCAGCGTAATGCCCTGACGCCTGCCGCAATACAGGTGAGCCTTCTCGTTCACGGCGCAGTTTTCATAGCGGATTGCCTCCAGCATGGCGTCAAACAGGCGGATGGATTCCTCGTAGGAAGGCCTCGGACCGCCCTCCATGCAGTATTTCAGAACAGCTTCGAAGCCCTCCGGCAGCTCATAGGTGACGCAGCCGGAATCCTCCGTATTGACCACGGATTTCCATACCCAGAGACTGAAGCCCATATGCTGCTCCGCGGCAATTTCATAGAAGACCGCCATCCCCGGATAATCCAGCCTTCCCTCGCCGATCCACACCGGCACATTCAGCCTGCAGGAGACCTCCATGTATCTGTACAGATCCCGGATCTCAGGGGACGGAGCGTAGAGATGTGTGGAAATGCCCCAGTTGTTGCACTCCGGATCGTAATTGTGGTCAAAGATATCCAGGTTCGTGGCGAACATGGCTCCTTCCAGAAACAGAAGATGGTTTTTATCATACTTCCGGATACGTCTGATCACATCCTCATAGAAGCGCGCCAGCTCAGGCTTGAGATAATGCCAGCGGTCGACGGCGATCGGCTCGTTGAGAAGGTCGTACCCGCCGACAATCCATCGGTCCGCATAGCGCTTCGCCAGCTCCTCCCAGAGAAGCAGGGCCCGCTCACGGCTCTCCGCCTCCAGGAACATGTGGGGAATATTATCCAGGCCGTCGTCGCAGGCAAGGCCGGACTGGCCGCCCGGGGTGCCGTGCATGTCCAGAATGGCATAAACGCGGTATTTCTCGCACCACGCCAACACCTGGTCCAGCATGGCAAAGCCATCCTCGCGGAAATGAATTCCGGGCTCCTCCTCAAGCAATACCCAGGCCGTCAGGGGCAGACGTACGGAATTATAGCCCTGCTCTGCCATGGCGCGGATATCCGCCTCCCCGAGATGGTTTACCCACCATTTCTGCCAGAAGCCCGAGGCATATTCGCTGCCGCAGAGCTCCCGTATCACCTGCGTCATGGTTCTGGCGCTGGTAAAGCGGCCCGGAAGGGCGAGCCCCGGCTTCATGCCGTCCTGCATGTAAGCGGTTCCGATGCCCAGCATAAAGCCCTCGGGGTTTGTCCAGTTTCCGGCGCCCCAGCCCCGCGGGATCAGCTCCTCGCCGTCACCGTTCACGATTCTTCTGCCGTCTGCCCGTAAAAAGCCGTTGACACGGCTGTTGTCAAATGGATTGCGCATCTTTTCCTCCCTGAAACTTCCCTGCACATGGCTCACTGCCGACAATCCGACAGGCGGACAACCATCCGCCCGTCCGCCCGTCTGTCCCTTCCACTATGAGCCATGCCGACAGATCGCAGCGCGGAAAGCATGCGCTGCGATTGTCGCGGTATTCACCGTATGGTAGAAAATGCCATCACTGTCCCGGGTAAGCTTAAAAAGCAGCTTTCCCGTGCCAGTGCTGTCATTTTCTACCGCATGGCTCATTACTTCGCGCAAAAGACCCGAAAGTCTTCCAGCTGATATCTGGCAAAGCTTCCGGGTCTTTCATTCTGTTTCTTTTAGTGTTACTGTTCAGAGCCAGACTCCGAAAATGGCAGAGAACGCCGTTTCTGGATTTGCGCCTGGCTCTGAACAATAACAAATTAATTCAATCAGCCCTTCACGCCGCCGACAACAATACCCTTTACAAAGTACTTCTGGAAGAAGGGATATACCACCAGGATCGGGATAACGCCGATTACGGCGATGGCCATGCGGATACCGACGCTGGGAAGCTTGGAGACATCCACCGCGGAAGTAACCGTCGTCTGGTTGGTCTTGAGGAACTGCACGTCGGAAACCATCTTGTTCAGCACGTTCTGGATGCTGAAGAGGTTTTCGTCGGTAAGATAATACAGACCGTTAAGCCAGTCGTTCCAGTAGCCCAGGCCTACCATTAACGCCAGGGTGGCGATCATGGGAAGAGACAGGGGCAGCACAATCTTGAAAAGGATCCGGTACTCGCCGGCTCCATCAATCCTGGCCGCCTCGATCAGGGAATCCGGAATGTTGGCGGTGAAGAAGGAACGCATCATGATGACATAGAAGGCGTTCATCAGGAGGGACGGAATTAACAGCGCCCAGATGGTGTTCTTAATGTGGAAGGTTCCCGTATACATGAGGTAGGTGGGAATCAGACCGCCGTTGAAGAGCATCGTGAAGAACACGAAGAACGCGAGCACATTGCGGAAGGGCAGCTCCTTGCGGGAGAGCGGATACGCAAACAGCAGCGTCATGAACAGGCTGGACACCGTTCCGACCACCGTTACCAGGACCGTGATTCCGTATGCCCTGAAGATAACGGCTGCCTTTCTGGAGATATAGGCATAGGATTCCAGGCTCCACACCTGCGGGAAGAAGGAATAACCGTTCTTAACCAGCGTGGCTTCCTCGGTGAGGGAGGAGGTGATCAGAAGGATAAACGGCGCTACGCAGGCAATGCAGAGCAGGATGCCGATGATATGCATGGCAATCTGGCCGCCTTTTTTCGTTGATACCATTGATTCCATAGCTTGCCTCTCCCTTCTTTAAAACAGCGCGCTGTCTCTGTCAATCTTACGGACTACAAGATTGGCGACAAGCACCATGATGAAGCCCACGATGGACTGATAGAAGCCCGCCGCGGAGGAACGGCCCACGTCGTTGAGCTGGGTCAGTCCTCTGTAGACATATACGTCGATCGTGGTGGTTACGTTGGACAGGGCGCCGGAGTTCTGCGGCACCTGGTAGAACAGGCCGAAATCGGAATAGAAGATACGTCCGATGTTTAACAGGGTCAGGGTGATGATGGTATTCTTCAGGCCGGGCAGCGTGACATGCCAGGTTCTCTGCCAGGAATTCGCTCCGTCGATTACAGCCGCCTCGTACAGCGCGGAATCGATTCCGATGACCGTTGCATAGTAGATGATGCTGCTGTAGCCGAAGCCCTTCCACAGATGCACCAGCACCAGGATAAAGGGCCAGTACTGCGGCGATATATACCAGTTGATCTTCTCACCGCCAAGCGGCGCGATGACGCTGTTGTTGAGGAAACCATTGTCATAGCTTAAGAAGGCAAAGACAATGTAGCTGACCACAACCATGGAAATGAGGTAGGGGATCAGGAACAGCACCTGGTAGATCTTCTTGGCGCCGGAGGAACGGATCTCGTTCAGCATGATGGCGATGGCCACCGCGAAAACCGTGCCCAGGACAATGAAGGCCAGGTTGTACAGCAGGGTGTTGCGCGTCATGAGGATCGCGTCTTTGGTCTTGAACAGATATGTAAAGTTGGAAAGACCCGTCCAGGGGCTTGCCCACATGCCGTCACGGTAATTGAATTTCTTGAAGGCGATCTGAAGTCCCGCCATGGGGATGTAGTTGTTGATGATCAGGTAAATTGCACCCGGAATCATCATGGAAAGAAGGGCAAGCTTCATCTTCAGGTTCCGGATGCCTTTTTTCCTTCCGGATGTTGCAGCTGCTGCAGCCATAACTTTTTCCTCCCTTATGCTGGAAGCTGATTGTCAGCGGAGCCTTCTCCGCCGTGCCGGGACTGATCTCAGGGCTTCTTCCCCATCAGTCTTTCTGAGCGGTTCCAGGTATTTCAGGATCGTTTTGACCCTTTCCAAAACCTGCCGTGATAGAAAGTATTACAGATCCTTCCCGATAAAAAGGGGATGGGGCTTGTGGTCCCATCCCCTCTCATTATTCCGTGTCCGGAAACCGTCCGTTTCCGTTTCACAATTTACAGCCGGAAGGATTATTCACCCTTTGCTGCAAGGAACTCGTCCAGAACGGCCTGCTTCGCGGCGCAGATCTTCTCGATGCCGGCGTCAACCATTTCCTGATGCGCCTGTGCAAGGGTGGTCTCCGGATCCATAACGCCATTCATCAGGGCGTCATAGTACTTGGTCTTTACATTGATGCAGGCAGCGTACTCATCGGCGATACCCAGGGCATTGATGTCGATGGTGATACCGGTTGCGATAGACGGAAGAGCACTCTCGTTGAAGGCAATCAGATCGCTGAAGAAGGAAGCAGAGCCCAGCTCGTCGATCGGCGGAACATCGCTGTTTGCATAGGGCAGGGACCAGTAAGCCGGAGCCATGCCGTAGGTAACGGTGGTGGAGTCAAGGCCTTCCGGATAGGAAGCGGAGCCGTCCTCGTTGAGGATGTAGTGAACGCCTTCGATACCGTCGATCAGAAGGGTCTGTAAATCGGAATCCATGTAAAGCGCCTGAAGGAGAACCCATGCAGCGTCCGGATCGGAGGAAAGGCTGTTGATTCCATAGGTCAGAGCGGTGATGTTGGTAGCATCGGACCAGCAGTCGACAAACTTGGACTGGGTCAGTCCTGCCGGAGCCGGTTCACACGCACGGTTGGAGAGGGATGCGAAGGCAGCGCCGTTCTGGATCATGGTAGCGCCGGTTTCCTGATTGCTGAGGGCGTCGCCCATCATCAGGCCGTCAAGATACCACTGACGGGTTCTCTTTACGAAGTTTACGAAATCCTCGCACTCGAAGATATCGGTAACGGTGGTGTCCTGTCCGAAGTTTCCGAGAACACCGATGTAGTTCTGGTCGCCGAGGCCGTCCCAGGAAATGCCGTTGCAGAAGGTTGCCTGGCTCTGAGGAACTATGGTGTAGATGTCCGGATACTTCTCATGAGCGGCGTAGAGCACCTCTTCGATCTGATCGAGCGTGGTGATCTCATCCTCATTGTAGCCGAGCTCATGGAGTTTCTCCTCATCCCAGTAGCAGATGAAGATGTTGCCGTAATTGCGGAGATTCGGTACGGAATACTGAACGCCGTCGGCCTGGCAGGCTGCCCACTGTTCCTCGGTAAACTTGTTGATAAACTCTTCCGGAGCGTCCGCAAGATACTCATCCAGCGGATACAGCTGCATATTGCTGATGAAGGTGGAAAGGGGAAGCGGCCACAGGGTGATCACGTCAACCTCGTCTCCGGTGAGAAGAAGGTTGGACTGCTGCTGCCAGGAACCGATTCCGATGAAGTTCAGCTTCACCTGGATGCCGTAGCGCTCTGCAAGGATCTCATTCATGGCAGCCTCTACCATGGGAGCGTCCGTAACGTCGTTGAAATGGGGAGCAGCAAACTCCACAACCGGCATATCGGAAACGTCCACATCGGTGGGGAACTCGGGAGCCGCGAATGCGGAAGCCGCTGTCATGGCTGTCATGGCCGCTGCAAGGATACCGCCAGCTAATTTCTTTCCTGTCATCTTGAAATCCTCCTGATTTACTTGTGTCCGCGCCTCTTTACCAGCGCGTCTGTTTTTTGGATGATTTCATTATACAGGTTTTCCGCCGATTTTTGTGACATGTGGTTTTTTAAAAATGACCTCCCTGAAGACATTTTTACCGGAATCATGTCACATTTTGAAAAATCACATTATGAAAGCCTGTCTTTCTGACGTGATACCAGGCCCTTCAAGAAAACAGAGTTGGAAAACAGGGAAAGCAGCAAAACCGCTCCCTTCTCGTCATAATAGTTTGTACTTCTGAATAACCCCGGATTACTTCTCCCGGCAGCAGACAGCATCATTCGATTTGCAATGAAACCGGAAGTGATGTATAATGGGAGCGAAGATTTGGATGTGAGGGATGGCAGGTATGATATCATGTCCCTCATCCTCATCCGGCTTGGGAAAAAAACAGTCCGGTCGCGGAATAAGCTGATCGGGATGCTGTCCACTCTGCTCTCGGGCACATTGACAAAGGATCAGCGCAAAAAGATTCTGGAAGATGAATACGATTTCAAACTTTCAAAAGACGCAGAAAGGGGGCTGGCGAGGATGTGTAACCTAAGTGAGGCGATTGCATGGGAAAAGGATATAACCATTGCTAAATTGCAGAGAATGCATGATCAGGATACAAAGACAATAAACCAGAAGGATGAAGCATTATTCCGGATGGATGAAGCATTAGCCCAAAAGGATGATTTGATTTCAAAGCTGCAGGCAAAAGTTGAATGGCTGCAAATGAACCAGGGATGTGTCTCTGAACAATAACAGTCGGGCAAGCGGAAAAACCATCCGCCCACCCGATTCCGCAGGCGGACATTCGCAGCCTCCGGCTGCTT
>CAMOSC010000055.1 GCA_946624325.1 uncultured Clostridia bacterium
ACCGGCTTACGTCCTGCAGCCGGCAGAATCATCGGCTGTACTGTGAGAAGGAGAAACTATGAAGAAAATGCTGTTTCCGCAAATCGCCCAGGTTCTGCACGGAGGGGACTACAATCCGGATCAGTGGCTGGACCGCCCCGATATTCTCGAGGAGGATGTGCGCCTGATGAAGGAGGCGGGCATCAATACCGCGACGCTCGGTGTCTTTGCATGGTCCGCCTATGAGCCGAAGGAGGGAAAATTCCACTTCGACTGGCTGCTCTCGGTTATGGACCGGCTGTATCAGAACGGCATCTATACAGTCCTGGCAACGCCCACCGGGGCAAAACCCGCGTGGCTGGATGAGAACTACCCCGAAGCTCTGCGCTGCGATGCAAACGGCATGCGGCTGCGGCATGGCAACCGCCACAACCACTGCCTCACGTCGCCGGCATTCCGCAGACAGGCTGAGGTCATCATAAAGAGACTGGCCGAGGCGGTAAAAGGGCATCCGGGCCTGATCCTCTGGCATATCAGCAATGAGCTTGGCGGGGAATGCTTCTGCCCGCTGTGTGCCGATCAGTTCCGGAATTATCTGAGACAGCGCTTCGGAAACGATATTGAGAAGCTGAACAAAGCCTGGTGGACGGATTTCTGGAGCCATCATTATACTTCCTTTGAGCAGGTTGAACCGCCCTATGCAAACGGTGAGCGCAGCATCATCGGCCTGAACCAGGCCTGGAGGGAGTTTACTTCCTGGAACATGGGCCAGTACGTGAAATTTGAGCGGCAGCTCCTCAGGGAACTGACGCCGGATATTCCTGCCACCACCAATTTCATGCAGGTTTATCCCACGCTGGATTACCATGAGCTGGCTAAAGACCTGGATATGGTATCGTGGGACAGCTATCCCCGGTATCATTCCGACACGGAATCCATGCCGGAGACGGCGGCAGAGACGGCATTTGCCCATGCCGTGATCCGCGGCACGAAGCCGGGTCAGCCCTTCATGCTGATGGAGAGCACGCCGAGCCTTGTGAACTGGCATTCCTTCAATAAGCTGCGCAGGCCGGGCGTGCTGCGGCTGTCTTCCCTCCAGGCCATAGCCTGCGGTGCGGATACCGTCCAGTATTTTCAGTGGAGAAAGGGCCGCGGCAGCTTTGAGCAGTTCCACGGAGCGGTGATAGACCATCTCGGGACGGATGACACGAGAACCTTCAGAGAGGTGGCTGCTCTCGGGGCAGATCTCAAAAAGCTGGCACCCGTGCTCGGCAGTGTGCCGGAGGCGAAGGCCGCCGTGCTGTATGACTGGAGCAACCGCTGGGCTATCGAGGGGATGGCGGGTATGGCCGCCTCCACCAAACAGTATGTGCGCACGGTGATGGAGCAGTACGAAGCCCTTTCACGCCTGGGTGTGGAGACAGATGTGGTCTCTCCGGAGGCAGATCTCTCGGGATATGATCTGGTCGTGGCACCGATGCTGTACCAGCTGAAGCCCGGCCGGGCGGAACACCTTCGCGCGTACGCAAAGAACGGCGGGGTACTGGTATTCACCTATCTTACGGGCTATGTGGATGAGAATACGCTTTGCTTCCTCGGCGGATTCCCGGGAGACGGGTTAAAGGAGCTGACAGGTCTTTACAGCGAAGAGCTGGATACGCTCTATCCCGCGGACAGGAACGGCGCGCGGTTTGAGGACGGGTCTGTTTTTGAAATCCGGGATTACTGTGAGATCCTGAAGGTGCAGGACGCTGAGGTTCTTGCCTCCTACACCGATGACTTTTACGCGGAAACGCCGGTCGTGACCAGGAAGAAGGCAGGGAACGGTTCAGTCTGGTATGTCGGCGCAAGGCTGGAGGCCAGGGGTATGGAAGCAGTCTACTCCCGCTGTCTGGATGAAGCCGGCACCGTGCGTATTCCCATGCCCGAGGGCACGGAAGCGCATTTCCGCAGCAATGGAGAACAGCGCTTTGCATTCTATTTAAACCACACGGAGGAGCCCGTAACGATTACACCTGCGGCGGAAGGCACAGACCTGCTGACGGGACGCAGGGTAAAGGATTCTATCGTGCTGGAGAAATACGGTGTGGCTGTTGTGGCGGAGGATGCGGTTTGACCGGACCGGTACCGGTCAGAGAAAGGAGCAGGCTTCTTGGCAGAATGGTTCAGCGTACAGGAGCATTGGATCTGGCTTGCGGCGGGAGCGGGAGGACTTCTGATCCTACTGCTCATAGTCTGGCTGATCCGGCGCAGGCAGAAGCGCCTCAATACCTCCGAAATCGGAGGGGATTTTGAGCGCTTCTGCGCGGAGCTGCTGGAAAAATGCGGCTACAGGGAGGTGGAGATGACCCCCGGTTCCGGCGATTTCGGCGTGGACATATTCGCGGTGCGGGACGGCGTGACCTGGGCTTTCCAGTGCAAATGCTATGACCATCCGGTTGGGGTCCGCGCCGTGCAGGAGATCTACAGCGGGCGGGATTACTATCACTGTATGGTCGGTGTGGTCATGGCCAGCACCGAGTTTACGCAGGCCGCACAGAAGCTTGCCCAGGCACACAATATCGTCCTGTGGGACGGGGAATTCCTGGAACGCCTGCGCAACAGGGTTTCCTGAGTGAAAGGATTTAATATGCCCGCATATTATATGCATTATAAATTCGGAAAACTGGTTGAAAAAGCGCTCGATGCGGAAACGGTAAAATTTCTGGCGGAGAACCGGGACCTTTTTGAGACCGGATTCCAGGGGCCGGATATCCTGTTTTTTTACCGGCCCGTCCTTGGCCACCCGATCTGTACCTATGGCCAGCAGATTCATCACGCGCCGGGAAGAAAGCTATTTGAGGACGCCGCGAAACGCATCTCAAAGGAAACAGATCCCGTCAGGCACGGGAAAGCGCTTGCCTATGGCGCCGGGGTTGTCTGTCACCTGGCCCTGGATGCGGCCTGCCATCCGCATATCGAGGCGTTTATCGGTGAAAGCGGGATCTCGCATCATGAGATTGAAAAGGAACTGGACAAGTATTTCCTGAAGCAGGAAGGGAAGGATCCGTTTCGGCTGAAGCTGACGGAGGATTTCGCAAAGGAAGCGGACAGCGCGCAGATCATCGCGATCTTTTACGGACTGAAGAAACAGGATATCGCAAAGGCACTCTGCAAATTCTCCCGGCTGCAAAACCTCTTTTATACGACAAGCGAGTGGATCAGGAAACCGGTCTTTGCGGCCATGAAAGTGGCGGGCGTCTATGCAAAAACCAGGGGCTTTTTTGCCAATCAGAAGGATAATCCCGCCTGCAGCGGGTTCAACAGGGCTATGGAGCGGGAGATGCTTGAAGCGGTACCCGTGGCAGCGGCGATGATCCGCTCCTATCTCGACTGGAGCGCCGGGAAAGGGACATTGCCGGAAACCTTCGAGAGGACCTTCTCCGTCTGATTCCTGTGATTGAAAAAGCGGCCCGAAGAGGATATGCCGGACTGTGCTGCCGTCGGCCACTGCAGCCAGACAGCAGGTCTGCACCGGGAGGCGTTTTATGGATGAGGAGCAGTTTGGGGGCCTGATCGCGCATATTCTTCTTACGGCACAGCCCGGGCAGGCGGAAGCCGTGCTGAGGGAACTCCTGGATTGCCTGCGCAGGGAAGAAGCGGATGAACGGTATGCAAAACTGACAGAGGAGGCCGTTGAATGCGCCGCGGAGCTTCGGGCGCTGGCCATTGCGGGGAGAAGCTTTTCGATGGAAGCGATGGAGGCCTTTTTTGAGAAGCGCAGAGAACTGGAAGGCTGTTAAATTTCCGGGGCATAATTATGTTAATAACGGCAAATGATCGTTTCACCGCCGCAGGTGATACACTGCTTCTGTTTTCCGGTCAGGAGAAGACCCTTGTGATCCCTTCGCAGCTTGAAGGCAGAGCCATAAGGCGTATCGGGAGGCGGGCGTGCAATGCCAGGCTCGGGCGGCCGCTGCGGATTTACATTGAGGAAGGCATCGAGGAGATCGGAGCGCAGGCCTTTGACAGAAAGCTTGAAGCCCTTCACCTCCCCTCCGGACTGCGCAGATGCGGCATCTGCATAGAGGACTATCCAGGTCTGAAGGAGGCGGAGTTTTTCCTGGCGCTTGAGAGCAGGGAAGAGGAAAGACAGCTGATGCGTATCGCGGCAAAAACCCGTGGACGATATGTCATAAGGGATGTATCGCTGCTTGCGGGTTTGAAGGAGAAGGCGGATATGCTTGGTCTTTCAGTCTTCCCGGCGGCACTTTCCGACTCCTGTTTTTTCCGGGAGAAAAATCTGCTCCAGGGTGAGCAGGCAGCGTACGAAGCGCCGGAAGCCTATCCCCTTTACGCTCCGGAAAGCCCGGATACCGGTTTTCTTCCCCTGACGGAGCGGGATATTGTCCTGAGGATGATTCACGAAGGCGGCGGAGGCCGTATTCCGCCCGGGCAGGAGCTTATGACGGACTGGATTTCCAGACAGGGCAGAGCAAAGGAGCGGGACGGGATCGGCCAAAGCGCGGTATTCACCTTCTCTCCGGAAGATTTTGAATACCGGGAAGGACGGAAGCTTGTGCTGTTTAAGGTCGAGCGTGGGTACTTTTTCTATCCGATGGTGAAGAAAGTATCCGGAGGCCGGAACGGGGCCTATTTTGTATACAGCAGGCTGTATCCGTCCGGCGGACAGATTTTCCGGACCGATATGGCTGTTTTTGACAGTGCGGGAAATCTTCAGGAGCCCGGAAGGGAAGTGCGGGAGGCATATGCGAGATACCGGCTGCTCTCGCTGCTGTAGGGCGGAGGATACCGGCGCTTCAGACAGGAGGGATCGGATATGGACGAGCTGCAGCAGGAGATGATCCGGTTCAAACTGGAGCTTCTCGGGCGCATGCCGTTTTACGGGGAAATCCTTATGCAGGTTCCCATGGAGGCGGACGATGGCATCCGTTCTACCTGCACGAACGGGCGGATGATCCGCTATAATCCGGAGTATCTTCTGAAGTTCACGGAGGCGGAGCGCCATTTCATCATCATGCACGAAATCATGCATATTGTGATGCTGCACTGCGCGCGGGCTGCGGGAAGGGATCCGGAGCTCTTCAACGCCGCCGCGGACATTCTGGTAAACCGGGAACTGGGACTGTTAGAGAGCGGAATGCACCAGGCGGGCATATCCTTCAAGGCTCCGCCGGACGGACTCTATGCGGATGTAGATGATACGGAAACCGCCGAGAATCTTTATGAAAAGCTCCTTGCCGACAATCCCGGGAAGAAAGCCCTCTCCGGCAGCCGGGGGCGGGATGGCGAAAGCTTTGGCGGAAAGGAATCACCGGACGCGGGGAAGGACAGGGGAGGAGAAAGAAGTCTGCGGGAGGAAACCCGCGGCAGCGCCGGAACGCGGAAGCTTTCCGGTCTGAACCGGCTTTTTGGCCGCCTTTTTCAGAACGGTGACCTGGGAAAAAGCAAAAACAGGCAGCACAATCCCCCGGAGCCCCCGCGAAAAACCGGAATGCTCAGGCGCTCCTATGCGAACGGCTTCAGGGCATATACCGGGGAGCTTCCGGACGATCTGGTTTTAGGTCTTCCCGCACAAGCGCTGGAACAGGAGGTCGGGCAGATGCTTGCCCGTGCATCCGCAGCCAGGGACCGGGCGCCTTCCGGGAACTATTATGTGCCGCCCGGCCTGTATACCATGGACAGCGGCGCTGTCCTGGACTGGAAAAAGCTGTTAAACGGCCTGCTCTCCGAGGCGGATGAGCGGGAAGAGGCCTCTTATGCGACGCCGGATAGAAAGTATCTTTACAGGGACATGATTGTACCGGGACCGGGCCGGCGGGAAAAAAGGCCGGAGAAGGTCTGGGCCTTTGTGGACAGCTCCGCTTCGGTCGGCAGGGAAGACATGGAGCGCTTCCTGACACAGCTTCGGTCGATCGTGAGGCGTTACCGCTGCGGGCTGAACGTCGCATACTGGAATACGGAAGTGACGGATGTTTACAAGGATATCCGTTCGGAGGAAGCCCTCTCTGATGCGCTGCCGAATTTTTCCGGCGGGACGGATATCAATTGCGTATACAGATGGATCCGCGGGACAAACGTGAAAGCGGAGGCCGTCCTGATCCTCACGGACGGATATTTCGGGGAGCTGTCGGATGAGAACAGGATACCGGGGCTGCGGCGCAAGACCATCCTGATTCTCACAAACGATGCGCCCGTTACGGAGAAGATGAGAAGAATCGGAAAAACCGCCAGACTGAAATGACGATGGGGAGGGGCGGCTATGACAGTCAGGGATTTTCAGAAATGTGTGGAATTTAACCTCTTGCACGGGCTCAGACATGCCATCCTGGGCCTCGGCGCCCCCGGTGTCGGGAAAAGCCAGTGCATCAGACAGCTGGGTGAGAAATACGGCTACCGCGTGATTGACCTGCGTCTGGCACAGATGTCGGAGGTGGAAATCGGCGGTCTGATTTATCCAAGCGAGGACCATACCAGGACCGTATGGCTCACACCGGATATCCTGCCGGATGAGAAACGGGACGGTGAAAAGATAATCCTCCTGCTGGATGAAATCACCTCCTGCAGCAAGCGGGTGCAGGTGGCCGCCTACCAGCTGATCCTGGACAGAAGGATCGGACAGTATACCCTGCCGGAGGGAACCTTTGTCATAGCGCTGGGGAACCGCGAGGACGACGAAGGGGTATATTTTGAACTGGCTTCTCCCCTGGCGGACCGCTTTGAGATCCATTTCATCGAGCCGGATTTTGCTGAGTGGCTGGAGGATTTTGCCGTCCCGCACGGCATCCATCCCCTTGTCCTGGATTTTCTGTCATACAGGCCGTCGGCGCTTTCCGCGTCGGGAGCGGAGGCGGAGGGCCTTGTATTTGCCACTCCGCGGTCCTGGGAGCGGGTCAGCGATATCCTGAAGTTGGATGATGCGCTCTCTGACAGGACTGTCCGCAATAAAATTCTCGGGAATATCGGAGAAAAAGAGGGCAATGCTTTCCTTGATTACTGCGCACGTCTGCAGAAACCGGTTTCCCCGCGGGATTTTATCCGAAAGGACCTGATCCCGCCCACAGATCCGGATCAGCTATCCGACCTGCTGGAGGGAATGCTTGCGCTTACGGACGGAATGCGGGAGGCTTCGGATGCCGCTTCACTCACGGCAGAGCAGAGAGACACGGTTGAAAAGGTTATCCGGGCGCTTTTCAGGCTTCCGCGGGCCGAGTATACCCTGACCGGCCTTAAAGGCTTGACGGACAGGAACAGGAGCGTTGTCAAGGAAGTGTTTTCAGAGCTTAACGATGAGCGGATCACGGAGTTCATCCGGGCCAATGCCTGCGCCTTCGGGACAGAGGGGGAGGATGAGACCGGGCTGCTGCGGGGAACGGCAAAAGAAAAATGGCTGAAAACCTGGGGAGCGGACGACAGGTAATATCCGGCATGCAGTTTTTTGCATGCGGGAAAAAAGAAAAAAGAAAGGCTTCCCGGAGGCATCTCCGTAAAGAATGCAGCTGCTCAGAGCCGGCTGACAATCCATAATTTTTCCCGGGATTGTCAGCCGGCTCTGAACAGTTACGAACAATCAACTATCTAAGGGGAGAATTTGAATACTTTTGGGCTTTGAAAAAAAGAAAAAAATCTCTGTTTTTCACAGTCACGCGTAGTAGCTATTCTACCCCCGCTGAACAGTAACAAAGTTTCGGAAAATGTCCATGTGCCGGATTCCGCAGTCCTTTTATTTGATCTGGACGGCAACCTCCTGGTACGGGACGCAAAGCACCGGGTCCTGGATGTACTCCCGGACGCATATGTAGCTGATGACGGATACAGTACGCCCGTTACGCTGTACGACTTTGAAGGAAACCCTGTGCTGACGGAAGAAAGCGGACTGGTATATAACGGTTATGCAGACGGCTGCCTGAACTGGGTTGATAAAAACGGAAGCTGCCTGGCTACGGACCTGTCCCTGAATATTCTTATGACAGAGACGGAATTTTACGATATAAACCCGCAGTGCAGTCCGGAGCAATGGCTTTCGGAAAATTCCGGGGGACAGGTGACTTTCCAGATCTGTGATGCGGCGGCGGATTATTATACCGTGCTGCTGTACGACCTTACCTCGAAGCAGAGCCTGTACGCTTTCTGTGACAGGGACTTTCATGCGGGAAGCACCAGCCTTCATCTGCGGGAACCCGTGGCGGCCTTTGATGAAAGCTTTCTGGAACTGACCTCCCGGGACGGCCGGGTTAAAGCCCTGGACGCGGACGGCAATGAGGTGCTGTACCTCGACTCCGCTGCCGTTGTGCTTGAAGGGCAGGGAAGCCGGATTGGCAGACATACCCTGCAGCTCTGGAACCTGGAACGGGACGGGGAGAAAATCATCCATGGACAGGAATACCTGGAGGGAACGATGCGGTGGAACAGGGCAGATCCCATTCCGCTTGTCATAAAGGAAGAGGGCGGTCCGGCCTTTGAAAGGACAGAGGAGGCAGGGGATACTGCCTTTACGGTGAGCGATTTTTCCGGCTCCTGCGGTATCTGGGATGCGGTACGGGAGGAATGGCTCATCTCCCCGGAGGGACATTCGTATCTGAGGCTGATCGGAAATGGTCTGTGGACCGACTGTGCGGAGGGCATTCATGCCTCGGGCAGCCTGATGCGGCTGAGCGGTGAAATCCTTTACACATCACCGGAGAACTGCTCCGTAGACATTGCTGAACACGCTACCTGGATCAGTGTGCGGGAATATCCGGAGGGAGGAGACGGACAGTCCTGGCTGACAAAGCTGTTTGACCTGGAGGGAAGCCTTCTTGCGGAAATACCATCCGAGAGCGTGGACAGGCAGGTTGTGGATGTTCTGGACGACGGATTTGTGATGGTGCTTTCTTCTGAGGCGGATCCGGATTTCAGGATGACGGTTCTCTGCGATTTTGAAGGGCGGCAGCGGGATGCGGAGCTCTCGGGGCTTATCTATAACGGCCACTGCGAAAATTATCTGAACTGGAAAGGAAAGGGAGACGGCTTTACGGGGCTTATAACGGATAAACGCCTGCAGCCGGTCATCACGGAGGCGGATTTCTTTGCGCAGAACCCGGATTATGCCGCACAGATCCCACAGGAGGAGCGCCAGGTGGATTTCCAGGTCTGCGCTGTTATGGACGATACCGTTACCCTGATGCTGTCAGGTCCTCTGATCGGGGAACGCTATATAGCCTGTGACCGGGCGCTGAAGCCCAAGACGCCGGCGCTTTCATCTGCGGAGGGAAGTCTGTCCATTTATGGTCCGCAGGCCTGATCAGTAACAGAAGAGAAAAAACACAACCCCCTCCCGGTATTCCGGGAGGGGGTTATCTCTGCACGGGAACCCGGCATACATGCCTGCCGGTTCTTCGAGAGGATGAGTCGCTGTTTATGAAATGGCGAAATCCTTCCCAGACCGCGCCGGCGGGGATGAATGAAGGTGTCAGACCGGAATCACAGGTCTGATAACCGGCCGCTCAACCAGTTTCAGTTTCAGACGCGATACCATGTCCTCCGCTTTTTGAATGACTTCAGGCCTGCAGACATTCTCGAGGTGATGAGCATCACAGCCGATGCAGACCGGTGCTCCCATCTCACCGCAGATTTTAAAGAAGCGCTCATCCGGATAAGACCGGCCTTCCATAAGGCCTAAGAGATTGATTTCCAGCGGTATGTCAAGCTTCATGGCATGCTCGATGAGCCGCGTGTATTCTTTTTTGTAAATCCTGTCCGGACCGGTAAAGAAAAAGATATCCGGGTGGGCAAGATAGGTAAAGACACCGG
Source organism: uncultured Clostridia bacterium (assembly GCA_946624325.1). GTDB lineage: Bacteria > Bacillota > Clostridia > Lachnospirales > Lachnospiraceae > Anthropogastromicrobium. Next base: position 9,772 of record CAMOSC010000055.1, read on the forward strand.
TATCAAGCCCTTCGCAGACTTCATCCACATAGCGGCAAAGCCCTGCCGGATCATCTGAGGGGTGACCGGAAAACTTCCCGGTTACTTCATTCTCAATCGCATGCTGGCCGAGGATCAGGTAATCCACCGGATATGAAGTGATCAGTCTGAGAAAATCCTTGAAAAAAGCCGGGTAATATTCCGCTTCATAACCGATCTTCAGATCAATGCGGTCCCCGAATTCCTCCCGGAGTGCGAGGAGGGTGTTTACATAATCCTCCGTTTGATCGATACGCATCCGAAAGCTGGAATAGTATCCCTTCGGAAACGGATAAGGCGCGTGATCGGAAAATCCGAACTGTTCGTATCCGGCTTTGACGGCTGCCTCCACATATTCCCGCTCCGTACCGGTTGCATGATTGCAGCGCCAGGTATGGGCATGAAGATTCACTTTCAACATAATTCTTATTCTCCTTCCGCGGCTTATCTTACCATAATTCATGTATGATTTCAATTCGTCCTGACAGAAAAAAAGAAGAGATCCTCTCACTTCTCCCCTTCCGCGGCCGCTTGCATAATCGCCGCGGAACCGTTATAATTATGGTTATCTGACGCGCAGCCGGACAGCTGTATATATCTGTGTATCCTGTAGAATTCATTGAGATTGACAAAGCCTGTTTCAGGCCAAGTGAAGGATGCCACGGGACGGGGTTCCTTGAGGGATACTCAGCAGAAATACCGCTGCAGGCTTTACAGGTCCGTGAAGCTGCATAATGGGCTGTGCGATACGCCGCCGGAGGCGCAGAGGCTGACGGTATTCACGACTCAATCATTTTGTCCGCGAAAGAATAAGGCAAAGGAGTAAAAAATGGAAGAAAAGAATGGGAACGGATATGTGACGGATAGCACATCTGCGGCTTCGGAGGAGAAAAGGAAGACGTTTCGGGAACATGAATTCCCGGTTCTGGAGTACGACGATGTACGGACAGCAAAACTGAATCCGTCCGCATTCGCGGACACGCCTTTCCCGACCGACCGGATGGTAATCACCTTTTTTCCGGAGGTCATTGAACGCCTTAAAGAGGAAAGAAAGATCCTGCGGGAGCGGATCATCGGAGGGGAAAATCCGATAGAGATCTTTCGTTTTGCCGATTCGGACGTTCTGCTTACGCTGGGCTATATCGGCTGTCCGGCCTGCGGAGGAAACCTGGATCTTTTCCATGCCATGGGGATCCGGAGGGTGATGTTCTGCGGCGGTGGCGGCGTCCTGGACAGGAATATCGAGGTAGGCCGGCTGCTGTTGGTAACCGGCGCGATTCGTGATGAAGGTTTTTCCTATCAATATCTGGAGCCTTCACGCTGCGTTTACACAGATCCCGGCGTGACGGACAGAATTGCCGCGTATCTTGACAGGCATGAAATATCCTATATGCGTGGACTGACCTGGACAACGGACGCATTGTTTCGGGAAACGCAGGCGCGCATTGAGAAACGCAGGGGAGAAGGCGCAAAAATCGTAGAGATGGAACAGGCAGGCTGCATTGCTGTGGCGCGGTTCCGCGGGTTTTCCTACGGGGCGCTGATCTATGGCGGGGATGATGTTTCGCAGGAAGAGTGGAGCAGCCGCAGCTGGCGAAGCCGACAGGGCATCCGGTATGATCTTGTGGAACTGTGCCGCAGGCTGACAGGGGAGATATGATCGTTAATCTCCGTGAAGAAGACCGGGACAGCGGATGCGGATATACGGAAATCAGAAGGGAGCCGGGAGAATTAAAAGCACTGATTCTGCCTTTTTTATATCTCTCCGTTGACGATTAGAATGCAAAGTGATACAATAATATCGAAGTTTATGTGTGCGGACGTTCTGCGTATTATCTGATCTGTCAGCCCGGGAAGTGCTGTGGTTTATACTGCAATTATACCGGTATGGGAGCACAGAACAGCCGTGGTGTAAAGGAGGATATGGATAAAATGAGAAGGAAAGTTCTTTCCGTGCTGCTTGCCGGATCCATGGTTGCATCTCTCGCATCCTGTACCCCGAAAAAGGAAGTACCGAAGGAGACAACCAAGCAGACAACGGAAGCACCTGCCGCTGTAACCACAGCACCGGCAAAAGAAACCACTGCAGCTGCTGCTGAGACCACAGCGCCGGCAAAAGAAACCACTGCAGCTGTTGTTGAGACCACAGCGCAGGCGGCAGAGCCGGCAACAGAGACAGCCATCGCGACGGCAGCAGAAGAGTCATCTGCAGAAACCTTAACCGAAGCAGGTACAACCGCAGCTGAAACCGAAGCTTCTGCCACGGAAGCACAGACTGAAGAGTCTGCGGCCGAAGATCAGACAGAAGAAGCTGTTTCCACTGAAGCAGGCGGAATGAGCGAAGAGGAAACGACGCAGGCCGTTACCGAACCTGAAACAGAAGAGCATATTACCGAAGCTCTTACAGAGGCAGAAAGCCTGGAAGAGACGACGGAAGAGTTTATAGAGATCACTACCGAAGAAGAGACGACCGAGGCAGTTGAAGAAGTTACTACCGAAGAGGAAATCACCGAGGCAGTAGAAGCTACTACCGAAGAGGAGATCACTGAGGCAGTAACCGAAGAAGAGACTACTGAGGCAGTTGAAGAAGCGACTACTGAAGAAGAGATCACCGAGGCGGTAACTGAAGAAGAGACGACTGAGGCTATAACGGAAGAGGTTACAACCGAAGAAGAAATCACCGAGACAGCTGAAGAAGCCACTACCGAAGAGGAGATTACCGAGGCAGTAGAAGCTACTACCGAAGAGGAGATCACTGAGGCAGTAACCGAAGAAGAGACTACTGAGGCAGTTGAAGAAGCGACTACTGAAGAAGAGATCACCGAGGCGGTAACTGAAGAAGAGACGACTGAGGCGATAACCGAAGAAGTTATTACCGAAGAAGCTACTACCGAAGAGGAGATCACTGAGGCGGTAACCGAGGAAGAAACCACCGAGGCAGCTGAAGAAGTTACAACCGAAGAAGAGACGACTGAGGCAGCTGAAGAAGTTACAACCGAAGAAGAGACTACCGAGGCAGCTGAAGAAATCACTACCGAAGAAGAGACCACCGAAGCGGTAACGGAAGAAGAGACCACTGAGGCAGTTGAAGAAGCTACTACCGAAGAGGAGATCACCGAGGCCGTAACCGAAGAAGAAACTACCGAAGCAGCAACGGAAGAAGAAACCACCGAAGCTGCGACGGAAGAGGTCCTTACCGAAGCTGAAACAGAGGCAGCTGCGCTGATTGACGGAAGCGGCATCAAGGTCGGTATGGTAACGGATGTAGGCGGCGTCAACGACGGCTCCTTCAATCAGTCCGCATGGGAAGGCATGCAGCGCGCATCCGAAGACTTCGGTGTGGAAGTTGCTTATCTGGAGTCCAAGACGGATGCGGATTATTCCGTTAATATCGAGAACTTTATCGATGAGAACTATGACCTGATCATCATCACCGGCTATATGCTTGCGGATGCTTTGAAGGAAGCTGCCGAGATGTATCCGGATCAGAAGTTTGTTATTATTGACGATGCTTCAAACGCTGATTTCGAGAATGTCACCTGTATGATGTTCGAACAGGCACAGGCTTCCTATCTGGTTGGCCTTGTGGCTGGTATGACCACCGAGTCCGACAAGGTTGGATTTGTCCTCGGCATGGAGAACGCAACCATGAACCAGTTCGGTTACGGATATCTTGCCGGTGTCAAGGATGCCAACCCGGATGCGGAAATCCTTCAGCAGAACGCCAATGCCTTCGGTGATCCCGCAGGCGGCAAGAGCATTGCCAACAAGATGATCACGGATGGCGCGGACGTTATCTTCCATGCAGCCGGCGGTACCGGTCTGGGCGTGATAGATGCCTGCAAGGATGCAGACATATGGGCTATCGGTGTTGACTCCGATCAGAGCATCATCGCTCCGGAAACCGTGCTTACCTCTGCCATGAAGCGGGTGGATAACGGCGTCTACAACTCTATCAGAGACTATATTGCCGGAACCCTTGAAAACGGCGTCGTGAAGTACGATCTCGCAATGGGCGGCGTAGACATCGCACCTACTACGGATAATCTGACCGATGAAGTCATCGAAGCGGTAGAGGCCGCAAAGCAGGCCATCATCGACGGTGAGAAAACTGTTCCGGTTACGAAAGAAGAATTTGAAAAAGAGTACGGCAACATCTATGTGCTTGATTCCGAGAATTGATTTTCGGATTAACCGTAGCAACCGGAAGTGCGGACTTAATCAGCGTTTCCCTGGGAAACAGTTTTCATAGAAAATTATATAGCCGGCGGATTCCATTCACATGGCGGACATTTTGCCTGTGAACCGGTTCCGCAGAGACGAAGGGGCTGTGAAAAAAGTCCCATGAAAAAAGAACGCTTTCAGGCATAAAACCTGGAAGCGTTCTTTTTTGTTTGGTATAATTACTTTGCCATGAATAATACCAATACTTACTATAACCCAAAGCAGGGAAGATTACCAGTGTTTATTTTGGATATTCTGGACATTTGTGATCCGGTACTGGCATTTGACAAGATCATGGAGGAGATCGGAATAGGTAAGTATCTGAAGCCGTATAGAAAAAGAGGCTGTGAAGCCTGAGGATTACATCCTCATTTTTTCACAGCCTCCTTTTTTGTTCTTGATTACTGCTTTTGATCGGAATCGGCTTTCAGCAGATAGGAATAGCTTCCGCAGGATAGGATCCTCTGCGTCCCGTCGGGAAGTGTCAGCTCCGCTTCGGTGTTGGAGGGGATCTCAAACGAAAACGCGGTCCCCTCTGCTGTGCGCTCCCAGCGGCTGCACACCGTCCCGTAGGGCGAGTCGTATCGTGCCTCGGCCCAGTGCAGGCTCCCGCCCGGCTGGGGCCGGATCGTGAAGCGGGTTTCCCCGCTCACC
>CAMOSC010000056.1 GCA_946624325.1 uncultured Clostridia bacterium
TCCGCGGCGCGCGGATGCATCCATGCCGTGTACATATAGGTGATCGCCTGAAGGTCCTGATCAAACTCTGCCATGGTGTTCCACTTGAGATAATAGCCGAGCGTCGTCTCCTGCTGAAACAGGTACTGGGAAAGCTCTGTGTATGCGTAAACATCAAGCTCTGCCGCCTCATCATTTTCATTCTTCAGGGCAAGATCCCAGAGAAGCGCGTCCGTATCCTGCGCCATAAACAGCGTGAGCTTTGCCGTGATTCCGTCTTTTCTTGCCGTAAAGGACGAATAGCCCGGTGCATGGAGAGCTTCCCGCCAGTCGACATTACCCTCCGCCGGTCGGAAAGCCGGCGACCAGACGCTGCCATCCGGCATCTTTATGTAGATGTAAAAGCCGGGCGTATCCGTCGGCAGATTGTAGAAGCGGTATCGGGTCAGCCGGAAAACCATCGGGTTCTTCCACCAGAGCATGCCGCCCCCTGCCTGAGATACAAAGGCGTGCATAGTGCCGTTGCTGAGATAATTGATCCAGGGAGACGGCAGGTCAAAGCGCTTAAAAACGATCTCCCGGTCCCTGTCGTGAAATTCATAGGGCAGCTGATTCATTTCTTCTTTCTCCTTATCCGCTATAGGCTGATTACTTCGTATATTGCCGAAGGAACGCCAGCATTCCCTCAAAACATTCCTTTGCGCAGGGACTTGCCGCGAAATTCCCGATAAAGCCGTGCGGCAGGACTTCCCGCTCCCTCGGCTCATCATAGATCTCATGCGCGAGGCCATAACGCGTCAGGGCTTCATCCATCGCGCGCACGTCTGCAGAGAAGAAAGGCTCGTTATTGGAGGCGATCAGATAGGCCGGCGGATAAAGACCATGAATGTGCCGGCTAACCTCTGCAAGCTGCGCCTTCTCGCCTTTTTCAAGGCTTTCCTCGCCGAACCAGTTCGCGTGAAGCGCATACATATTGTCAGCGGAAGCATTGACGGCTGTCTGCAGACAGGCTTCATTCACGACGACGCCGCAAAGCTCCTTCATCGTAACCGCCGGCCTGATCCCGAGCTTCTCCGCATAGGATGAATCCGCTACCGCCAGTCCGTAGATTTCCGTAAAGCAGGCGCCGGCTGACCCGCCGGTCACAACGATACGGCTCATATCCAGGCCGTATTCCGGATGGTTCAGAAAATAAGCGATCACTTCATCTACCTGCTCAATCTGCGCGGGGAAACGGTACTCCGGTGCGAAGCAGTAGTTGCACTCGACAATATTAAAGCCGGCCTTCACGATCTCTTCGTTATAGCCGCCTTCCGCCTTTACCGCCAGCGGATCGCCGGACTGTTTATCTCCGAAAAGGAAGCCGCCGCCATGAAAGCTGAAGATGGTCGGACGTTTCACGCTGTCCTCACCGTCCGCGTACCAGATGTCGCAGAAGTTATTCGGGTAAGCGCTGTCGTATCGCACATCCAGTCGGAGGGTAATTCCGTCCTCCCGTTTTACCAGACGGTCTTCCTCCGGGACTTCCGTGATATTCGGCTCCCGTCCGTTTGCAGTCGCATCAAAAACCTTTTTCCGAACCAGAAGGCACATAGCCTCAGCCTGCTGTAATGTCATTAGTACAAAAGTCCTCCTTCAGGTGATTTCATAGTCATAGTATAAACAAACCGAGCGGCTTTGTGCGGTACAAATCCACCCGGTATTTGTTCATTTTAACCTGTTGTTATCTTTTCATGAATTCCTTACTGCTCATTAAGCCAGGCGTCAAATTGTGCCTGCTTGTCAGCAATAACATCGTCAATGCCGTTTGCTTTCAGCTTATTGATAAACTCCGGATAGACGGTGTCAAGATTTGCAGAGCCGGTTTCCAGCGCAGCGCGGTACTCGGAAAGCACTGCGTCCAGGGCTGTGATCTGGTTGATCATATTTGAGGAATCATAGCAGAAACCGAATCCGGCTGTCTTGTTTTTCAGCGCTGTTTCGTTCCATGCCGCCAGTTTCTCATCCATTTCCTCATTAGGCTCGCCGCTTCTCCACATCAGTTCCTGATTGCCGTAAATGCCAAGTGCCCAATAGCTGTCATCCGGGAGCAAATTGATGGATGTCTTTTCTTCATCAGCAAACTCATAGTTGATGCCTTCTACACCGTAAATCATCGTGTTGTATACGAAAGGATCCGAATACATCAGATCCAGAAGGCGCATTGCCGCTTCCGGGTGTTTTGCCGTTACGGGTACCGTCCAGTAGCAGGTCGACGCGGAATTGATCGCCGGATAATAAATCTCTTTCAGGAAAAGGTTGGAGATGTCTCTGCCATTGGATTCGTAATTATTGGTCAGTCCGGGATCGCCCTCATTCCACATCATCGGGCAGTTATCCGCATCATTCAGCATCTGAACGCCGGTCTGGGCCGCATCGGTCGTTGCTGCATCCTTAAGTACAAGGCCGTCATTATACCATCCGCGAAGAACTTCCAGATACTTTTTGTACTCGTCCGTTTCAAAATAATCAACCACTTTCGTGGAATCAAGTCCAAGGATGACGCCGGAAGAAACTGTTACGCCAAGCGGGTCATTTATAAAAGTATAATCAGATCTGGGTGTGGAACCATATACGCCAACATAGGCATTCGGATTAAGTTCTTTGACTTTGTGGGCAATCTGGTCAACATCATCCATCGTGACAATATCGCCATCCTCAAAGGGAAGCCCGGTCGCTTCAAGGACATCTGTGTAAATCTGGAATGCGCCGCCTCTTCCAAAATACTGGGCAACCACGTTGATGCCGTGAATACCTTCCGCGGGATCTGTGTCATACAGCGGATAGCCTGCTTCCTGCATCGCCTGAATATGAGGCGCACATGCAAGATAATCATCCAGCGGCTCAAGCATGTTCATCTGAATGAAAATACCAAGTCCTACATAAGCGATGCCCATCAGATCAACTTCCTCTCCGCCGCCGATCCACATTGTATACCGGGACGGTGCATCAAACACAGAAACCTGACGAAACTCGATTTCCACGCCGGCCTTATCCCGGAGATAATCATTGAGCGTGCTCTGTACCTTTTCCAGATAGACATTGTCATTTCCGCCGTGGATCCAGGTCATGACTACCTTCTCCACTTCGCCGGTCCAGGCAGCGCCTTCCGCGGCTTCTTCATCAGAGCCTTCCGCGGCAGCCATGGTTTCCGCCAATATGCTATGGCTGCCCAAAAGCGTTGTCAGGATCAGCGTTGCTGCAAACAGGATTGCTAAGACCTTCTTCATTTTTGTTTTCCCTCCTGAATTATTGTTGATGTTACGTTTCATCTTCCTTTTGACTGCACATCGCATTGAGACATTTCGATGTCTCGTATCATCTGCAGAAAGTATAACTGATTCGTCTCAACTTATCTTTAGTCAAAATCCCCCCGGACTTGTCGGAAATCACCCCCTCTCTTCACTGCTCCCGGACAAACGGCAGCGTCTCCACTTCCCGCACCGGTACTCCGGGAATAAAGCCCGCCATGACATTATCGCCTTCAATGTGCACCGGCAGAATCCGATCCGGCGCCGCGCCTTCCTCGCACCAGGCCCTGAGCGTCAGAAGTCCGAAATGCTGCTCATCCTTCGGGCAGGCCGGAAGCCCGTAGACATAATCCTGCGCGCCGGGTCCGCCCGCAACATGACCCATGCCCGGGATCAGGAAGAGCCGGAAGAAATCCGATGTATCGCCCATCGCCTGCTGTACCTTTTCGAAGTAGCGGATGGACGATCTGAGGCCGATGATCGGATCCGCCGTCCCGTGTACAAGAAGCAGCTTTCCTCCGCGCGCCTGAAAAGCGGAAAGGTTCGGACACACGGCATCAAGATCATCGGAAAGGGCTCGTCTGACTGACGCGGCGTCCTTCGCAAAATCAAACTTCCGGAAGTCGAAATCCGCGCCGAGAATCCAGCGAAAAAGATAGAAGTAGCCTTTCTCGAAGCCAGGTTTTTCCTGGCGGTGCAGAAGCCCCATACCGGAAGCTTCAGAACCGGGCGTCAATGTCGCTTCGTGGACCAGCGCTCCGGTTTCAGGGTCATAAAGATCCCCGTAGACTTTTACAAGCGCGTCGATCTGCGCCTCTGAAAAGCCGAGTCCTTCGAAATCCTCCCGTACGGGATGGATCCTGTCCGGGCGATAGAAATAGCTGTCTTCACCACGCTTTTCACCTTCCTCCGGATAACGCTCGAGGAAGCGTGCGACAAGCTTCTTTTCATCCTCAGCCGTAAATTCTTCCACTCCGGCAGCATTTAATGCCTGCCAGTCCCGGAGGAAGGACAGGTGCAGGTTGACCCGGTCATAGGCCGGCGCGCAGGCAAGAATGCCGTCAAAATCCTCCGGATAGCGCTGCGCTTCCGAAAGCGCCTGCTGTCCGCCCGTCGAACCGCCGACAAAGTAGCTGTATGCCGGTTCTTTGCCGTACCAGGCCCGGACGATCTCCTTTCCCGCGACAGCCATGAGATGCGTCGCGCGGTGGCCAAAGTCCTTGATCACCGAGGGATGATCAATCCCGCAGTCCGGTCCCATCGAGGTGCCCATATCCGTCGTGACCGCCGCAAAGCCGAGCCTGAGCGGCCCTGCCATCATAATAGTCGGAAGCACCCCTGCAGGACCGCCGTTTCCAAGGCCGGCAAGATCTCCGTTCCAGTTTTCAGCCGGCAGCCAGCATTCGATGCGGATAAAGGAATCCGGATCCGGTCTTGATACGGCACTCACTTTGACATACTCCGGCATATTACTGAATTTGAACCCCGGCAGGAGTTCTGCATCTCCCGCTGCAATCCGTACCGTTTCCGTAATCTCTCCATACGGAATCTTCGCTTCAGATAGTTTTTCCATGAGGTTGTTCTGCTCCATCATCTTTTATACCTCTTCTTTATTTGTCTTCCCGTCCTGTGTTTTTCCTTCTCAGTCTGCTTTCGCAAGATCCAGCATTATCGACGGGTCTTTTCTTGTGCAGCGCCCTTTCGCATAAACCTGCCGTACATCCGCACCAGGCGCGAGGTAGTCCTGCTTCTGCGGTTTTCCTCCCGTAAGGTCCGGTTCCTCCGCGACCCGGATCCAGGCTTCGAGATCATTTTTACTGAAAAACGTTGAAGAATGCCACACTTTTTCCGGCCTTATCGCGCAAAAAGCGACAGTCCGACCGTTTCCGCATTTCCGCTCATGGCACTTACAAGCCACTCCAGGAGTGTTTTCCCTTCTGTGCGGATCTCGTGCAGGGACGCATCCTCCAGGATTCCGTGCTGGGTCAGGCCTGCAGCCTCTGCTGCCGCGTCTGCGGAAGGCGCTGTAAAGAAGAAGCAGGCAGAACCGGGCATCGTTTCCCGCATATGCTCACACAGCTCGAGAAGCCGCTTCTCAAGACGCTCTCCGCCCTCTCTTGTATAGATCATCCCCTGTCCGTCGATATAGTTCTGCAGGCTGACGAGGGCTGCATCCCGGATGGAGCAGTCGAAAAGGCAGCGCACTTTTCCGCCAAAGCTCTTGTAAAGTGCCTCATAAGAATCTCTCATCAGATCTTCGGAATGAATCCTCGACACGATATGCTCCGGCGCCTGCCAGACTTCCCGGGCAATCCTCTTCCAATCCGCCTTCAGCGTGGTCGAACTGTCCACAAGGCAGGTTACGTCCTCGCAGCCCTCAAAGAAGCGGATCACATCCTCCGACATCAGGGAGGTTCCCCAGCCGCCGGCGCTGGTTCCGGCGATCAGAAGCTTTTTCGGTGTTCCGATGTATTCTTTTGCCATCCTGAGGACTGCCATGGTATTTATATAGCCATGATGCGGAAGGATCCGCTGCGATCCATCAAGCGCGGTATAGGGGAAGTCCCCCGTTCCGCAGTGGAAATCGCCTGTGGAATACGGCAGGTTGATCACTGACCAGTTCCGGAAGGGCTTTCCTTCTTCTCTGCTGGCAATACCATTCTCCAGGACGCCGTCGCCGAGCCATTCACATTCATTGAAATAGAAACGGTCCTTCTGACCGGCGTTAAAAAGCCCGTTCGGATGCGCCGCCGTGTATTCGTCCCAGGAAACGCCGCCTCCGTTGAAGAAGACAAGAAGATTTTCCTTCTCCTCACCGATCCGCAAGGATCCATGATAAGGCGTATGATTGGCCGAAATGCAGTCTTCCGGATAGAGGCGGTAGAACTTGCCGACTTCCGGCTCTTCCGGCATCACCGGATACAGGCGCTGTTCAATCAGCGGAAGCCAGCCCTTTACGGTTTCGGAAATGCTTTCCCAGGGTTCCAGATGGATTTCTTTCATAGTTCACCTCAATGTGATAATACTGTTAGGATCTACAGATGATATCCGGGACGAATCAAAAAGTCCCGGAAGTACTGACATTTTCAGTACTTCCGGGATCAGTATAATGGTTTGTGCTTTTGTAAAACAGGATAATTTCAAAGCTTAATTGTCTGTTTTCACACGCTTAATCAACATCAAAGAATCTGACCTCCCCAGCGCTTCCTGTATACGCCTTCCACTCAGGAAGCCCTCCGTCGTTCGGATCTCCTGTTTTCATAAAATTTGTCCAATAAGTCACCATATTTCGTTCTTGCTTTTTGAATCATAGTTTTTCCTTTCTGTGCTGGTATACAACGTCCAGCAGCTCCTCCGCCCGCGAAAGCAGCGTCTCCCTTGTGAGCCGTCCTTCTTTTACCGCTTCCATCAGCGGTTTTGTAATGGAATCGTCCGGATTTCCCGGTGCGATAAAGCCGATTCCGGCGTTTAAGAGACCTTCCGGTCCCTGGTCGCCGTAACCGTTCCAGTCGGTCATCACAAGGCCGGTGAAGCCCATCTCATCCCGAAGGATTCCCTGAAGCAGTGCCGGGTCATTTGAACAGTAGCAGCCGTTTGCCGCATTGTAACCGGTCATCACCGTGTCCGGTTCCTTCACTTCAAATGCGAAGCCGAAAGCCGCGAGGTACATCTCCCGTGCCGTGCGCTCCCTCATCAGACTATGGTTCAAATTCCGCATCATTTCCTGATTATTCGCAAAGAAATGCTTCATACAGCCAGAGACGCCGTTCTCCTCAAAGCCCCGGTTTTCCTGCCCCGCAAGCCGTCCCGCGAGATACGGATCCTCGGAAAAATATTCCGTATGCCGCCCGCAGAGGATGTTCCGCTGCAGATTCAGCGCCGGTGCGAGAATACAGTTCATTCCGCGGGGAATCGCTTCCTCGGCAATCGCTTTTCCTTCCTCGTACAAAAGTTCCTCATTCCAGCTTGCAGCCATCGTCCCCGAGGTCGGGAACCCGATATTCGGATCAAAAAGGTTCAGGCCGTTGTTGCCGTCACTGAAATAGTACCCGGGCAGGTTATATTTCCGGAGACACTCTGCGTCTGACGCAAGCATGCCGGCAAAGCCATTGTCCTCAAGACCCCAGCCGGTCCTGCCGCCGACAAGGAGGCGGCAGAGCTCCCTGTCCGTCATCTGTCGGAGGAGCTCCATGTGCCCCTCCGGCTTTTGGAGGCAGCCTGCAGGATCATCCCGTTTCACTTCAAAGGGCAGTTTCTCCGTGTTCCAGCCCTTAGTCATCGTCCCGGTCGGGGCGCTCTCTTTTGGATTATATCTTGAAAGTTCCCTGATTGCAACAGGTGCCGGAATCCGTCCGCCCGCTCTCTCCAGGGTGATCGTCTCGGGAATCAAAAGCTCTGCGACTTTTTCGTTGCCGAGGAAGAATTCAATTGTTCCCTGTTCAATCAGCCAAACGCCTTCCTTCTCATCAAAAGAACGAAGCGCTGATAAACTAACCGTAAGATCCACTGTTTCTGTCTCTCCGGGCTTCAAAAGCCCGGTCTTCGCAAAGGATATAAGTCTCCGTTCCGGCTGCTCCAGCCTGCCCTCCGGAAGTTTTGCGTAAAGCATGACCGTTTCTTTGCCGGCCCGGCTTCCGGTGTTTTTCACAAGAACCGTAAACCGGGCCGGGTTCTGCCTTTTTACCTTAGCATCTTCTTTCTTCGGCATCCGCTTCTCGCAGGACAAAAGTTTTATCTCAAAGTTCGTATAACTTAAGCCATGTCCGAAGCGGAAAGCCGGATATTCGGGATTCTTAAAAAACCCTTCCCGGAAAGTGTCAAAATACCGATAGCCGACATAGAGTCCTTCTTCATAGACAGTCGTCACGAACTTTGCATCCGGACAGCTGCCTGCGAGTTCGGCTCTTGTAAGAAAGTTTTGGGAAGAGGGATAATCTGTGTAATCTGCGGCCCAGGTACAGGCAAGCTTCCCGGAAGGATTCACGGTTCCTTCGAGGATTTCCGCGAGCGCTCTTCCACCGGCCATCCCTGGAAGGCCGACATACAGTACCGCATCGACGAACGGCATCCAGGAAGTCTCCACAGGGTATGCGGTATTCAGGACGACAACTGTCCGCTCAAAACGATCCGCCACTCCTTCGATCAGAGAGCGCTCTTCATCCGTCAGATAATAACGAGACAGTACATTCCGCTGAACATCAGATTCACCATGCAGAATCGCGGATCCATATCGTCGATATTGTAGGTCGGCGCGGCAATCAGCGTGAGTCCCGCTTCGCTTTTTCCCTGCAGTCCCGCAAGGATTTCATAAGTGGCATCGTTTGGCATGATTCATTCAGTCCTTTCTTTCACAAATCCGAAGCGTACCGGTCACAATCGTCTGATATCCGCCAATAATGGCAATCTTTGCATCATCATTTTCAGATATTCTGGCTTCATCTTTTGTCTCCCTGGACAGCTAAATCCATAAATTCAAAATTACAAAGCAGCTGGGCTACCCGCTCATAGACAATTCCTGTCGGCGTCAGAAACTTGCCCACGAAATCCTTTCGCGCTGCCAGCCCCTCAGAGATAAGTATAAGCTTCTTTGATCTTACAAAACAGGATGTTTTCAAACGGTAGTTGTCTGATTTCACACGCTCGAACGATATTGGTTCCTGCGCTTTCGCATCGCGAAGTATCATCTTGATTCCGGCAAAATCGATCAGATCGCCCAACGTAACAATGATGTCAGTAATATTCTTTACACTAAACTGTATTGCATGTATAATAAAGTTGTAACTGTACTAGCTGTGTAATACAGATGTGAGGGATTATGTTTCGTGTGGAAGGGCTTCGGCTGACGGAGGGAGCGAAAAGCCTGGCTGTCGTCAGCCAGGAAACCGTAAGAAAGGCCTTGTCTCATACCCGACGGAACCGGATACAGAGGTTCTGGATCTGTTCCCGGGAGGAGAAGAGGGAGCGGTGCTTTAGTAATTTTCCCGAATGAGAAACAGGCGAGAAGCATTTCCTCGCCTGATGGAAGTTTAGCACGGGTAGGAATATGGATTCATCCTTCACGACCACTCTGTCCAGATATCGGATGACCAGGTCGTTGTTGAAGGCCGCCATCCTCCCAGCGCAGCGGCTCACCGCCTGGCGGGAAACCATGACGCGCTCTGCCATCTGATCCTGCCTCAGGTGATGAGCTCTGTCGCCAAGACAGTGGATTGCTATATACGAATGAAGAATATCAAATCCGACGGTCATCCACCACGAATATTTGTTTTATTTCGAAAAAAAGGGCGCTGACAGCCCATGTGAGACGTTGCATTGCGATTTCCACATGGCTGTCAAGCCCCTTTCTATGGCTTTTTTTAATACTGTTTGACTGTGTTCATCGTCACAGTATTCATCAATCAAAAGTATAGCTAATCCCTTCTCGGAGAATTTTCTGCTAGTTTCGCTCATGGCGAAGTACCCTAATGATAAACACAGTTTGGCTGGCATCATCAACGAAGTAGAATATTATGGACGGATCGAACAGCTTTTTCAGGATAAGCTTCTTCCGATAGTAAATCCCGGTTCCGGTATACATTCGAAAATCACTGCCAAGAGCCTCTCCTTCCGCATCAATCTCATTATTGAAACGATCAGCTCGTTCTCTTCCAAACCGAAGTTCTATGTAATCCGCTATGTCGGCCACATCATAAATGGATTCCCGTGACCACACAACATGATAATCAAGCATTGGCAGCCACTCCTGTTGTGTTTGACCGTGCATAGCGTCTCGCTTCCCTGATTCTACGAACTTCTGCCATAGCTTCATCATGCGGCAGAGTTCTGCCAGCCTCTATATCTTCCAAGCCTCTGTCCAACATACGGAGAAGATTAGGGTCAACTTCTGACGCGTCCTGAATAGTGATTTTTTCATCAACCATATCGACACCTCCTGACCTCGGAGCATATGCTCCTACTATTTGTATCAGCATAATCCCGGAAAAACATAACCCCTCCGAGATAGTATAAAGATACAAATAAATTATACAAAAAATCCAGCTCGCTATCAACGGATTTCGATGAATTTTCGCAAACGAAAAGCAGACGAGAAGCATTTCCCCGCCTGATGGAAGTCTATCACATGTGGGACTATGAGCGCAAGAGCAGGTTTTCTCATGTGGTCTAAACGATGTGATCTAAAAGCGGAGTAAAAGCAAACGCAGAAAGCGGGCAGGCACATCACCATTTTCACAGTGATATGGCTGCCCGGTGTCAGCGGGGCATGCGGCTTACTTCGCCACTGCCCATATGTACGATTTCAGCGGGATATACGACGAACTCACTTCTGCCCATGCATACGATTTCAGCGGAGCATAGAGTGATTTGCCAATACCAGATAACGTGCATAGGGCACGGCTCCGACTGCAGCCAGGCGGGCTATCATTCCCGGGGAAAAGCCCGGTTTCCGATAAACATAGCCCGCATAGACCGCTGCGATTGCCAGGACAATTCCAGCCACGGTTCCAACAGCGCCCCAGCCCATCGGGAAGAGGTTCATGACATTCCGCAGCGGAGCGCCGATCAACTCCCGCAGAAAACCGATCCCGACCGAACCGACCGTCCGCTCTTCAATATGTCCTGCCACATACGGCAGTACGTTCTCCCCCATGACCAGGGCTGCGAGAAGCCATTTCAGCAGGAACATCCCCGCGTAGCCGGCTAACCAATAAAACGCGCTCCCCAGGAGGCTCTTCCATGCAGGAAGATTCTCTCCCGCTTCCCGGTCTTTCCACAGCAGCACCAGCACCGGAACAGTCAGCGTCAGTGTCTCGCAGGTCAGGAAATCCAGATAGCAGGTGATCATGCCGCTGACCAGAAAGAACGGTGCCCGCATTTCCCAGTTTCCGGGGAAATGCCCTGACAGGATGATGTGAAGCTGAAGCAGCAGGAGCAGGAACACCCAGGTATACTCCAGCGAAAGCGGCACAAACCAGCATGCACAGCCAATGGCTCCCGCAAGCAGCCCTGCTGCCGCGGCCATGCTTCTTTTGTGGAAAAGGCGTATCAGCAGGCCCGAAAAAAGCAGCCCCAGAAGCACGCCATGCCACAGGTAAATCTGCGGCAGCGAAAGAGCGCACATCAGCATGCGGACTATGGCGGCGGAGCCGTGCCAGTAGCGAAGATACTGCTGATTGGCGGGCAGATCCCGCTCCACCGCATCCAGCAGGTTTTCGTTTTCATTCTGCCAGGGCAGGTGATAATAGCTGTCCTCCAGGACAGAGCGCAGAGGCTTTTCACGGTCAAACTGCCAGGCAATCCCTAACAGGATAGAATCCGCATAGCGGTCAATTCTTGAGCTCCGGATACCCTCCGCCGCCTCCCCGAACAGCTCGTCCTCGCACAGGAAGCGTGCGGAGGAAAGCATCCGCGGTGCAATGGCATCCCTCGGTATGAATGCCGAAAAGAACAGCACCCCAAGGCATACGGCGGCAGTCAGGAGAAATACCGGCATCAGCTTCAGAATTCCTCTTGGTCTCACCGCCCTCACCTCTTTCCGAACCATAAATCAGCGTTTCTTAGAATCTGAGTAACTGTTGAGAGCAGGGCGCAATCTGTCAGGCTCCGCACAGTCACGTTTATTTCCGAGCAATACCGCTGCCCCGGCAGCAGTCCGCAGGCTCTGCAGCATCATTGCCGCATCCGGTATTTCAGGCCTCCCTGGTGTACTCCCGCAGCAGCATATTCTCCAGCATGATCAGTTCCTGCTCCGGCGCCGTCCTGTCGGAGACATATACCAGCCCGACAGCATATCTTGTAGCTGCTGCCAGCATGATATGAAGACTCCCGGAAAACATGGTTTCCTCCGGAATAGCGGTATTAAGCGTCCCGTCCCGCCTTCCTTTTTCGTACAGCCTGTGAAAGCTTTCAAACAGCTTTTCAATCATGCCGGTATATGCCTGCCCCTGCCCCTGCTCTGTCTGTTCATTCCGCAGGTAACTGTTGAATTCGTAATTGAAGCACAGAATATCCGTATGATTATGATAGAGATCCAGAAACGCATCCAGATAAACTTTCATGTACTCCGCCCCGGTCAGCTTATCGAGAACCGCATCATTGACAAGGTTACCCCGGGCAGCAAGATAGTTTTCCCATTTCCATATGGCAATGGAATACACCAGTTCAAGCTTCGAGCTGAAATACCGGAAAAGGGTAGCCCTGCTGATCCCGCTGGCTTCGGCCACTTCGGGCATGGTCACCTGCACGATTCCCCGCTCCGAGAAAAGCCTGAACCCGGTCTCCATGATTCTCAGCCGCTTTTCAATCTTCCAGCGCTTCCCCGCCGTATATGCATTCACCTGGTTTTCCTCCGTACATTTTTTGATACCTTATAGCTCAATATTACCTGATTCTGTCAAAAATTGCAACCCCGTGTCTCATTTTTATGGCAGATATTCGAAGCCGGATTCCAAGGAAACGCTGATAAATGCAGCGTTTCCCTATCAACCTCCGACGGATCGCATACCTCCTCGGGCTTACCCCCACGGGCATACCCCTTCGGGCACAGGCAGGCAGGCGGATTTCCCAAGGTAATTGAAGCTGCACGTCAAAAATCCGGTGAGAAAACGCTTAAATCAGCCTTTCCCTAAGAACAGCGAAAGCAGCCCCACCGAAATAGTTCTGCCTCCCGGCATATACATATGGTTTTTGCGGCATATCAATGGTATAATGATCTGCAGATCCTGCCAGCCTTAACGCAGGCTACGCAAAGAGCAAAAGAAGTAAAGAGCGCAAGAAGAACGAAGAAGCAAGAAGAGCAAAGAGAACAAGAAGAACAAGAAGAACGAAGGAGCAAGGAGAGCAAAGAAAGCAAGAAGAACGAAAGGAGCAAAGATGATCGGAATCAGGAAACTTGCATACCCCTATCCGTATATTCCCGTTGAAAAAAGGCCAGACGTCCTGCCCGGACACAATATCTGTTCGATCGCTCCGGCCGACGACCCCGATGATGTTTTCATCACCGGCAACGGGTCCACCACCATACGTGCCGCCGGGCAGCCCTATGATGAGGAAATGTCCTATACCCACGAGCGGCTCTATACCGTTCAATGGGAGAAAACGCCCCTGCCGCCGGATCTTGGCGGCTGCATGCCGCAGATCAGGCAGCTTCTCCTGGAGGGCAGGGCCGACGAAACCTGCGCGCTGATCGACGAGGCGCAGAAAAAAGCCGGCTTTGACCAATACATGAATTTTGACAGAAAAATCGTCTACCCTACAGGTTCTCCGAGACAGCATACCGCTTTCTGGCTTACCTTCCGTAAGCCAAAGCAGCCCGGTACCCGGGATTACCTGAGATGGCTGAATCTGCAGAACGGTGAGATAACGGCTGTCTGGACGGACTGCCGCGGCACTTTCAAAAGCGAATGCTTCGCCGCATATGAGGGCGATATCGCCGTCAACCGCTTTACGGCTCCGAAAGGCAAGCTGGATATGGAGATCGGCATCCAGCTGCCCGACCGTCCCGTAAGACTCGGCGCTTTTGTGTATGAAATGCCCTTTGAAAAATGCTCTCATGAACTCTCCGTAACCGATTCGCTGATCACGCTTTCCTGGGCGTACAATCCGGAGTACGGTAAAAAGGGCTTCGTGGCCGCCATCAGGCTCATCCCCGAAGGCGGAAGTATCCGCGCAACGGGAGAATCCATACGCTTAGAGGGGGCGGACAGCCTGGTAATTGTGAGCAGGATTGTCCGGTTTGAAGAGAATTTTTCCTCTGCG
Source organism: uncultured Clostridia bacterium (assembly GCA_946624325.1). Classification (GTDB taxonomy): domain Bacteria; phylum Bacillota; class Clostridia; order Lachnospirales; family Lachnospiraceae; genus Anthropogastromicrobium. Next base: position 14,025 of record CAMOSC010000056.1, read on the forward strand.
TGCGCGGAATCCGTCAAGACTGACCTCATGGACATGCACGTAGATGTCGACAGGCTGCTGGCGCAGAATGAACAGCACATCAGCAGCCGCATGGACCGCTCGCGGATTCATCTGGGAAAGGCGGAGGACAACTGGCTTTCGGGCGAGGAGCTGCTTCAGAAAAGCCACAGCGAAGAAGTCCTCTGTCCCGCCCTGCTGGAAAAGCTTTACGATATGGGTCGTTTCTTCCAGATCTATGAGACGGGCACCCTGCCTCCGGCCGTAGGCCAGCACAATATCAACACCAATCTTCAGGTTTGCGCGGGCAACAACACGGGGCTGTTCGATGAGATGGATGTGTATTTCCGCTTCTATGAGAGCAAATTCGGGGATTTCCGCATCAATGCGAAAAGGCTCTTCGGTGCCAGAGGACTCCTTGCAAGCGTTCACTGCGACCCGGATTCCGGCCTGTTCTATCATTTCTCCCACACCTATCCGCACTATTGCTGGACCGGGTGCCTGGGCTGGATTTACAATGAGCTGTGGGGATATTATCTTGTGACGGGCGATGAAGAATTTCTCAGAAATCGCGTGATCCCCGCCTATAAGGAGACGGCCCTCTTCTTTGAGGA
>CAMOSC010000057.1 GCA_946624325.1 uncultured Clostridia bacterium
CTGCTTCTCTGCCGCGACCATACGGGAACAGCTTGAGGAGTCCCTCAGACGCCTTCAGACGGACCATGTGGAATTCTATCTGCTTCACAGGGATGATCCCCGGAAGCCGGTGGATGAAATTGTGGAGGTGCTTAACGAGCTGAAGCGGGAGGGGAAGGTTCTCAGGTTCGGCGGATCCAACTGGAGCCTTTCCAGGATGAAGGCCGCAAACGAGTATGCCGCCCGGCACGGACTGACACCTTTTACGGCGGTGAGCCCGGCCTATTCGCTGCTTCGCTACATCCGGGATCCCTGGGGCGGGAGCATCTCTCTTTCCGGCGAAGAGCAGAAGGAATACCGGGACTGGCTTGAGGAGAACCGCATGCCCGTATTCTGTTACTCGGCGCTCGGAAGAGGGTATCTGTCGGGGAAATTTAGCACCGATTCCGGGAAAGCGATTGAGGATGTTCTTCCGAAAGGCCCCATTCTTGAGTATGACGCCCCGGAAAACCGGGCAAGGCTGGCGCGGGCCGAGAAGCTGGCGCGTGAAAAGAACTGCAGTGTCCCGCAGATTTGCCTGGCGTGGCTCCTGAAGCAGCCCCAGGAAATATTCCCCCTTACAACCCCAACCTCCGAAGAGCATGTCCTCGAGACCGTAAAAGCCTTTGAGACAGTCCTGACAGAGGAGGAATGCAGCCTGCTCTACGGTGGAGAAGAATCATGAGCGGACGTCTCTGACCGGCAGAAAAAGTAAAAATTGAGGTTGAAACTTTAAGGGAAATAGGATAGAATGATATACGGCAAAAAAATGGTTTTGTTTCAAATATACAACATTGGAGGAATGAAGAATGAGTACAGCAACGCAGACGTCAGCAGGCCAAAGAATTGCCGCTTTGCTTGATGACAGCAGTTTTGTTGAAATCGGAGGGCTGGTGACGGCCAGAAATACCGATTTCAACCTGACGAAGAGGGATACTCCGGCGGACGGCGTCCTGACCGGGTACGGGACCATCGACGGGAACCTGGTTTATGTCTACAGCCAGGACGCATCGGTTCTCGGCGGCTCCATGGGCGAAATGCATGCCAAAAAGATCGCAAAGGTTTACGATCTGGCTATGAAGATGGGATCTCCGGTCATCGGACTGATTGACTGTGCGGGTCTCCGTCTTGAGGAAGCGACGGATGCGCTGGCCTCGTTTGGCTCTCTCTACTCCTGCCAGGCACTTGCCTCCGGCGTTATTCCGCAGATTACGGCGGTGTTCGGTATCTGCGGCGGCGGCATGGCCGTTGTTCCGGCTCTTACGGATTTCACATTCATGGAAGCAAAAAGCGCCAAGCTCTTTGTGAATTCCCCGAACGCTCTTGAAGGCAACAAGACAGAAAACACGGCCGGCGCAAAGTTCCAGAGTGAGGAAGCGGGCCTTGTGGATGTAACGGGCACCGAGGAGGAAATCCTTTCCGGTATCAGAAGCCTTGTTTCCGTACTTCCGGAAAACAACGAAGACAACAATGCCTACGGCGAATGCGCGGATGATCTCAACCGTCTCTGCACGGATCTGGAGACTTCTGCGGCGGATCCCGCGCTCGCGGCCGCCATGCTTTCCGATGAGGGCTTCTTCTTTGAGGTAAAAAGAGCATATGCAAAGGAAATGGTATGCGGCTTTATCCGTCTGAACGGCAATACGGTCGGCTTTGTTGCAAACCGCACCGCAGAGTACGACGAAGAGGGAGCGCAGAAGGCCACTTATGAGCCGAGGCTTTCCACCGCCGGTGCTCAGAAGGCTGCTGAATTTGTAAACTTCTGCGACGCTTTCTCCATTCCGGTTCTGACCCTGACCAATGTGGAGGGCTACAAGGCCACCATTGAGGAGGAGAAGGGGATTGCAAAAGCGGCTGCAAAGCTGATTTACGCTTTTGCGGACGCCACGGTTCCGAAGGTCAACATCGTGACCGGCAAGGCAAACGGTACCGCAGGGCTCGCCATGAACAGCCGGGCAGACTTAAATTACGCCTGGCCCGCAGCGTCCATCGGCATGATGGATGCCGGAGCAGCTGCAAGGATTATCTATGCGGACGAGATCGCCGCTGCCGAGGACAAGGCTGCCCTGATCAGCGAGAAGACCGCCGCCTACGCCGCTCTCCAGACAAGCGCCGAGTCTGCTGCCCGCAGGGGTTATGTGGACAATATCATCGCTCCGGAAACCACCAGGAAAATTGCCATTGCGGCTTTCGAAATGCTGTTTACAAAGAGAGAGGATCGTCCGGATAAGAAGCACGGTACGGTGTAAGGAGGGACGAAGCATGAAGAAAAAACTTTTATCCCTGCTGACGGCGGTACTGCTCTGCGCCTTTTTCCTGACCGGCTGCTCTGCAACCCAGCGGAAAGTCGAGGATGAGGCGCTGGTGCAGACACTGACCGAAAGAGCGCAGGAAACAATCGACACCATCGCGAAAGCGGATGATGCCAGGCTGCAGGAACTGCTTGATTATTATGGCCTGAAGGGCCGCGAGCCGGACAGGGCTTTTCTTTCGGGCCTGCAGTCCTGGGAGAACAACCGGGATGAACTGACCGGCGAGATGACCGTACGCGGCATCGAGGTTATCGAAAATCTCGGAAACGAGACCTATGTGGCGGTCGGCGACCTGGGCTTTGATTCCAGAGACTGTGAATTCCGTATGGTGTTCAATCACCAGCTGGAAAACCAGAGCATCACGTTCAACCCCGTTTACAGCTTCGGAGAGAAGATGCAGAAGGCCGGCATGAATACCCTGATCGGTATTTTCACGGTTTTCCTGATGCTCGCGCTGATCTCTGTCATTATCTACTGTTTCAAGTTTATTCATGTGTGGGAAGAAAAGCGCGCTGCCGCTAATAATCCGGCCCCGGCGCCTGCGCCCGCCGCAGCACCCGTAACAAGAGCCATCGAACCCGAACCGGAGGAAGAGACCGAAGAGGACGATACAGAGCTCGTAGCCGTTATTGCCGCTGCCATCGCGGCTTCGGAGGGAACCTCTCCCGACGGTCTGGTTGTACGCTCGATCCGGCGCGTTTCCGGCGCAAGATGGAAGAGAGCATAAGCGAATTGCTGATCATATATCATAATCTGGAGGAAGCAAAAATATGAAAAACTATACCATTACTGTGAACGGAAACGTATATGAAGTAACCGTGGAGGAAGGCTTTACCGGAGCAGCTCCGGCCCCGAAGGCAGCTTCCGCCGCACCCAAGGCGGCTCCGAAGGCCGCGGCCGCAGCTCCGAAGGCAGCTCCGGCTCCCGCAGCGAATGCCGGTGCCGAGGGTGCCGTGAAGATCACCTGCCCGATGCCCGGAAAGATCATCGCCGTAAAGACAGCCGTCGGCACAGCTGTAAAGAAGGGCGAGGTCGTGATCGTTCTTGAAGCCATGAAGATGGAAAACGATATTGTGGCACCGCAGGACGGAACCATCGCTTCCATCTCCGTAGCAGCAGGTCAGTCCGTCGAGGCGGGTACGGTTCTGGTTACCATGAACTGATCAGCCCGAAAAAGCTGCCCGCAAAGGGCAGCAGCCTTAAGACCGAAAACTGGTCTGTATCTATGGAGGAATTAGAGGATGAATTATATCATTACGACTTTTAGTAATCTAATCCACCAGACCGCCTTCCTGAATCTCTCCTGGGGAAATATCCTCATGATCGGCGTTGCCCTTGTCTTCATGTACCTGGCAATCGCCAAGGAGTACGAACCGCTGCTTCTGGTTCCGATTTCGTTCGGCATGCTGCTCGTGAACATGTATCCGACCATCATTGCCGATCCTTCCGTAACCTCGAACGGCGCAGGCGGCCTGCTGCATTATTTCTATGTCCTGGACGAATGGAGTATCCTGCCGTCCCTGATCTTCATGGGCGTCGGAGCCATGACGGATTTTGCCCCGCTGATCGCAAACCCCATCAGCTTCCTGATGGGCGCCGCGGCGCAGCTGGGTATCTATATGGCCTACTTTATGGCGATTTTCCTGGGCTTTAATGACAAAGCCGCGGCAGCCATTTCAATTATTGGCGGCGCGGACGGCCCCACGTCCATTTTCCTCTGCTCAAAGCTTGGACAGACGGAATATATGGGCCCCATCGCCGTGGCGGCCTATTCCTACATGTCGCTGGTTCCGATTATCCAGCCTCCGATCATGAAGCTCTTCACCACCGAGGAAGAACGCAAAATCAAGATGGAGCAGCTTCGCCCGGTTTCCAAGCTGGAGCGCATCCTGTTCCCGATCATCGTTACTATCGTTGTAGTCATGATCCTTCCGGATACGGCCCCGCTCGTCGGCATGCTGATGCTCGGAAACCTCTTCCGCGAGTCCGGCGTTGTAAAGCAGCTGACTGAGACTGCCTCCAATGCGCTGATGTATATCGTGGTTATCCTTCTCGGAACCTCCGTTGGCGCGACAACCAGCGCCGAGGCTTTCCTGAAGCTGGATACCCTGAAGATTGTTGCCCTCGGTCTGATCGCTTTTGCCTGCGGTACCGCCGGAGGTGTGCTGCTCGGAAAGCTGATGTGCAAGATTACCCACGGAAAGATCAATCCGTTAATCGGTTCCGCCGGCGTTTCCGCGGTCCCCATGGCTGCGCGTGTATCCCAGAAGGTCGGTTCCGAGGCGGATCCCACCAATTTCCTGCTGATGCATGCCATGGGCCCGAATGTGGCCGGCGTCATTGGCACGGCGGTTGCCGCGGGTACATTTATGGCAATCTTTGGCGTATAACAGCGGGAGACTTCCCGGAGGAATGATTTCCTCCCCGGGAACATCCCGGAATGGCTCCCTCTGCGGGGCTTTCGTAAGGTACAATTATCGCTGCTGTCCGGAGCCGGATCTCATCAAAGCTGAAAAGCGGCCCTGACGAGGCTGCGGCGTGCCCGCGGGATGTGAATCTGTACAGATTCGTAAATTTTCTCCGGCGCATATCTGCAGATCTTTACGAATTTTTATCCGGCTCTGAACAGGAACTAAATATCCGAAACCCGAGAATTCCGAAACCTGATTCCGGGTACCGGCATTGTTTTGGAGGTAAAATAAATGGCCGAAGTGCAGAAAAGACCTGTAAAGATCATGGAGACCGTTCTCCGTGATGCTCATCAGTCTCTGATCGCTACACGTATGAAGACAGAAGAGATGCTTCCCATCCTTGACAAGATGGATAAGGTCGGCTTCTATGCAATTGAGTGCTGGGGCGGCGCAACCTTTGATGCCTGCCTGCGCTTCCTGAAGGAGGATCCGTGGGAGAGACTTCGCAAGCTCAGAAAGGGTCTCCCGAATTCCAAGCTTCAGATGCTGTTCCGCGGACAGAACATTCTCGGATACAATCATTATTCCGATGATGTTGTAGAGTATTTTGTACAGAAATCCATCGCGAACGGTATCGATATCATCCGTATTTTTGACTGCTTTAACGATCTGCGCAACCTGCAGACCGCAGTGAAGGCCGCAAATAAGGAAAAGGGACATGCACAGATCGCCCTGTCCTATACCCTGGGCGATGCCTACACGCTGGACTACTGGAAAGAGACAGCCAGACGCATCGAGGAAATGGGTGCGGATTCCCTCTGCATCAAGGATATGGCGGGACTTCTTCTTCCCTATACCGCAACCGAGCTGGTAAGCGCGCTGCGCGAGGGAACAAAGCTTCCGATTCAGATTCATACCCACTGCACCTCCGGTGTCGCGCCGATGACGTACATGAAGGCCGTGGAAGCCGGAGCGGATATCATCGACTGCGCCATGAGCCCGTTCTCACAGGGAACCAGCCAGCCGGCCACCGAGGTTATGGTGGAAACCTTCAAGGGTACACCGTATGATACGGGACTGGATCAGAATCTGCTTGCCGAGATCGCCGACTACTTCCGCCCGATCCAGGAGAAATACCTGCAGAGCGGACTGCTCAACCCGAAGGTTATGGGCGTCAACATCAAGACCCTGCTGTACCAGGTTCCCGGCGGTATGCTCTCCAACCTGGTGAGCCAGCTGAAAGAAGCCCATGCCGAGGATAAGTATTATGAAGTGCTTGAGGAGATCCCGAGAGTCCGTAAGGATTTCGGAGAACCGCCGCTTGTTACGCCCTCGTCTCAGATCGTCGGTACACAGGCCGTTCTCAATGTCCTGCAGGGCGAGCGCTATAAGATGATCACCAAGGAGTCCAAGAAGATCCTTTCCGGAGAATTCGGACAGACCATCAAGCCCTTCAACCCGGAGGTTCAGAAGAAGGCAATCGGCGACGCGGAGCCCATCACCTGCCGTCCGGCAGATCTGATCCCGCCGCAGCTGGATCATTTCCGCAAGGAAGCCGCAGAGTATATTCAGCAGGAAGAGGATGTGCTTTCCTACGCTCTGTTCCCGCAGGTTGCAACGGATTTCTTCAAATACCGCCAGGCCCAGCAGACAAAGGTAGATCCTGCTGCGGCAGACACGAAGGATAAGGCTTATCCGGTATAATGGAGAGAAAGCAAAGCGGCGCCTTTGCTGACTTGCTTTTATGCTTAAAGGCTTCTGCAAAGGGACAGAGTTCCCCGAGGCAGAAGCCTTTTTGAACAGGTTGGGCAACTGAACTGTCCGGGGCCGGACCTGAGGAATACAATCCATTCTGAGGCTGCGGCGTGCCCGCCGCCCTCAGGAACCGGAGAAAGGCAGACATTTTCCGCATCGAACGGCTGGATTTTGCCGGTAATCCGGCAAAATCCAGGAAAGGAAATAAAACATGAGCAGGGTCGCGGTGATCGGCGGCGGGGCTGCCGGCATGCTTGCAGCCTACTCCGCAGCAAAGCACGGACACAATGTTGTCCTGTTTGAAAAAAACGAAAAACTCGGAAAGAAGGTTTATATTACGGGAAAAGGCCGCTGCAATCTGACCAATGCGGCGGATATGGAGCAGTTCCAGGCGCAGGTGGTCAGCAACCCGCGCTTTCTGTACAGCGCCTTCTCCGCATTTACCAACAGGGACATCATAGAGCTGGTCGAAAAGCACGGATGCCCCGTGAAAACGGAGAGAGGGATGCGGGTGTTCCCGGTGTCCGATAAATCCTCCGATGTCATAAACGCTTTGCAGCGGGCACTGAAGTCTGCCGGCGTCACAGTCCGCCTGAACACGGAAGTGCGTACGATTCTGACTGACGGGGACTTACCCGGAAAAAGGGTGCGCGGGGTATTGCTTCCAAACGGGGAGGAGTATGCGGCGGATGCGGTGATTCTCGCGGCAGGGGGCCGGTCATATCCTTCAACCGGATCGGACGGCAGCGGGGTGCGGCTTGCGGAAAAAGCGGGGCATACCGGCAGGGAATGTATTCCGGCTCTGGTCCCTCTTATCTGCGCGGAACCGTGGATATCCCGCCTGGAAGGTCTGTCTTTGAAAAATGTTTCAGTTTCCGTACGGGACGGAAAAAAGGAACTGTATTCGGATTTCGGCGAAATGCTGTTTACAAGGGCGGGAGTAAGCGGCCCGATTATACTCAGCGCCAGCAGTGTCATTGCCGAGCGCTTAAAGAAAAAGCCGCTGACGCTTCGTCTGAACCTGAAACCGGCACTGACCCGGGAGCAGCTCGATGCGAGGCTGATGCGGGACTTTGCGGCAGCAAAGAACCGCCGCTTTTCCCACGCGCTGGATGCACTGTTTCCGGCAAGACTTGCCGGTATCATCGTGGAGCTGTCCGGCATAGATCCCGAAAAACAGGTAAACGCCGTGACAAAGGAAGAGCGGGCCCGGATTCTGGAGCTTACAACGGCTCTGACCTTCACTGTGGTCAGATCAGCCGGGTTCTCTGAGGCGATTGTTACGCAGGGAGGCGTGAAAGTGCGGGAGGTGGATCCCTCCACTATGGAATCCAAACTGGTTCACGGGCTGTTCTTTGCGGGAGAGGTGCTGGACGTGGATGCCAGGACGGGAGGTTTTAATCTTCAGATCGCATGGTCCACGGGCTATCTTTCCGGAAGCCGGATCGGGAGTTAAAGGAACTTGCCTTTTTTTCTGTCAGGAGGTATCATGGGTTTTAATGTTGCAATAGACGGACCGGCAGGGTCCGGAAAAAGTACTGTGGCGAGAATGGCCGCAAAGGAGCTCCATTTTGTTTACGTGGATACGGGAGCCATGTACAGGGCCATCGGTTATGCCTGCAGCGAGCGCGGGATTGACGCGGATCATGAGGAAGCCGTTTCAGAGGCAGCGGAGAAGATGGATGTGACCATTCGGTATGCGGATGGCGAACAGCATATCCTGTTGGACGGAAAGGATGTCAGTTCCGTGATCAGGACCGAGAAGGCGGGCATTCTTGCATCAAAGGTCAGCCGGTATCCGGCGGTGCGCAGCCATCTGCTGGGCCTGCAGAGAAAGCTGGCATCGGAGTCGGATGTGCTGATGGACGGGAGGGATATCGGTACCTGCGTCCTTCCTGACGCGCAGGTCAAGATTTTCCTCACGGCAGCGCCTGAAATCAGGGCAAAACGCCGCTGCAGGGATTATGAGCTGAAGGGAGAACCTTATGTTTACGAGGAGGTTCTGCAGAAAATCAGGGAACGGGATGCCCAGGACATGAACCGCAGCGTGGCGCCGCTTAAGCAGGCGGAGGATGCATTCCTGCTTGACACCTCCGGCCTTTCCCTGGAAGAAGTGCTTGAACGGGTCGTCAGCCTCGTGCGCCGCGGCATGCAGAAAGACAATACCGTATCCCCATCGGTTTCAAGGCAGTCCTGACACAGGCTTTCAGGCCCCGGAAGAAACCGTTCCCCGCGCTTTCCGGTTCCGGAAGAAAGGAGCATGCGTGAAACTGACTGTTGCAAAAAGCGCCGGTTTCTGCTTCGGCGTCAGAAGATCGGTCGAAAAAGCATACCAGGAGCTTGAAGAAGGGAAGGGTGGCCCCGTTTACACCTATGGGCCGATCATACACAACGAGGAGGTTGTGAGAGATCTTGAACGGAGAGGGATCACCATCCTGCACTCGGCGAAGGAGGCCCTTGAAAAGGAGGGCGGCACGGTCATCATCCGCTCCCACGGCATATCGCGCGCCGAGGAGGAGCTGCTTTCCGGAAGCCGGCTGCGCGTGATTGACATGACCTGCCCCTTCGTCAAAAAGATTCAGCGCCTTGCCCGTGAGCAGTCCCTGGCCGGAAAACTGGTGGTGATTGCCGGAGATCCGGGGCATCCCGAGGTCAGGGGGATTCTCGGATGGTGCCCGGGAGAAGCCTGTACCGCGCAGACTCCGGATGAACTCCGGAAAATTCTGGAAGAAAACGCGGGACGAGAAATCTGTCTGGCGGCTCAGACGACATTTAATAAAAATAAATTTCAAGATATGGTTGACCTCTCAGGAAAAATGGGATATAATGTGTATGTTGTAAATACTATATGCAGCGCTACGGAGGAGCGGCAGGAAGAAGCCGCCCAAATAGCCGCGGACGCAGACATGATGTTGGTGATCGGCAGCAAAAACAGCTCAAATACCCGTAAACTGTATGAGATTTGCAAACACAAATGTAATCTCACCCATTACATACAGACAGCACAGGACCTGACTCAGGAATGGTTTTTGGCGGTAGAAAAGGTGGGTGTTACAGCTGGGGCGTCCACCCCGAAAAATATCATTGAGGAGGTTCTGCAGAATGTCAGAGGATTTTGGTCAGTTACTGAATGAAGAGCCCGAGGTTATTATCAGCCAGGGCGCAATTGTCAAGGGAAAGGTTGATGAGGTCAAGGAGGACGAGCTGGTACTGAATATCGGTTCCAAGTCCGATGGTATCATTACCCGCAGCGAGTATACTTCTACTCCCGGAGCCGACCTGCGTGAGCTGGTTAAGGTTGGTGATGAAATCGAAGCAAAGGTTATCAAGGTAAATGACGGCGAGGGTCAGGTTCTCCTTTCCTATCGCAGACTTCAGGCGGAAAAAGGAAGCAAGATTCTTGAGGAAGCTTTCGAGAACAAGACCGTTCTTAAGGCTGAGGTTACCCAGGTTGTCAGCGGCGGCCTCAGTGTCAGCGTTGACGGTACCCGCGTATTTATTCCCGCAAGCCTTGTATCCGACGTTTATGAGAAGAATCTCGAGAAGTATGCCGGACAGCAGGTAGAGTTCGTTGTTACCGAGTTTAATCCGCGCAAGCGCCGCATCATCGGCGACTGCAAGCAGCTGATCGTTGCGAAGAAGGCTGCCATGCGCGAGGAGCTCTTCTCCAGACTTGAGGTTGGACAGATTGTTGAAGGTACCGTTAAGAATGTTACGGACTTCGGCGCTTTCGTTGACCTCGGCGGAGCAGACGGTCTGCTTCACATTTCCGAGATGAGCTGGGGCCGTATCGAGAACCCGAAGAAGGTCTTCAAGAGCGGCGACCAGGTAAGAGTACTTGTTAAGGGTATCGACGGAAGCCGTATTGCCCTCAGCCGCAAGTTCCCGGATGAGAATCCGTGGCTGGATGCAGCAGAGAAGTATGCGGTTGGCAACGTGGTAACCGGTAAGGTTGCACGTATGACCGATTTCGGCGCGTTCATCGAGCTTGAGACCGGAGTTGACGCTCTGCTTCATGTTTCCCAGATCGCAAGAGAGCACATCGACAAGCCGAGCGATGTTCTTTCCGTCGGACAGGAAATCAGCGCAAAGGTTGTTGATTTCAATGAAGATGCAAAGAAGATCAGCCTGAGCATGAAGGCTCTCCAGAATGAGGAAGAGTATATTCCCGAAGAGGAAGAGGAAGCATAAGCTCACTGATTCCGAATAAGAATAGAAGAAGGGAGGCTGCGGCCTCCCTTCTTTTACATCTGCGCGAAGCAATGAGCCATGCGGTAGAAAAAGCCATCACCGGCACGGGGAAGCTGTCTTTTAGCTTACCGGTGCCGGTGATGGCTTTTTCTACTATACCCCTTCGTGCACGGGTGCATGGAAGCGGCTCGCGGCTTCCTCAGGAGCTGCTGCCGGAAAGCAGAAGACGGAAATAGGAGAGAAGGAAATCCGGATCCTCCCGGAATTCCGTATAACAGACCGGGGAATCGTATTCTTCCCTGAACAGGTCAAACATGGAATCAAGCTGCAGCATGGGAAGAAAAACACCGGTTTTCCGGGTATAGCATGTCTGGGGCGTTGCTTTCACGCGATACGCTTTATCGACAAACTTTGCCACTTTGTGATGGACTGCCCGGTCTTCTTCCGGAAGATAATCGTATTCGGAAACATGGTCGAAGAAATATTTCAGTTCCCCGGAGAAGATCGGCATGTCAATGATGATCTGGTTGGCGCGTATGGAAACGGTGTACAGGGTGGTTGTGTAGGAAAAAGCCACCGGAACGCTGATGCTGCAGTCGATTACCGCTGTGAGCATGGAATCCTCGCTGTTGAGGGAAAAACCCGCGAGCTTCCAGTCGCAGCGGAAAATATCCAGGTAAGACAGCAGAACAAGCAATTCGGGAAGGGAGCGGATATCATCTTCATTGTGAAGAAGCAGGTCATGATAAAGCGATTCATCCCGCGTCTCAAGAAACTGTTCATAAACCGGAATCATATCTTTTCCGCTCGTCGGGTTTTCCCGACTGATGCCGAGAAAAGCCTCCATAGTGGCGAGCTTTAAATTATCCAGTGAGAGCAGCTTTTTCAGGGGCCGTATCTTCCTGTACAGATCAAAACTCTCGTATTTTTCCCGCTCGAAGGGAATAGAATACTGTGCGGCACATTTTTCAAGAAAAGGCAGGTCAAACGAATCACCGTTATACGTGACGATGATCTGAAAATCCCGGAGAAATTCAAAAAAATCTGTCAGGATTTCCTGCTCTGCACTGAGTGAATCCGCAAACCATTGACGGAGGTGCCATTCCATCTGCCTGTGATAGGCTATGCCGATCAGATAGAGCCCGCTGCCCGAGGCAGATAGACCGGTCGTCTCAATATCGATAAAAGCAATATCTTTGAGGGGACCGATCCGGGACGTATCGTATATCTGGTTTACCGGAAAAGTTTTGCTGACAACTATCATTTTTTATCCTGGCCGTTTTACTGTAAAGACTGACTGAAGTGATTTCGCAGGCGTTTATGCGGGCGCTTTGCTCCGCATGCCCTGCTTTCTCAATATAACATGTTTGTTGAAAACTGTCAAGAAATGCGTTAATTGCCATAAAAATTCATGCATTTGAGGCAGAAGCTGAATCGCAGACGCGCTGATCCATAAAGGTTGTCCTTGCAAAGAACGGAGGCTTATGCTAAGATAAAAAGAAGGTATCCGGCCTTGAAAGCGCGTACGGTTTTCCGGCTGCCTGAAGGAGAAGAGGAGATAACGGAATGATTTCCTACTTAAAGGGCGTGTTTTCCGGAAAAACGGAAGACGCAGTGATCATAGATATCGGCGGGGTCGGTTTTTCTGTCTGTGTATCCGCCGGGACGGCCGAGGAGATGCCTCCGGCCGGCAGTGAAGTAAAGCTTTATACATATCTTTATGTAAAAGAGGATATCCTGGCTCTGTATGGATTCCTCAGAAAAGAGGAACTGGAACTCTTCCAGATGCTGTTGAAGGTAAGCGGAATAGGCCCGAAGGGGGCTGTTTCGATTTTATCGGGGATGTCCGTGAACGACCTGAGATATGCCATTTTTTCGCAGGATGCAAAAACCATTGCAAAAAAATCTGCCGGAATCGGTCTGAAAACAGCGCAGAAGCTTATCCTGGAGCTGAAAGATAAGGTCCATGCAGAGGATATGCTCTCCGACCTTTCCGGTGCCGCGGCCGATGTGCCGGCTCCCGCCGGAAGCGCAAAGAGCGAAGCGGTTCTTGCGCTGTCCGCGCTCGGATATCCGAATGCGCAGGCGGTCAGGGCAGTTCAGTCCGTGGAGGGAGCGGATGCCATGACGGTCGAGGAAATTCTGAAAGCGGCACTCCGGTTTATGTAGGCTGTCTGCCCGAACAGGTACATTGAGGATTTGAATGGAACGAAGAATCATAGCAACCGAGTTTGAAGATGAGGATAAGAGCCTCGATACCAATCTCAGACCGCAGTCTCTCTCGGATTATATCGGTCAGGAGAAAATCAAGAGCTCGCTGAAGGTTTATATTGAAGCTGCAAAATCCCGCGGCGAACCGCTGGATCATGTACTCTTATACGGGCCTCCGGGTCTTGGAAAAACGACCCTGGCGAACATTATAGCGAACGAGATGGGCTCCCATATCAAAATCACTTCCGGGCCCGCGATTGAGAAACCCGGGGATATGGCAGCCATTCTGAATAATCTGTCCGAGCATGATATCCTGTTTGTGGATGAGATCCACCGCCTGAACCGTCAGGTGGAAGAGGTGCTGTATCCGGCGATGGAAGATTATGTCATTGATATCGTGATCGGAAAAGGCGCCACGGCAAGATCAATCCGGCTGGAGCTGCCGCATTTTACGCTGGTAGGCGCCACTACGCGCGCAGGCCTTCTTACCGCCCCCCTCAGGGACCGCTTCGGTATTGTGAACCGGCTGGAATTTTACAGCAGGGAAGAACTGAAAACAGTTTTGCTCCGCTCCGCAAAGGTACTGGGGGTTTCCCTGGTGGAAGAAGGGGCAACGGAAATAGCGAGACGTTCCAGAGGAACGCCGAGGCTTGCGAACCGTCTGCTTAAGCGGGTCCGCGATTTCGCTCAGGTCCGCTTCGACGGCGTTATTACGGGCGAGGTGGCCGTAAATGCCCTGGATCTGCTGGAGGTTGACAGGCTGGGTCTGGACAAAGGCGACAGACACATCCTGGATACAATTATCGGAAAGTTCTCCGGGGGACCGGTGGGGCTGGAAACACTCGCCGCCGCACTGGGAGAGGACGCGGGAACACTGGAGGATGTCTATGAACCGTATCTGATACAGAATGGTTTGCTTCAGAGAACACCCCGGGGAAGAATCGCCACGGAAAATGCCTATCGTCATCTTGGTATTGCCCTTCCGGATTGATGTTTGAGAAATATACAGCAGCCTTAAGGCGGCTGTGGGAGGATTCCGCAGTCTTTCTGGCTTTGCGTAAAAGGATAAAAGGATCATGGGAAAAAATTATACGGATGTCGTAATTGACGATAAGGTCTACACGGTCGGGTGTGATCAGGACAGCAGTTATATGCAGCAGCTTGCCGCATATGTAAATGAAAAGCTTTCAGAGCTCCGCGCCCAGCCGGGTTTTAACAAGCAGCCTTATGGGAGCCGGCAGATGCTGATCCTCATGAATATAGCGGATGATTATCTGCAGACAAAAAACCGGTTGGATGAGCTGGAGCAGCGGATGTCGGAGCAGGAAAACGACTATTACCGCCTGAAGCGTGAAATGGTGAACCGCAAGCTTGAAATGGACCAGCTGAAGCTTCAGAACCAGGTTCTCTCCATGGGTCTTTCGGGGAGCGAAACCGCGAGAGATAAACTGATGGCAGACGTAATCGAAAGCGTACGGGGAAAGCAGGAGAAGGATCCGCCGCAGACGCCGCCGCCGCTGCCGCACAAATAAGATGTTCCTGTTCAGAGCCAGGCGCAATTCTGAAGTGAAGCATGGATTCCGCTGGCGGAAATCCATGCTTCACTTCAGATTTGCATCTGGCGAGCACGCTACAACTCCGGAAATGGCGTTTTTTGCCATTTCCGGAGTCTGGCTCTGAACAG
>CAMOSC010000058.1 GCA_946624325.1 uncultured Clostridia bacterium
CCAATGAAATCGCAAAGCTCCTGCAGTTTCCGTCCGCGATCGAGATCGATTCCTTCTCAAGAGGGCGTATTGAGCTGCTCAGCTTCCGCCTGGGTGCCGGCAGCCCCCTGTGCGGCCGCATGCTGCGGGATATTGCCACCTTCTCGAAGCTGGCGGTCCTTGTCTGCATCGTGGAGCGGGGCAGTGAAGTGATTATCCCTTCCGGTCCGTTTATGCTGCAGGAGGGGGATATCATTTCCGTTGTCATTCCTTCCAGCTCCGCAAAC
Source organism: uncultured Clostridia bacterium (assembly GCA_946624325.1). Lineage (GTDB taxonomy): Bacteria > Bacillota > Clostridia > Lachnospirales > Lachnospiraceae > Anthropogastromicrobium. The sequence goes on from CAMOSC010000058.1 coordinate 267, forward strand.
AAGTTTTTCCAGCAGATGGGAATTGAATCGGACCAGGTGAAGAACACCATGATTATCGGCGGGGGCAAGATTACGTACTATCTAGCAAAACGTCTGATGGAAATGAAAATCCTGGTGAAGATCATTGAGAAGGATGCCGATAAGTGCAGCCAGCTCTGCGAACTCCTTCCGAAGGCGGTGATTATCCACGGGGACGGCACGGACCGTGCACTGCTCGAGGAGGAGGGCATTGAGGAAGCGGACGGCTTTGTCTCCCTCACGGACATCGACGAGGAAAATGTGATGCTCTCCCTCTATGCCCAGAAGGCCTGCCGGGCAAAAACCATTACCAAGGTCAGCAACACCACGTACGATACCATCATTGATTCCCTGAACGTGGGCAGCGTCATCTATCCGAAAAACATTACGGCGGAATATATCCTCCAGTATGTCCGCGCCATGCAGAACAGCGTCGGAAGCAATGTGGAGACCCTGTATCGTCTGGTGGACGGCAAGGTTGAGGCGCTGGAATTTATTATCCGCGAAAAGGGACCCGTGACGGATGTCCCGCTGCAGGGCCTTTCCCTGAAGGACAACGTCCTGCTGTGCGCCATAACCCGGAACAACAGAATTATTATCCCAAAGGGCCAGGATGTGATCCAGGTCGGCGACTCGGTGGTTGTGATTACCAGTATCCTGGGACTGAAGGATATCAACGATATTCTGGCATAAGAGGGCTTGCGGTATGAACAGAAAAATGATTCGGTATATCGTGGGAAGCCTGCTTGTGATCGAGGCGGCCCTGCTGCTGCTTCCGGCCGTCTGCGCCTGCTTTTACAGGGAATGGAAACAGCTGGCCATATTCCTGGGAGTGGCGGCGGTTTCGCTTGGAATCGGCCTGGCACTGCGTCTCAGAAAACCGGAGAATACGCGCTTCTATGCAACCGAAGGCTATATGAGCGTGGCGCTGTGCTGGATCATCATGAGCATCATGGGGGCAGCTCCGCTGCTGCTTTCCGGGTATTATGACAATCCGGTGGATGCGCTTTTTGAGACGGTATCCGGTTTTACCACCACCGGTGCTACCATCCTCACGGATGTGGAGGTGCTTCCGCACGCGGTTCTGCTCTGGCGGAGCCTGACCCACTGGATCGGCGGCATGGGCGTGCTGGTATTTATTCTGGCGATCCTTCCGGTGTCCGGGGCATCCAGCATGCATCTGATGAAAGCGGAAAGCCCGGGGCCGTCGGTCGGCAAGCTTGTCCCGAAAATCCGCAGCACCGCCGCGATTCTCTACGCGCTTTACATTGTAATGACTATTGCGGAGATCTGTGCGCTGTACATCGCGGGTGCAAGCCTGTTTGAGGCCGTCAATCTTGCCTGCTCCACGGCGGGAACCGGCGGATTTGGCATGGTTAATTCCAGCTGCGGCGATTACAGCGCGCCCGTGCGCATCATCATCACGGTATTCATGATCCTCTTCGGAGTGAATTTCAACGTTTATTTCCTGCTGTATTCGGGAAATATACGGGACGCATTCCGCTGTGAGGAGGTCCGGTACTATTTCGGCATCGTCCTCTTTTCATCCCTGGTGATCTGCCTGAATATCCGAAGCCTTTATGCGGGTACCGGAGAGGCCTGGCTGCAGTCCATTTTCCAGGTGGGCTCCATTATAACGACCACCGGCTTTTCCACGGCGGACTTCAATACCTGGCCGGAGCTTTCAAAAGCCATCCTTGTGCTGCTCATGTTTATCGGCGCCTGTGCCGGAAGCACCGGCGGCGGCATGAAGGTCTCCAGAGTGATTGTCATGGTGAAAACCATCGGCAAGGAGCTTTCAAACATCACCCATCCCCGGGTGGTCCGCAAGATCCATCTGGAGGGAAAGCCCATAGAGCACGAGGTACTGCGCTCGGTCAACGTGTTTGTCATGGCATACCTGTGTATTTTTGCGGCCTCCCTCCTGCTTGTCTCGTTGGATGAGAACAGCTTTACAACGAATTTTACGGCTGTGGCGGCAACGATCAACAACATCGGGCCGGGTCTGGAAATGGTGGGGCCCATGGGCAATTTCGCGGCCTTTTCAAACCTTTCCAAGCTGGTATTTGTCTTTGATATGCTGGCCGGAAGGCTGGAGCTTTTCCCGATGCTGATCCTCTGCACGCCGGGCATGTGGCGGAAACGGTAAAGAATCCGCCACTTCCGGAGCCTGGCTCCGAACAGGTACGATCTTATCGCCCGGAAGATATACGGGCTCCTGTAGGACTTTTTGCCGGCGGGTTCCCGGACAATAAAAAAGTGCGCTTTTTCAGGCGCACTTTTTTATTGCACAGATGGCTTTATTCGATTTTCTCAAAATCCTGCGCTCCGTGCTTGCACAGCGGGCAGACAAAATCCGGCGGGAGTTCCTCACCCTCATAGACATAGCCGCAGACGGTGCAGCGCCAGCCCTTGGCCTCGCCGCCCTCCTTTTTAGGCGGCTGCGGCTTTGGCTTGATATGCTCCTGATAATAGGCATAGGTGACGGAGGGATCGTTTCCGACTACCTCGCAGTCCGCCACCTCGGCGATAAACATGGTATGGGTGCCCAGGTCGATTTCCTGGATGACCCAGCCGGAAAGCCAGGCGTTGGTCCAGGCCGTGAGCCTCGGAATGCTGTTACCGGTCCTCGTGTATTCCAGCAGTCCGTCGAATTTATTGACATCCTTCCCGCTCTGGAAACCAAAACGCTTAAAGATGTCAAAGGGAACCTTTTCCGTCAGGATGGAGACATTGAATGCGTGTGTCCGCATGATCATGTCGTGGGTGTAATTCTGCTTGTTCACCGTAATGCTGATGCGGTTCGGGGAGGATGTTACCTGACCGACCGTATTGATTATGCAGCCGTTGTCCTTGCCGTTTTCTCTGGCAGTCAGTACAAACAGCCCATAGCTGAGGTTATACATTGCCTTTGTATTCATGAAGCACCTCCCGGAATATGAAGTCCGGCTGTCCGAGCAGCCTTCTTCCTGCAGTATAACAGGGAGGCTTTTGCCTTGTCAAGCGGGTATTCCGGGGAAGCTGCGCGTTTGCCATCGGTTGCGGATAAACTGCGGACCCGCAAAAAATGATTGCCTTCCGGAAGGAAAAAGGATATGATAAAAAAGGAATTATCAGACGTCAAACGAAAAAAAAGAAACCATCATAAATACCGGAAAAGGAGTACCAGATGAGTATTGAAATAAACGAAAAAGAGCAGCTTTTTGCGCTTCATACACCGGAAACCTCTTATGTCGTCGGCATTGCGGACGGCCTTTATGCGGGGCACGTCTACTACGGAAAGAGACTGCGGCATGCTTCGGGGGCCTATCTCATGAGAACCGGGCAGCATCCCTTTATACCCTCCGCCCTGAAGCGGGAAAAAGGCACGTTTATGAGCGTGTTTCCCTTTGCGTATCCCACGCAGGGCGTCGGGGATTACCGCACGCCGGCGCTGCAGGTGAGAAACAGCCGGGGCATGCGCGGCTGCGAGCTGCACTATACGGGGTACAGGATTGATGCGGGAAAGCCCGCACTGGAGGGGCTTCCGGCAACCTTCGCGAAGGAGGGAGAGGCCTCCACCCTGACGCTGTTTCTGGCGGACGAGGTGATCGGTCTGGAAGCGGAGCTGAGGTTTACCTGCTTTGAAGACCTCGATGCCATTACAAGGAGCGTGGTGCTGAAAAACACCTCGGGGGAACCGCTTTACCTGGAGAAGGTGCTTTCCTTCAGCATGGAGACCGACAATGCGGAGCATTTTGAACTGCTCTCTTTAAGCGGAACCTGGGCGCGGGAGCGCAATATCATCCGGAGCAGGCTGGACAGGGGGATTTACAGTGTCGGCTCGGTAAGAGGGGAGAGCAGCCAGCAGGAAAATCCCTTCACGGCCCTGGTATCCCCGGACTGCTGTGAGGACAGGGGAATCGCGCTGGGCGTCCATTTTGTCTATTCCGGGAATTTTATCGCGGAGGCGGAGATCACCGAGAACGATATGGTGCGGCTGAACATGGGTATCCACCCGGGAGGCTTTAGCTGGAAGCTGGAGCCCGGGGCATCCTTCACGGCCCCGGAGGTGGTTTCCGTGTACAGCTGCGAAGGGCTCGGGAAGATGTCCCGCACCTTCCACGACCTCTACAGGGAGCACCTGATCCGCAGCCCGTGGCTGAAGCGGGAGCGCCCGATCCTGATCAACAACTGGGAAGCCACTTATTTTAATTTCAACACGGAAAAACTGATTTCGATCGCGCGCGAGGCGAAGAAATGCGGCATCGAGATGCTGGTGATGGATGACGGCTGGTTTGGCAGACGGGATTCCGATGCCAGCAGCCTGGGCGACTGGTTTGTGAATGAGGAGAAGCTTCCGGGCGGGCTGAAAGTTCTTGCGGACCGGGTGAATGAAATCGGGCTGAAGTTCGGCATCTGGATGGAGCCGGAGATGGTATCGCCGGATTCCGAGCTGTACCGCGCGCATCCGGACTGGGCGATCCGGCAGCCGGGACGCGATCCGGTACAGTTCAGGGAACAGTATGTGCTGGATATCACCCGCAGAGAAGTGCGCGACTATGTGTATGAGCAGGTGTCGTCCATCCTGAAGAGCGCGAATATCGCTTACGTGAAATGGGATATGAACCGGTATCTCGCGGATATGGGAAGCCTGGGTCTTGATGCGGACCGGCAGGGCGAGCAGATGCACCGCTATACCCTTGCGGTTTATGAGCTGCAGGAGCGGATGCTTGCGGAATTCCCGGATCTGCTGCTGGAAAACTGTTCGAGCGGCGGAGCACGTTTTGATCCCGGAATGCTGTATTACAGTCCCCAGATCTGGTGCTCGGACGATATGGACGTGGCTGAGCGCCTGTTCATCCAGGAGGGAACGGCGCTGTGCTACCCGCTTTCCTGCATAGGAGCCCATGTAGGCGCATCCCCCAACCATACCACCGGACGCGTGGCGCCCTTTATCACCAGAGGCCATGCCGCCCTTTCCGGGACCTTCGGCTATGAGCTGGATGTGACAAAGCTGTCGGAGGAGGAGAAAGCGCTCATTCCCGGACAGTGCGCCGATTATCACCGCTTCCATCATCTTGCGGCGGATGGAGACTATTACCGTGTTGCCTCGTACCGGGAGAACCGTGAATATGATGCGTGGATGTCGGTGAGCAAAGATAAAAGGGAAGCGCTCGTGACCTTCATTCAGGTGCTGAACCGGCCGAATTTCAGAAGCTACCGGATCTTCCTGAAGGGCCTGGATCCGGAGGCGGTCTACCGCCTGGAGGAGAGCGGATCCGACGGCGGCAGCCTGAAGCTTTCGGGAGACCGCATCCCGGGAGATGTGCTGATGTACGGCGGACTGCTGATCCCAAGGCTTCCGGGAGACTTAAAGAGCAGGCTGATTTACCTGGTGAAGGAGTGAGAACAGCCACTGTACGGCGGACCGCACGGACGGTGCTTTTACCGGAGAGAAGTGTCCGCCGGACTAACCGGCGTTCTCTGTAAAGCGTAACAGAGCATACGCGCAGCAATTGCAGGACACAGACTTTTAAAGGGGGCGGCGACATGGATCAGACGATAAGCAGCAGATATGAATACTGGAAAACATCTGCGGTGTTTGACGATGCAACCAGGGCGGAGGTAGCGGCACTGGAGGGAAACGAGGAGGAAATTTCCGATCGTTTCTACAGGGAGCTGGAATTCGGTACCGGGGGCCTTCGGGGCGTGATCGGTGCGGGAACCAACCGGATGAACCGCTATACCGTAGGGAAGGCAACCCAGGGTCTGGCCAATTACATCCGGAAGATGGGCGGGGAGAAAAAGGGCGTTGCCATAGCTTACGACTCCCGACATATGTCTGTGGAATTTTCGGACTGCGCTGCACGGGTGCTGGCGGCCAACGGTATCCGCGCGTACCGTTTTGAGAGCCTCAGGCCTACCCCGGAGCTCTCCTTTGCCGTGCGGGAGCTTGGCTGCATCGCCGGGATCAACATCACGGCAAGCCACAATCCGCCGGAATACAACGGTTATAAGGTTTACTGGGAGGACGGGGGACAGATAGTAGCCCCGCATGACCGGAGCATCATTGCGGAGGTGAACGCCATTGCCGATTATGCCGACGTGCGCAGCATGGAAGCCGCTGAGGCAAAGGAGCGGGGGCTTTATGTCACCGTCGGGGAAGAGATCGACCGGCTTTATCTGGATGCCCTGAAGAAAAATGTGCTGCACCCGGAGGCAATCCGGGAAATGGCTTCCTCCCTGAAAATTGTCTACACGCCGCTGCACGGAACCGGAAATCTTCCGGTGCGCAGACTGCTCGCGGAGCTGGGCTTTGAGCATGTGACGGTTGTTCCGGAGCAGGAACTTCCGGACGGTGATTTCCCGACGGTTTCCTATCCGAATCCGGAGGATCCGAGAGCCTTTGACCTTGCCCTGGCGCTTGCCCGTGAGACGGATGCGGATCTGGTGCTGGCTACGGATCCCGACGCGGACCGTCTCGGGGTATATGCGAAGGACAGCGCGACCGGAGCGTGGATGCCCTTTACGGGAAACATGTCCGGCATCCTGATCGGGGAGTACGAGCTCTCCGAACGCCGCGCCCTCGGCCTTCTTCCGGATAACGGTGCCCTTGTTACCACCATTGTTTCCAGCAACATGGCAAAAGCACTGGCGAAAGAGTACGGCGTCAGCCTGATTGAGACGCTGACGGGTTTCAAGTATATCGGGGAGCAGATTCTGCGCTTTGAGAAAGACAGAAGCCATGAATTCCTTTTCGGCTTTGAGGAGAGCTACGGATGCCTTGTGGGCACCCACGCCCGTGATAAGGACGCCGTAGTCGCCGTGATGGCCCTGTGCGAGGCGGCTGCCTTCTACAAAAAGCAGGGTCTGACGCTTTGGGACCAGATGCTCAGGATTTACGGAAAATACGGCTATTATGCGGAAGGCCAGTTCTCCCGGACCTTTAAAGGTGCCGAAGGCGCGGAAACCATGCGGAGCATGATGGATACGCTTCGCGCTGATCCCCCCGCATCCCTTGGCGGGTATGCCGTGGAGGAATTCAGGGATTATTCCGCCGGACTTGGGAGAAACTGCCTGACAGGGGAGGAATATGCGCTGACGCTTCCAAAATCCAATGTTCTCTATTTTGCCCTTGAGGGGAATGCCTGGGTCTGCGTAAGGCCTTCCGGTACGGAGCCGAAGATCAAATACTATGCGGGCGTGTGCGAAGACAGCATCGCGGACGCCAGGGAACGGCTTGGAAAACTGCTGGATGCCTTCAGGGGATGAGGAGGATGAATGCGGCATGACTCCCCTGATTGAGATCAAAGACAGAAACCGGGCGGATATCCGCTTTCAGGACGGGGCCCTGCCCCATGCGGCGGGCGTGCAGAGCTATCAGATCCTGCGCGCCAACAGGAAACATCCCGGGCTTTCCGACGGCTTTGGCTGGACTTATAACCATGCGCCCATGTTAGCCTATGCCTGGGGGCGTTTCTTCTGCGAATACATCTCCAATCCCACGGACGAGCATGAGGTTCCGGGCCATGTGATGCTGACTTCCAGCGCGGACGGCATCAGCTGGGAGAGGCCCGCAGTTGTTTTTCCGGAAATGCTGGCGGACACCGGTACCTACAGGGGGCCCCGGTCGGATCTGCTGAAGGAGCGGATGTTTACGGTACCGCATCAGCGGATGGGCTTTTTCATGTCTTCGGGCGGCGTGCTTCTGGCGCTGTCCTTTTACGGTATCGTGCATGACCGCCGCATGAGCGCACCCTGCGACGGCTACGGCATCTGCCGCGCGGTCCGCAGGATTTTTCCGGACGGGAGCTTCGGGCCTGTTTATGTGCTGTTTTATAATGAGCCGGCCGGCTTTACGAAAGACAATACGGTGCTTTCCCCGGTGCCTGCAGCGGTCGCTGTTTCTGCCGGTGCGGGAGCGCTCCGGGAGGAAATGCGTGATACCGGGCAGCAGGCATCCCGGGAAGACGGAAAGATCCTTCATTATCTTTGCAGCGGCGACCGGGAGCTGATCCTGGCCTGCGGGGAGCTGCAGAAAACCGGCGCGGCCATACGGCAGATGTATGAGGAACAGCGCTTTGATAAAGGGCTTTTTCCGGGCAAAGGCGCAAAAGCGCTCTCTTTCTATACGGTCTCCGGCGGGGAGATGATAGGCGTTTATAAAAACGGCCTGGCTTCGGTCTCGGAAGACCGGGGAAAAAGCTGGAGCAGTCCCGTACGGCAGCCCTCTCTTCATACCGCCACCGGGAAGGTCTGGGGGCAGCGGACCTCTGACGGGAGGTTTGCGCTGCTGTACAATCCGTCGCCGGATGGCCAGCACCGGTGGCCGATTGCTATCGTCACCGGCGATGACGGGCATGCGTTTGACCACATGTGCGCGGTTACGGGGGAGATGAGCCCCGAACGGTACGGCGGGCGGGATAAAAATCTGGGGCCGCAGTACATGCGCGGTATTGCGGAGTACAATCCCCAGGCGCCGGACGGGGCCATATGGCTGGTGTACAGCAATAATAAAGAGGATTTGTGGATCAGCAGGATCCCGGTACCGGTCCGCACGGACGCGGCTGCGGAGGGCTTCATCCGTTTTGCGAAGGCAGCGGGAAACCGGCAGCCCGGTTCCGCGGCGTTCCCGGTAAACCTGAGCGTGTATTCACCTGTCTGGGCACCCGTGCGTCTGCAGCGTCAGGGGCTGCTGCTTCAGGACCGGGATCCCTGCGACCGGGCAGGCGTAGAGCTGGCGCTTGGGTGTGCGGGACGTGGCATGGTGGAGGCCTCCTTTCGGGTGGAAAGCGTGTCAGGAGGCTGCATGCCGGCCTTCCTGCTTCAGGATGACCGGGGCTGTACGCCCTTTGAGCTTTGCCTGTCTCCGGACGGGGATATCCTCCTTCGAAGGGACGGGAGGCTGGAGGGATGGTCGGCCTGGGAGACCGGGGAGACGATCTGCCTGAAGATTCAGTTTGATACGGAACTGCTCAGCTTGAAGGTTTCGCTGGAATGCGGACGCGCGGGCGGCAAAAACCATGAAGAAAAGCAGTATGCGGAGGAAAAACAGGTGCCGGATTCCGGTATTGCGGCATCAGGGGATGTGGGTTCCGAGGGCGGCCGGCGCATTACGGAGACCGCCATAGCCATGAGCGCCAGCGTAAATGAGATCGCGCGCCTGTGTATTTTCACCAAGCGGCGTATTCCGCATCTGTCCACGCCGGATGATTCCGGGAAATACGGCAAAGCGCAGGATATTTTACCGGGTACCGAAGACCCGTCGGAGGAGACGGCTCTTTATCTGGAAAGCCTTCGGTGGGAAACTGAAAAAGCCTGAGGCGTTGTTTCTCGTGCGCTTCCTGCTTTTTTGCCATTCCTGAAGTCCGTTACCACACTGCGGGGGATTTTAAACGATGAGTTTTGTGATCAGAGCATTTGACTATATCCGCATTGTCTGCCGGGAAGATGAGTCCGAGGCGGTGCGGCTCGCCGTCATAAACCTGCGGCGCGACCTGATGCGGACGATGGACTGTCTGACGGATACCGGTGCCGCCGTACCGTACCGGGTCATTCAGATCGGCACGGTGGATGTAAATCCGGAAATCGGGCAGATGGCGGGAGCGGACCGCCTGAAGGATGAAAACGGAAATTACAGGAAAGAAGCCTATGTCATACGGGAACGGGACGGAGAACTGATTATTGCCGGAACGGACCGCAGGGGTACCGTGTACGGGATTTATGAATTCTGCGGTATGCTGGGCGTATCACCCTGGTATTTCTTCGCCGACGTCCCGGTAAAAAAACGGGAGGAACTTCTGCTGGAGGATGGCTTCTGCAAAGCGGATTATCCGTCCGTGGAATACCGGGGCATCTTCATAAACGATGAGGAGGAACTGGAGCACTGGGCCGTGCGGTATATGGGGGAGGAGACCATCGGGGTAAAAACCTATGAGAAGATTTTTGAACTCCTTCTGCGTCTGAAGCTCAATTACCTGTGGCCTGCAATGCATGTGAATTCCTTCAACATGAAGCGGGAGAACGGCGCCCTGGCGGACCGTATGGGTATCGTCATCGGTACCTCCCACTGCGATATGCTGATGCGCAGCAACAACCGCGAGTGGAAGCCGTGGATTGCGGCCAAGGGCTATGACGGAGCCGTATATGATTACTCCATTCCGGGCCAAAACCGTGAAATCCTGAACGAATACTGGCGGGAAAGCGTGGAACAGAACCGGGATTTTGAGGTCTGCTATACCCTGGGGATGCGGGGCATCCACGACAGCGGGTTTGAGACGAAAACACTTGAAGGCCTGACGGGGGAGGCATTGGTCCGAGCGAAGATGGATCTTCTCTCTGCGGTGATCCGGGCGCAGGAGGATATCCTTTCGAAGGCGGGAAAGTCCCAGGCCATGAAGACCTTTATTCCCTACAAGGAGGTCCTGGAGCTCTACGACAGAGGACTGGAAATCCCGCAGGATCTGACCATGGTCTGGGTAAACGACAACTTCGGTTATATAAGGCGTTACCCCGGAGCACGTGAGCGGAACCGCGCTGCCGGAAACGGGATATATTACCATAATTCCTACTGGGCAGCCCCGGAAGGCGCCGCTTCCTACCTGTTTATCACTACGATCCCCCTTTCCCAGACCCGCAATGAGCTGAAAAAGGCCTGGGAGGAGGGCATCAGAAAGCTCTGGGTGACCAACTTCGGCGCCATTAAGCCCCTGGAGGAGCAGCTCTCTTATTATGCGCAGCTCGCCTGGGACGTCGGGAAGGAGAATCCGCTGTCGGACCATGAGGAGGTTTTTCTGGCAGAGTGGCTGGACGGCATGTTTTCCGGCGGTTTCGGAAGTAAGCTGGCGCAGGCCCTGCTGTCTTTTGACCAGCTGGTCAACGTACGCAAGCTGGAGCATATGGACTGCGGCGTATTCTCCCAGACCGCTTACGGGGATGAGGCGGCGGTGCGCATTCACCGCCTTGAGCAGATCTTTGATCTGGCAAACGATATCTGGGGAAAGCTTCCGCTACAGGAGAAGGATGCGTTTTTCCAGCTGGTGCTCATGAAGATCCACGCGGCTTATTATACAAACTGCATGTATTATTACGCTGACCGCAGCCGCCTCTGCGAGGAATCGGGGAAGCATAAGCCGGCTGCCGTGTACAGCGGCCTGTGTCTGGCATTTGATCAGGCGAGACGCAGGCTCCTGCATTATTACAACCATGTGATGAGCAACGGAAAATGGGACGGCATGGTGACACCCGAGGATTTTCCGCCGCCCCGCACGGCTATGTTCCCTGCCTATAAGCCCCCGCTTTTTGTTGGAGACAGCTATCCGGTAATCACCGTCTTTAACGGGGATGATGCGCTGGAATTCAACCGGAATACGGCAAAGTGGGTTGAAATCGCAAATGCCGGGGAAGGATCTTTCTCTTACCGGATAGAAGGCCCGGAGTGGCTGCGGATTGAAAACAGCCGCGGCAGAGTGGGTGAAAAGGGAGAATCTCCCGAAATACGTGTGCTGATCCGCCCGGACCTCGAACTGTTAACAACGCTGTGCGGCGGTGCAGAATCAGATCCTGCCGTGGAAAACAAATGCCTGCACGGCGAACTGAAGATATACTGCGGCGAAGAGCTATCCCGCGTGATCCCGGTATGCTGCCGTGCCGGACTGCTTTTTGCGGAACCTAAGCTTCCCGTGGAGGATGACGGCATTATAGCCGTGGCTGCCGAAGATTTCCTGCCGGAATCAGATCCCCTTGAGGACGCTGAAATGAAAGCCCCCGGACAGCGGGAGAGCGGAAACGGTGCATATCCTGCGCCGGGATATTCCGGGAGAGGATCAGGCTTCCGCGGAGAGGCTGTTCCGGCGGGCTGGAAGAGGATTGCGAACCTTGGCAGAAGCGAAGGGGCATTGCTGGAAGCCCGGATGCCGGGAGCATCCCTCTCATACAGGCTGAGGTTTATCTCGTCCGGTTCATTCCTTCTGGAAATCCACCGGTATCCGTCCCTGGATTCGGTCGGAAGAATCCGGATCGGTGTTTCCGTTGACGGCGGAGCGGTTCAGGAAGCGGAGACTTTCTCAAATGATGCCCAAAGGGGGAACTGGCTGGATAATGTGAAAAACGCGGTTGACCGCGTCTGTCTGCGGATCAGGATAGATTCACCCGGCATTCATACGGTAACGTTCCACGCGATGGACCGCTACTTTGCCTTCAGCAGGTTCGCCGTATACACGCGCGAAAGAGCGAAGAACAGCCTTGGCGCGCCGGATGGCGATCAGCGGCTGCCGGAAATCCCGGATATAAAGAACCTGACGGAGCGTTTTTACGGGCCGGGTGAAGTACCCGGGCGTCCGATGCTGTGCCTGCCCGTCATCCCGGAGGAGGATATGACCCGTATGGCAGATATCCGCATTTTGCGCGGGAACCCGGCATACCCATCCGGGAACGGATGCGCGGAAGCCGTCCGCGGGCTTTCGCATCTGTCATCCGATTGCGACCGGCAGGGAAACCGGATCAGCCCGGAGAAGATCCTGTCGGAAGGGAAAAGTCCCTTTGCCATGGAAAACGGCCGGGTACGGATCGATGCCGCCGCGGCTCTGGCAGGAAGCGAAAACGCGTATTACTCCGGCAAAGGCTGGGATTACTGCGGAAGCCCCTCTTATGACGAGAGCGGCCTCGCCATGATGATGCGGGAGGACCCGGAACATGACGCTTCGCCGTCCCTGCACTATCGCTTTGCCGCCGGAGCCGGACAGTACCGTCTGTGGATCCTGATTTTCACGCAGGGCATGGAAACCGCCCATTTTGCGCTGGGCCTGGACGGAGAGATGATTCCGGAAGAAGCGCTTTACAGGGGAAAGCGTATCTGGTCCTATTCCTCCTGCCAGGTATGGAAATGGGTTCCCGCCTGGGAAGGAGGGCTCTCCGAAGGTCTGCATGATCTTGCGGTTTATCCCCTGGGAAAAGGCATTCGTTTCGACAGGATTTATCTGACAGAGGGGGAGGAATACCCGCCTGTTGATGCGGCGTGGTCGGTTCCGGGCTCCGGCTCGTAAACCGCCATGGCCGTGCGCTAAAAAAGGAGCCGCCGTATGATCTATACAATTACCCTGAACCCGGCGATCGATTATGTCATTCACACCGGTCCCGTCATATCCGGTGCGACCAACCGGGCCGATTCGGAGAATATGTATATCGGGGGAAAGGGCATTAACGTATCGCTTGTATTACATGAGCTGGGTATTCCCTCGACAGCCATGGGTTTCATTGCCGGATTTACCGGGGATGCCATTGAAAAGGGTCTGAAGGAGAGAGGAATCGGGACGGATTTTGTGCGCCTTCCGGAGGGAAACTCCAGAATCAACGTCAAAGTCAAGTCTCTCATTCCGGGTCATACCGGGATTCTTGAGACGGAACTGAACGGTCAGGGGCCGGGGATTCGCGGGGAAGCCTTTGAAGAGCTGCTTGAGAAGGTGAAGCGCCTGAAGGAAGGCGATACCCTGGTTCTTTCGGGCAGTATACCCGGAAGCCTCTCCGCAGATACCTATGAACGGATTCTGGATGCCCTGCAGGGGAAGGCTGTCCGCGTCGCAGCCGATGCCACGGGGGAACTGCTCCTGCGTGTCCTGCCCTTTCATCCTTTCCTTATAAAGCCGAACCATGAGGAGCTTGCGGGCCTGTTTGGCCTGAAGGAGGCCCTGAAGGACACAGCGCAGATCGCGGAATATGCCGGAAAACTTCAGGCTATGGGTGCCCGGAATGTGCTGGTTTCCCGGGGAAAGGAAGGGGCGCTGCTTCTGACCGATGAAGGAGGCGTCCATATCTGCCCCGCCTTCAGGGGGACACTCAGGAATTCGGTCGGCGCGGGGGACTCCATGGTTGCCGGTTTCCTGGCGGGTTTGGATCAGATACCCGGAGACTACCCGGGTGCATTGCGCCTCGGCACGGCAGCAGGCAGTGCCACTGCTTTTTCGGAAGGTCTGGCTGCCCGGGACGATATCATGGCCTTATTAGAACAACCGTAACGCTGTTCAGGGGCAGATGCAACTCGGTGAAGACAGGAGGATTGCGCGGTTTGCAGACTAATATAGTCCTATTTACAGCGAATAGAGCATGTTCTTCATTTTCGCAGCCCTCCGCACAGCTGCAGGGGAATGCCTCCAGGCTTCGGTTCAGCGCGCAAGAAGCTCCAGGCGTGCAGAACTGCCGCTAAAAGCATGGGTCAAAAAGAC
>CAMOSC010000059.1 GCA_946624325.1 uncultured Clostridia bacterium
TTGAGAACATTTCTGATGATGTCTTTGAGAAGGCATGCAGAACAGTTTTTTCCGGTTTGTAGCCGAAGGTTACATGGGAGATCTCAATGCTGCCCGAGAGGGAGGATACCGTCTCCTTCCCCTCCGAAACCTCGGGGCTTGCCTCCAGCAAAGGCTTGATGAGGTCGAGGGTCGGCTTGATGGAGGCCGCCATAACCGCCATGGACGCGATGGCCTGGAAGGCGGTCTGGATATAGCCATAGGCAGAGTTAAAGGCGTAGTAATCGGACACGCTGATGCCGCTCCGCACGGAGACGAAATACATGATGGCGGTCCCGGCCATGGAGATGGCCCCGGTAATAACGCTGCTCAGCCGGATGATGGCCGGCGGACTGTAGGTCAGAGCCGCGCCTTTGGCGTAGAGGCCGGACCACTTGAAGAACGCCCTGTTTTCGGCGCCGGAAAGGCGGATCTTCTGGATGCCCGAGATCAGGGAGAACACGAGGCCGCGTTCTTTTGCGGTCAAGACCAGCTTCTCCTTGTTGATCCGCATCTGTGTCAGGGCAGACAGGACGCTCACGGTCAGCGTCAGCAGCGTGATAATGAGGCTGGGCCAGACCAGGGCAGGGGCAAAGGAGAAAATCTGGGCTATGTAGATCAGGGAGAAGATTCCCGTGATGCCGGTGGAAAGCACAGAGTCCACGATTGTGGAGCACAGAGAATTCATATATCCCAGGTACTGGTTCAGCTCACCGGCAGAGTAATCCTTGAAGAAGGTGGCGGGCATGGCCAGGATGCGCATCATGGTGGCCGCGCTCACGTTGATATCCATCTTCTGGCGGATGCGCGTGAGCAGGAAGGAGCGCACCACGGTGAAGATCATGCTTCCGACCGTGGCAAAGAACAGGAAGGCAAGCGCCGCCCCGAGCAGCCGGTAGCTCCCGGATTCGATAACCGGCCCCATGAGCACGCGGTTGAGCCGCGGAACCAGCAGCCCGGTCAGCGTTATGGCAAGCGCAGCCGCTCCGAAAGCGGCCAGGTCGCGCGTTGTAAGGCAGTCCAGCATATAGCGGACAAGATCCGTGAGTTTGAGTTCCCGCATCGGAAACGGACGGTAAAAGCAGAGGGCTTCATCGCTTAAAAGCTTTTCCGCGGCGGAATTGACGCGCTTTTTCTCGCCCGTCCCGGGGTCGGAATATTCATACCAGCCCATCTCCGAGGGCAGCACCGCAACCACCGCACCCCCATCCCGGAGGGACGTTATCATGGGCCCCATGGCATCCCCATGCCAGCCGGGCTTTAAAACCACCTCGCGGTAGAGCACGCCGGAGGAAGAAAGCAGGAAATCCAGCCGGTCCTCCAGACCCTTGATCTTCTTCGGGACTTCCTTTTCCTTAATGCCCAGATACCCCAGGAGCGCGGAGACGGCGTCGCTCACATCCGCTTCTTCCGCAAAATGGGTCCTGGTCCTGCGGCCGGTTATGGACCTGCCTATGTTGTCAAAGGAATCCGCAAGCAGCTCGCGTTCATGCTTCTTCCGGTATTCTATCTGTTCGTCAAACCAACCCATCTGCCGATTCTCCTATTTCATCGTAAACGGATCCACTAATCTTTTTTCACCGCAAACGCATTCACGGTTCTTCTTCACCGCGCACACATTTACAGTTCTTTTTTTCACCGCAGGCGAATTCACGGTTCTTTTTTATCGCGAATGCATTTACGGTTCTTTTTCCACCATAAACACATTCACGGTTCTCTATCATGCCTGCATCACTCACTCGTCACCAGCTGCGTATACAACCCGCCATTGGCGTACAGCTCCTCGTGGGTGCCCCGCTCGACAATCTTCCCCTTGTCCAGCACAATGATCTCATCGCAGTCGCGGATGGTGGAAAGCCGGTGGGCAATGACGATGCAGGTGATGCCCCGGTCGCTGATGGAGCGGACTACCTCATGCTCGGTCACGGCATCCAGCGCGGATGTCGCCTCATCCATGATGCAGATGGTGGGATCCTGCGCCAGCGCGCGGGCAATCTCCAGGCGCTGCCGCTGCCCGCCGGAAAGATCCTTTCCGCCGTCCAGCAGCTTATGCTCAAAACCGCCGTCCTTTACAACAATATCGTCGAAAATGCCGGCATCCCGCGCCGCGAGGATCACCTCAAAATCCTCGATGGAATCATCCCACATGCGGATGTTTTCGGAGATGGAGTCCTCAAACAGGGTGATATCCTGGTCGATGACGCTGATCGAACCCGTAAACACATCGCGGTCAATCTCATTCAGGGGTACGCCGTCGAAGGTGATGCTTCCGCTCCAGGGCTGGTAGAGTCCGGAGATCAGCTTTGCCAGAGTAGACTTTCCGCAGCCGGTGCGGCCCACGAAGGCGATCTTCTGGCCGGGCTTAACGGTCATGGAAAAATCCGTTATCTGGGGCTTTCCGAGCCTCGAATAACCGAAGGTCACATTTTTCAGTTCGATGGCGCCCGAAAGCTTTTCATAATCCCCGGTCTTTTTGCGGGGATCGAAGCAGGGATCCTCCCGGTAGCTCATGACGTCGTCCACGCGCTCCAGCTGCGTGATCATCTCCTGGAGGGACTGCCCCGCGGAGATGAGGGAGGTCGCGGGCTGCAGGAAGGCGCCCAGGAAATACTGGAAGGCCATGATCATACCGATGGTAAACTCGCCCCGCAGCACAAACAGCACGCCGATACCCAGCACGGCAAGGTTCGCAATGCTCGTGATTGCCGTGGGCAGGGTGCCTAACAGGAGGTTGAGTCTGGTGAAGGATACGGACTGTGTGTTGACGCTTGCCTGGTAACCGGACCAGCGCGCAAAAAAGCCGTTCTCGGCGCCGCTGGATTTGATGGTCTCGATCATGCGGATACCCGACATGGTGGCCGAGGAAAGCTTGGCGGCATCCCTCTGCTGCACCCTGGTAATGTTTACGCGCTTAGCCGAGATAACCGTAGAGACCAGCATGTTCAGGATAATCGTCCCCACGCCGATGAGGGAGAGCAGCCAGCTGTAGCGGATCATCACCACAAGGTAGAAGATCATCATGCCGAAGTTGAGCACCAGCGGGGCAAAGATCCGGATGAAGGTGCCCGCGATGGAGGCGTTTGTCGCCTGGCGGTCCGCAATATCGGCGGTGAGCCGCTGGCTGAAGAACTGCATGGGCAGCCGCAGGACCTTCCACAGGTATTCGGCGCTGCCGACGGAGGCAATCTTTCCCTCAATGCGCAGCGAATAAATGGCGGAGATCCAGCTGACGGCAACGCTCACAAAGCCCAGGCTGATGTAACCGGCCATGAAGGGCATGAGCCAGTCCGGGTTGGCCCCGGTCAGCAGATGGTCCAGGAAAATACGGCTGAAGATGGGGCTGATGATGCCGATCAGCGAGCTGATGGTGGTGGTCAGCACCACAAAGGCCGCGGCGCTCCCCGTGCCCTTCAGGCGCTCCTTTGCATAGGAAAACACGGTCTTGGGCTTGCCGGAGGGCTCAAAGCCCTCTTCCGGCTCAAAGGTCATGCAGATTCCGGTGTACTCCCGGTCAAACTCTTCCCATTCCACCGTGACGCGCCCCCGGGCGGGGTCGTTGAGCACGGCCTTTTTACCCTTAAAGCCGCAGAGCACCAGGAAATGGTTGAACCCCCAGTGAATGATGCAGGGGAAGGGGCCTTCCTCCAGCAGATCCTCGGGATCCACCCGCCAGGACTGGGCCTTCATGCCGTAACTCCTGGCCGCAAGCATGATATTTTTTGCACTGGTACCGTCCGACGAGACGCCGCAGTCCACGCGGGCCTGCTCCAGGGGAATAAATTTGCGATAATAGTGCATGATCATGGTGAGGGATGCGGCACCGCACTCCAGCGCCTCCATCTGCATGACCACCGGCACCCGCACCACACCCTTTTCCACGGGCTTCGGCACTTCTTTATTGAAACGGGCGTGCAGCCCGTCTGTTATTCTGTCCAGAAACATTTTGAAACCTCACTGCTGTCCGGTTCACGGTCATACCGGTCAGGCCTCCGCAGGCTGCGCCGGCTCCTCCGGACATATACCCTCTGCCCCGAAGGCATTTTATTTGTAACTGTTCAGAGCCAGGCACAAATCTGTGAAGAAACATGGATTCAGCTGGCTGAAATCCATGTTTTTTCACAGATTTGCATCTGGCGAGCACGCCGCAGCTCCAGAAATGGCATCTTTTCGCCCTTTCTGGCGTCTGGCTCTGAACAGTTGCTTTTGTTTAAAGAGAAGCGTTACTGCAGCAGCAGGGAAATAGGCCGCAAACTGTCCGTAACGGCCACGCCGCCGTACACGCCCTCCGCCAGCTTCGCGTTTAACGGAATAACCACCGTCACATCGCCCAGCTCCAGATTGCCGCGCACACGGATATAGGGGCTGGTATCTTCCGTGATGATCATGGTTTCAAAATCGGCCTCGGCGTCAAGCCGGTACTCGATATCGTTTACGGTAACGCTCCCGTTCTCAACCACCTTTTCAAGGCTTTCGTAGGGAATAATGCAGACGCACTTCTCCCCCTCCGACACCACGGCCACATCCACCGTCCCGGTGATGCGCCCGAAAATGCTCCAGATGATGGCGCCTATAAGCAGCACCACTACCGCTCCCAGCACCAGCCAGACGCCGGGGGATGTCACCTTCAGGTAATCGTTTAAAGATTCCGGAGACTGGATTGCTTCCAGGCTCTTTTCCCGGAACAGGGATACCTTTTTTTCTTCTTCGGCCATGTCGATTCTCCTGGTTCTTCTTCTTTCAGCAGACAATCTTTATTTATCGTGAAGCTATCATGGAAGCGGCTACACCCAAAGAATACATTTTTCTTCATAAAATGGCAGCAGCATATCATGGGTGATGAAAGACATATTCTCAGCCTTGGCCTGGGCAATAAGCATCCGGTCAAAAGGATCATGATGGGGAGGCGCGCCTTCGCCCCTGACAACAGTTTCCAGTGCAATTACATGCTGATCTCTCAACTCCAAAGGAAGGAACCCCGCTTCCTGGCAATACGCAGATAACTCCTCCCCCGTGAATCCCACATTTTCAGGGTGTTTTTCATGCTTGACAGATATTTCCCAGATGGAAATCACACTGTAGAAAACCGAATTGTTTTCATCCTGAATCTTTTCCTTTGCCTTATCCGGGAGACGCGGATCATCGGTTAAAGCCCAGATCAGTATATGCGTATCCAGAAGCAGCTTCATTTTCCACCCCCGAACAATTCGGCAATTTCATCATTATATTGATCCAGGTCTTCCGGGGCTTTTATTTTACCTTTTGCGACTCCGATACGTTTTGAAGCAGGAACTTCATTATATACAATCATTTTAACAACAGGCTTTCCATGTCTGGCTATAATGATATGATCTTCTTTTCCGCTTTCTATGAGCCTGACAAGATTTGAAAGGTTCGTCTTAGCTTCCAGTATATTGACCTGCACAGCAAATCCCTCCCCGGAAATCATAACTATGAACTTCATATGATCCGATCATTCCGTGTTTTTCTGGTCTTCCTGACCAACATTATAACAGGTCTTTTTCCGGATTGCAAGATGCCTGAGCCGGCAGACAGGTTCTTTTATGGCACAAATAGACAACAGGCCGGAAATGTGCTATTATTATAGTGAATGTCAGAAAAACCTGACGGACACTTAAAGCCTCCGGCGGATGCGCATACCCCTCAGGCATATCCCTTCGTACACAGGCAGGCGGATTTGCCAGGGAAATATGCCGTCTTCGGGCGGCGCAAATCCGGCGCAGCAAACGACAAAGTAAAGAGAACTTTATCGTTTGCCACAGCAATGAAAGTCTGTATGAATCATACACTCTCGTTACCGTTCACGGCCAGACTCCAGAAATGGCTCTGAACAGTAACAAACTCTCATCAAAGGAGCACTCATGGCACAAAAACTGATTAACCGGGACTTTTACAATGCCCTCACCTGTTTTGAGGAGGATGAAGCGGCACAGGATCTCTATTACACCGTTATGGATTCCAAAACCGGCAGAACCGGCAGCAACGGCAGGCCGGAAACCGTGCGGGACCAGATCCTGCGCGTCTATGCCATGCTTTTCTGCGACGGGCTCGGCATGGAAGCCGGGCAGAAGGCAGGACCGGACGAGGTAGAAGCCACCGCGGACCGGCTCTATATCGGTTCACAGGGCTTCGACCCGGATCACTGGTACCGCATGCAGCACCATTTCCCCGTGATAGACGACGACAACTATGACCGCTTTGCAGCACTGGTAATCGCGGATCTGAGCGCAGGGCCGCTGCATGAGGCTGTTAAGGACGGCGATCGCATGCTGCTGGTCGGTGAGCCGGATCCCCTGCATATGACCGAGGAACAGCGGCGCAGCCAGCATCTGCAGGCGGTAGAGTATAATGACGGAGTATGATGGACCGATGCTCCGGAGGCATTCATGGCCGGTACGCGCCAGCCTGCCAGGTATGTCGCGGATCCTGAAAGGGCAGGCGGTTTCTGAAAAGAATCCGTTTCCGGAAAACGTTTTCCGGAAGAAAACACCCGCGTAAAAGAGTGACAGTCTCTGAACGAAAACCGGCCCGCGAAGGAATGCCTGGTTTCAAAAGGTGATTTAAAGGTGATACAGATGAAGATTTTAGCTGTGGAGCAAAATAAAAACGCCCTGGAAAAGCTCACCGGAATCCTCGCCGGGCTGGAGCCTGAAGCGGAGGTTCTTGCTTTTGACAACAGTCCCCAGGCACTGGCAGCCGCAAGAGAGCAGAAGGTCGATGTGGCTTTTCTGGACGTAAGTCTTCCGGAAATGGATGGTTTTCTCCTTGGGCAGTACTTAAAGGACCTGAATCCCTCCGTAAACCTGGTCTATATGGGCGAACAGCGCTCCGATGCCTTTGACGCCATGGGACTTCGCGCCAGCGGGTGCCTCCTGCAGCCCATTTCAGAGCAGGTGGTAGGCACGGAGCTGAAAGAGCTGCGCAATCCCGTAGACGCCAGAATACCCAGCCGCATGTTCATCCAGACCTTCGGCAATTTTGAGGTATTCGTGGACGGCCGTCCAATCGCTTTCAAATATACCCGCACCAAGGAGCTCCTCGCCATCCTGGTGAACAACCGCGGTGCCCAGACCACAAACGGCGAGATTATCGCCGACCTCTGGGAGGACGACGGCGACCCGGACCGCAAGATCTCCTACCTGAGCAATCTCCGCCAGGATCTTCAGAATACGCTGACAAAGCTGAAGCTTAACGATATCATCCTGAAGCAGCGCGGAAGCCTTGCCATCGCCATGGACAAGGTGGAGTGCGACCTCTTTGACTGGCTGGAAAAGAAAAAGGAATCCCGCTACCAGTACATGGGCGATTACATGAACCAGTACAGCTGGCCGGAGTTCTTCCACGCCACGCTCGATGAGATCAGCTATGCCATGGATGACGAGTAAAACGGCCTGATTGATATGCTTCCGGTCAGGAGGATTCTATTATCCTTCCGGCACGCTCTTCAGCGTGAACTGCCCGTCCTCTGTCACCATCCCCGTAAGCCTCCCGCCCTTCCCGCAGCCGGTGTCGATGCAGATGACGCCGCGCTCCGGGAGGGGCATTTCTGTATCTTCCGGAAGCTCCGCCCAGGTTTCACGGTCCCCGGCAAACCAGACGGGCTTTTCCAGCGCGATATGCCCCGTGACGGTAAGCGTCCCGGAATAGCGGTTCTGCGGCACCATATCGTGATCATGCAGCAGGGTCCAGGTATCGTTGGCCTCCGGCGGATCCACCAGGATCCCCGCATGAACGCACTGGAAGCCTTCGCCCTTCCAGAAGAGCCGCGTGTGCTCTGTCAGCCAGGGAATGGCCGACTCCATCTTCTCCCCATATTCTTTGAAGGACTTTACCGTAGCTGCCCTTCCCACGCGCTCCCAGATCAGGCGCTCCCTTGCAGAAAGCTGCTGCCGCAGCAGGTAGTCCTCATGGTTGCCGCGAAGAAGCACAAACCGCTCCCCATACTGCCCGGATAAGTTTTTTACCATTTCAAATACAGTCCTCGAATCCGGTCCCCGGTCGAAGAGGTCGCCCAGCAGGATCAGCCGGTCTGTGCGGGCATCTGCCGCCAGAAGGTCAAGAAGCGCCCGGAAGGCCCCACTGCAGCCGTGGATATCCCCGATGATGATGGTTCTCATACTCTTCTCCCATGTATTTCAGTACACTCACTCCCATGTATTTCAGTACACTCACTCCCATGTACCTCAGTACACAAAGCAGCGTGAAAAACACCGCAGGGCTGCGTGCGCAAGAGGCACGCACTCCCACCCTGCTCCCTCATGAGGGACGCTCGCTTTTTCTCATTCCGTGTAAACCATATCGTCCGTAACCCCGCTCCGGATCAGCCGCCCGTCCGTGATATTCAGCTCATAATCGCAGATGGAGAGCGCCGCCCGCCTGTGGGTTACGATGATGCAGGTTTTGCTGCGCATGGCGGAAATATTCTGCAGAAGTCTCGCCTCCGTCTCCTCGTCCAGGGCGCTGGTGGCTTCATCCAGCAGCAGCACGGGGGCTTTCGACAGCAGCGCCCTGGCCACCGCCACGCGCTGCGCCTGTCCCTCGGAGAGGCCCACGCCGCGCTCACCGAGTTTTGCATCTAGGCCGATCTCCGCCACGATTTTCTCCAGGCACGCGGCCCTGACCGCCTCCTCGATCTCTTCCTCCGTTGCCTGGTCCGTGAACATGGTCAGGTTATCCCGCAGCGTCCCGGAGAAAAGCATATTGCCCTGGGGCACATAGGCAAAGAGCTTTCTGGTATCGCGGGAGGCTTCCGTATCTCCCCCATCTGTGTGAAACACCACATGCCCGCTGCTGGGCTTATAGATACCCAAAAGCAGCTGGAACAGGGAGGTTTTCCCGCCGCCGGAGATACCGGTCAAAGCCATGAAATCCCCCCGCTTCACCGTACAGGAAAGATCCCTGAGCACATCCTCGTTTCCGTCCGCATACTGGAACGTGACATGCCGCAGCTCAATGGTATCGAACGAAGTGACCGGCGTTCCTTCCTTCTCCTCCGGAAGGCCCGTCAGCTCCGTCAGGCGCTCCGCCGAGGAGATAACCCCGTAAGCCTGGCCCGCCAGGCTGATGGCGTTGGCGATCGGTGCCTGGATGCGGCCGATCAGCTGGATCATCGCGGCAAGGGAGCCGTAGGTCAGCCTCCCGTGATAGATGTTGATGCAGCCCCAGACCATGCAGAACAGCCACGACAGGTCGTAGATGAAGCCGATGCCGTTGTTCATGGCGGTGGAAAACCTCCCCTGGCGCAGCTGCTCCTGCTCCAGCCGCTCCTGCTTTCCGCCGATCTGGCGGATCACCCGCCGCTCCGACACGCTGGCCTTGATCAGGCGGATATTTTCAAGCGCCTCCTGAACCGAGGAGTGGAGCGCCCCCTCCGCCTCCTGCATGCGCTTGTGGCGCCGCTTCATGGGCTCGCGGAACAACAGTACCAGGCTGCTCCCCATGAGTCCCCCCACAATGAGCAGCAGCACAAAACGCCAGTCCATGGATACCAGTATGGCAGCAGCTCCCACAAAGCTGACGCCGATGCGCACAAAGCTGGGAAGGATGCTCACAACACCGTTTTTGACCACGCCGATATCCGAGAAATACCGGTTCACCAGCTCCCCGCTGTGGTAGGGCTTCAGTCCGGCGTATTCCCTGGTGAGCAGGGCTTCGCCCACCGTGCGCTGTAAATGGCGCTGCAGCCCGGCGGAGGCCGATACACGCAGCATTGACAGGCTGACGGCGATGACCCGCTCCCCAATAATCAATGCGGCAAGTATGATGCCGCTCCGGACCAGCAAACCCGTCTGTGATCCCACCGCCCCGTCAATCAGGCTTCTGGTGGCAAGGGTTACGCTGAGCGAGCAGACAGCGCTGATTACGGTCAGTACGCAGATGGCCAGCATCTTCCCGTTCACGCAGCGTGCCCACTGGAAGATGCTCTTTAAGGCCGGGCTGTGAAACATGCTCCGGAACTTTCTGATATAGTTTTTATTTTCAGACATTCTTTTCTGTTTTGCCATTTGAATCCATGCCTCCGGGCAGATATAATTATTTCACCGGGGAAATACATCAATGCGATTTTCTTTAAGTATAGCGTAAACCGTCCGTACTGGCAAATCTTTTTCCCCTTGTCTCTTTCATCATTTCATGATATGCTTTATCCATGTACAGTGATGAAATGGTTACTGTTTAGAGCCAGGCGCAAATCTGTGGTGAATCATGAATTCCGCTGGCGGAAATCCATGATTCACCACAGATTTGCATCTGACGAACACGCCGCCACTCCGGAAATAGCTGCTTTTCGCCATTTCCGGAGTCCGGTTCTGAAAGTTACGGTGAAATATCTATTTACAATCCCGGCCTGCCGGCCATTCATAAGGAGCAATGCCATGACCTCATCCAGGGAACATCTTCAGTTCAAGCAGCGTGTTGTTATCAAAATCGGTTCCTCTTCCCTCACCCACAGCATCACCGGCAACCTGAATCTCCAGAAAATGGAGCGGCTGGTCCGGGTGCTCTGCGACCTGAAAAACCAGGGCATGGATGTGGTTCTGGTTTCCTCCGGCGCCATTGCCGCCGGCCGCAAGGTGCTGGGACTTCAGGAGAAACCGAAGCGCATGAGCTTAAAGCAGGCCTGCGCGGCTGCCGGACAGGCAAACCTCATGATGATATACCAGAAGCTCTTCTATGAATACCATCAGCTGTCCGGCCAGGTGCTCATGACCAAATACAGCGTCATGGGCGAGCACTCCCGCATCAACATCGAGAATACGCTGGAGGAACTCCTTGGCCTTGGCGTGATACCCATCGTCAATGAGAACGACACCGTCGCCACCGAGGAGATTGACTTCTCGGATAACGACCGGCTCTCCGCCTTCGTCACGGCCCTTGTGCGCGCGGACCTGCTGATCCTCCTCTCGGATATTGACGGGCTTTACACCGATGATCCCACGAAAAACCCGGACGCCACCTTCATACCGGAGGTTGAAAAGCTCTCCGAGGAATATCTGCGCATGGGCAAGGACAGCACCGGAAGCCTCGGCACCGGCGGCATGGCCGCAAAGCTCGCCGCGGCGCAGATCGCCACAAAATCCGGGGCCGATATGGTCATCACCAACGGGGCGGATATCGAGAATATCTACCGTATCCTGAAGGGTGAGCCGGTGGGGACGCTGTTCGCCGCCGATAAGGATGATCACTTTGATCTGAAGGATTATCTGTAACCGCTGCCGTTTACTGAGCTTTTTCCCTGTTTTTACCGCCGATGAATCAGCATTTGATATTTACAGATTTGCATCTGGCGGGCACGCCGCAACTCCGGAAATGGCGCTTTTGCCATTTCCGGAGTCTGGCTCTGAACAGCCGGATCATAATGAGGAGACAGGATAAATGGATAAACAGATACTGGAGCTTTGTCTCCGTGCAAAAGCCGCAAAACCCCTGACCGCAAAGCTGAGCACCGCCCGGAAGAACACTGCCCTCCTGGAAGCCGCAGATGCCCTGGAAGCGCACAATGGCGAAATTCTTGCCGCAAACGCCCTGGACCTGGAAGCGGGAAGGGCCCGCGGCATGCACCAGGGGCTCATGGACCGCCTTGCCCTGACGGAAAGCCGTATTCATCAGATGGCGGAAGGGCTTCGCCAGGTTGCGGCCCTGCCGGATCCCATAGGGGAGATTTCCGATGAAACGGTACGTCCCAACGGTCTGAAAATTGCCCGGGTCCGGGTTCCCATCGGTGTGGTTGGGATTATCTATGAAGCTAGGCCGAATGTCACGGCCGATGCCTTCGCACTCTGCTTCAAGACCGGAAATGTGGCGCTTCTTAAGGGCGGCAGCGATGCGATTCATTCCAACAAGGCGATCGTAAAGGTTCTGCGGGAATCGCTTTCCGGGACTTTTGGTTCTGTCAATGCATCTGAATACGCAGGAAAAGAAGCCGCTTCCGATTCTGAGGCTGCCGTGGCAGCCCCGGGCAAACCATCATTTACTGCAGTTCCGGACAGCACACCAGGCAAGGCGGACACGGCACAGATTTGCCCGCTTTCCGACGCCCTTCTCCTGGTGGAATCCACTGACCGGGAGAGTACGGCAGACCTCATGAAGGCCCACGGCTACGTGGATGTCCTCATCCCACGCGGCAGTGCCGGGCTCATTCGTTCCGTCGTCGAAAACGCCACCGTGCCGGTCATCGAAACAGGTGCCGGCAACTGCCATATTTTTGTGGACGAAACCGCGGACTTTGACATGGCCCTCTCTATCATAGAAAACGCGAAAACCCAGCGTATCGGCGTATGCAACGCCTGCGAATCCCTGGTGGTGCACAGCGCCATAGCGGACCGCTTCCTGCCGCTGCTTGCAGAGCGCCTCGGCGGCAGGCTCGGACCGAAGGAGGTTGAACTTCGCGGGGATGCGCGTGCCTGCGCGGCGGTTTCCCCCGCCCGGATGCTCCCCGCCTCTGATGACGACTGGGGCAGGGAATATCTGGACTATATCCTCTCGGTAAAGGTTGTCGACAGTATTGATGAAGCCATCACGCACATCAACCGCTACAACACCGCACATTCCGAGGCGATCATCACGCAGGATGAAAAGAATGCGGAGAAATTCCTGTCGGAGATTGACGCCGCGGCGGTTTACGTAAACGCTTCCACGCGCTTCACCGACGGATTTGAGTTCGGCTTCGGCGCCGAGATCGGCATCAGCACACAGAAGCTCCACGCCAGGGGGCCCATGGGGCTGAGGGAACTCACCTGCCAGAAGTACATCATCCGGGGCAGCGGACAGGTGCGCGGATAAAGAGAAACCCCGACGATCCAGGCTCCGCCATGGATGCGGTCTTACAGGGGCTTTCAGAACAGAAGGCTTTCGAAACAAAAAGGCTTTCAGCCGCAGCTGAAAGCCTTCTGTTATTCCTGGCAACCGTCCGGTTCTTCGTCTGTTCCCGGATGTAAGTACCATTTTATAAGTCTGTATCTGTTTCCGGATGCAGGGACCTCTTTATAAGTCTGCACCAGTTCCTGGATGCAGGTACCTCATATAATCGCTTCTGCCAAAAAGGACTCTGTCTACAAACATTACATTACCATCAATTCGATAAAAAGCCATGTATGCCTTATAAACGACAAAACGATAACCCGTAAAGCTGTCCTCATAATAGAGAGGAGCTCCTGATTCAGGATAATCCGATTTCTCTTCAACTTTATTCATCAGGTCATCTATGTACTTTTCTGTAACATTGAAACTTTTCGAAGCCTCGAACACCTCTGCCCATACACGGTCAAGATCGCGGATCGCAGCTTTGGAATATTGTATGTTATATTTCATGGACGCTTACCGTGGAAGTATGCCCTTACAGCGTCGGATGAGACATATCCTTCTTCTTCCCCGGAACGTCTGCCTTCATTAAGCTCACACATAAGGCGCAGCATCGCTTTCGTCTTTTCAAATTCTTCATCCTCTGAAATATCACGAATAGTGTACCTGCCCCTGCCGTTAACCGTAAGATAAACGGGGGAACCTACAGCGACCTTTTCGAGCACAGTATTATAATTACGAAGATCCGATACAGGCCTGATATTTGCCATATATTTCACATCCTTTCTTTTGCGGCATATGGAAATCTGGCATAAACGTTACTCCTGCATCATATCACATTTACTGGTTCTAGGCAAGATATTACTTAAAATTATTCGTAAAATATACAGTATTGTCGCTTCATTCAGCCTTTGTCTTGCGCGTAAGGATAGGGAACTGGAGAAAGTGTAATCCGTGTCTCGCAATAATCCGGAAGGAATACCTGGTATCGGGTTCCAGCCCGCTGACAGTGTAGAAGTTGTCCGTCAGATCCTTTACGAGAACACGCTCCCTTTCGCCTTCCTTTTTCATGAAAATTGTATATACCGTTCCTTCCGGCGCGACATCCCATTTCAGCGCGATCTCTGTTGCGGATGCCTGGACGTACGTTATGACCCAGTAAAAGTTAAACGCATGGGGATTGGGTTCCTCATCTACAAAGGAAGTCCCCTGTGTGTAACCGATCTGCTTTCCGTCGCGGAGGATCAGATATCCGTCCCCATATTCGGCGTCGAGCCAGGACAGAAGAATATGGCTGTTTTCATCGGTTTCCGCATTGAGCCCCATGGCGCATAGTAATCTCCATTCCGCCACCTTTGGGCGGCGATATAAAATAATGTGGGTAACTGTTTACAGCCAGACGCAAATCCGCTGCAGCACATGCCAGGATAAAGAGAATTCTGTTGTTTTCCATATAATTATATGGCATTTATACTTGCAGATCAATGGAAATAAACCATTTTCATCCCCGTCATGAAAAATATGTTACCGTTCTGAGCCAAATTTCAAAAATGGATCGGATGGGCGGAAAACCATCCGCCCATCCGATTCCGCAGGCGGACATTCGCAGCCTCCGGCTGCTCATGTCCTACGCCC
>CAMOSC010000060.1 GCA_946624325.1 uncultured Clostridia bacterium
ATCCGCCGGAGGCTTTATAGTGAACGTCAAGTTTTTTCTGACGTTCACTATAAAAGGGCCAGCACAAGCCTCTTTCCGGCTTGTGCTGGCCTATGTGGATTTTCCGGGGAGACGGAGAGTTCCTATGGCTGCTGTATGTCTGCCGCCGCGCCGTAATCCGGAAGGGACTCGGACACGGGGAGGGCTTCTTCGGGATAGAAGTGGTTGTACTCTTTTCCGGGCTCCATGCGGATGCCCCTTGCGGCGGCAAGCTCGCTGACGGAAACCAGCTGGTACCCTCTGGCAATCAGCTCCGGGATGAGGGTTTTCGAGGCTTCTGCGGAGGAGGCCTCCATATCGTGCATCAGGACGATAGAACCGTCCTTTACCTGGGTGAGAACCCGGTCGATGGTGGTTGCGGCGTCGTGATGCTGCCAGTCTATGGTATCTAACGACCAGATAATGAGGGGATAGCCGTTGTCCACCGCGGCAACATTGGCCCGGGACGCTTCGTTGGTAGCGCCCGTGGGCGGCCGCATGATGGAGGGACGGTTGCCCGTGATCATCTGTACGAAGGAGCTGGTGCTGCTGATCTCCTGGAAGGTTACCGGGGCGTCCATGTTGACAACCATGTAATGGTTGAAGGTGTGGTTGGCCACCTCGGATCCGGAATCCTCAATTTCCTGGATGATGGCGCTGCAGCGCTCCACATTCCGGCCGCAGACAAAGAAGGTGGCGTGTCCGCCGCAGGTGCGCAGCGTCTCAAGAATGACGGGCGTGTTCTGCTCGGATGGCCCGTCGTCGTAAGTGAGGGCTACCATGGGCGTATTGGCATTGATTTTATGACGGAAGCGGCCGTGGGAGGTAAAGGTATAGACTTCATCGCCAAAGCGGTGGCAGCCGGTGTAAAGACGTCCCTCTGCATCGGTCATGCCGGTTCCGCCGCCGGGAAGCGGAATATCCGCACCAACGGTAATATAGCCGTCAGGTCCGAAAAAATACATTGCGCCGTCCATCTCCGCGACGGAATTCAGGTATTGCCGGCCATCCTCGGTAAAAAGGACGCGTTCTCCGTTTTCAAGCGTATAAATGCCGCTGACACGGTCTCCTTCCTCAGTGAAATAATAACGGGAGCCGTCCAGCACCTGGAAGCCCGTGAGCAGATACCCGTTCTCGCCACAGTAGCCGACGGATCCGTCCTCGTCCGTAACCCAGCCGGATGCCGGGGTGCCGTCTGTGTTTTCACGGTACAGGGAGGCTTTGTCCGGCCTGGCTTTGGATGTATTTTCAGAAAGCTGTGCAGCGTCTGCCTCTTTTTCTTCAGAGGCAGTCTCTGTCGTTTCTTCATCTGCGTAAGAGACTGCAGTTTCCGCGGAAACAGGATCGTCAGCGGGCGGGACGCCGGGAAGAAGAATTTCAACAGGCGCGGAATGCTGTTCGGAGCGTACTGCGTCATATACCTCCCCGGAGGTGTTCTCTTCCGGGAAAACTTCCGCAGCCGGGACATCCTCCTCGGAAATCGTGGAAAATCCGCCGGTTTCGGCATTTTCCCCGCCGGGAGACGATTCATACGCTGTAGCGGGAAGGGTGCCTTTGCGTGCCGGCGTACCGGCTGAGCCGCAGCCGCTGGCTGCAAGAAGAAGGGCACAGGATAAGCCTGCAAGGATTCTGCAGGAAGGCCGGTTGTGTAAATACTGCATAGAATGAATTCACCTCGGTATTTAACGGAAGCAGGAGATCCCCGGAAGGGACTGCAGCCGCACGTTATTCTTATTTGTTCAGAACGACACGCCCGAAATGACAAAAGAACGTGGCGTGCTCGCCAGAAGCAAATCCGTGAGAAATCATGGATTTCAGCCAGCTGAATCCATGACTTCTCACAGATCTGCGCCTGGCTCTGAACGGTTACACTTTATCATACTATGGATCCGGTGTGTTTTCCACCGCAATTTTATTACAGTTTTGTGACAAGGAGAAGATGATGAGACCGGAGCAGAGAGAATGGGCCGATGCGAGGGACGCGCTGACACAGGCGCTGGTATATCTGGGCTTTCCGGAGGAGCTGGGGAACGTGATGGCAAAAAACCTCGGCAGTCCGAAAGCCATGGAGCGGATGATGGCGTACCTGCGGGAGGTAAAGCCGAAGAAAGTGGAACTGGTGGTGGATGAGATGCTGGCTATCTGCAGTGAGATTGCCGCCTGGAGAGAGCGGAAGGAGAGTCAGAGGGCTAACGCCCGGTACAATCAGATTCTGTATTACGGGCTTGAAACGGATGAGGATGAAGAGGCGCTTTAACGAATTCTGCGGCAGCTGCCCGGATGGGGCTCCTCAAACGGAGGAAACGGCAGCTTCAGTATCCGGGCTCCCGAAAGACTGATATCTGTCCCGCTTTGCCGGTTTTCATGTATGGATGGTAATTTGGAAAACAGGAGCAGACATAATACACAATTACGTTTGGAAATAATTCACAGAAACAGCCATATTTTATAAAAAGGAGCAATTTTATATAGTTAAAAGAAGAAAAATCCTGTAAGATGTTATTATCAGAAAACAGCAGGGCGCAATCCATGCGTTACCAGAACCGGCGGAAAAGAGGGATGATATGAGCAACAGTCAGTATGATGTCGGGAACGGCATCCACCGGGTTCCGACATGGAGGATCGCCGGCTACGCGCTGAACAACACAGCGACAAACCTGTACCTGTTCATGATGAGCTTTATCGCGTTCTACATTACCGGCTGGGTAGGCCTGGGCGTGATGCTGGCGGGAAGCTTTTCCATGATCATGCGTATCTGGGACGGCGTTACGGATCCGTTCATCGGCTACATTGTGGACAAGACAAACGGAAAATTCGGAAAGAACCGCCCCTTCATGATTCTCGGAAACGTGATTTTGCTGTTAAGCAGCTTCTTCATGTTCTACTTTACACCGAAGATCCCGGAAGGTGTCGGCAGAGTTGCCTTCTTTATTTTTATCAACGCCCTGTACTACATCGGTTATACCTTCCAGTGTGTGGTTACCAAATCCGCACAGTCCTGTGTGACGAATGACCCCAGGCAGCGTCCGCTGTTTGCCGTGTTCGATGCCACCTTCAACTCTATTCTCTTCACGGGGGGCGGCTTCTACGTCTCCAACTACCTGGCGCCCAAGTACCACGGCGTGGGTTCGGATATCGGCTTCTTCCATGAGTTCTGGCTGACGGTAGCCATCATTTCCGCTGTTTTCACCTGTATTGCGGTTATCTCCATCTGGCCGAAGGACAACAGCAGATACTTCGGAACAGGAAAACCGCAGCTGATTACCTTCAAGGATTATTTCGAGGTCATAAAGAAGAACAGGGCAATCCAGATGCTGGTTCTGTCCGCATCCACGGATAAGCTGGGCTCCGCAGCGAGAACCTCTGTGGTCACGGTTATCATGTATGCGATCGTGGTCGGCAACTATGCCCTGTCCGGCGCATTCAACATTTATACCACGATCGGAAACCTGATCTTTATTTTCCTGGGCATCGGCGTAATTGCCACCCGCTTCGGTCAGAGAAGGGCCATGATCCTCTCCAGCTGGATTGCGCTCTGCGGCAATGTGCTGCTGGTGCTGCTCTGGGTCTTCGGCGATCCGACGACGCTAAGCATTCCGGGCTACGAGGGGTTCCACGGGTTTACCTTCTTTACCGTTGCGCTGTTCCTTCTGACCGTGTTCACGGGCGGCTTCCAGCAGGTCAGCTCCAATATTGTTATCCCCATGACGGCGGACTGCGCGGATTACGAGACCTACCGCAGCGGAAAGTACGTTCCGGGCCTGATGGGAACCCTGTTCAGCTTCATCGACAAGATGGTATCCTCCCTGGCACCGCTGATTGCAAGCATCTGCCTGGCGGCCATTGGCTTCACCGAAAAGATGCCCGATGTGGATACCCCGTATACGCCTGAGCTGAAGGCGGTTGGTATATTCCTGATGTACGGCGTTGTGATTCTGGGCCTGATCTGCAACGTCATTGCCATGAAGTTCTATCCGCTGACCGCCGAGAAGATGGAAACAGTCCGCGAGGAGATCAAAGCGATCAAGGAAGCCTACGAGAGAGGCGAATAATATACGGAGCCTGTGCCTGGCTGCATGGCACTGAGCGGAACCGGATGGGGGAGGCCTGCGCCTTCCCCTTATCTGGCTCGACAGAGAGGAGAAGAGGGGAAAGGAACTGCGGGAGGATCAGCATGGCTTTAAAAAAACAGGAAGAAAGTTTCAAAAGCTCCGGGGAAAAGAAAACGCTTCTGGAGGCTGTCGGAGACCGGTATTACGACTGGAAGGAAAAAGCGGTGGTTCCGCATCCTGTCAGACGCAGGACCTACCTGTGGCTGTGCCCTGCGGGGATTTTCGGCGCGCACCATTTCTATGCCCGCCACTATGTCCGCGGCTTCCTTTACCTGGCGCTGTGCTGGACGGGCATCTCTTTAGCCATGAGCCTGATTGACTGGATGGCTGCCGTGCCGAAGGAGGCTGACGAACAGGGCATGATTATGGTGTAACCGGCATGGCCCGCGGCCCGGGTACCGCCATCTCCTTAAAAAACGCGGCGGGTACGACGCAGCTTCGGAAAGGACTGCTTTTCGCGATTCCCGAAGTCGGATCAAAACAGGAACGATGATTTGTAATGGCTGTTTTCGCAATTCCCGAAGCAGGCTTAAAACAGTAACGATGAATAATACAGGAGGGAAATAATGCTTTATCCGATAATGACATCATCCCGGACCGTGAGCGATCTGTCCGGAATCTGGGACTTTAAGCTCGACAACGGCAGGGGCTTTGAGGAAAAATGGTATGAAAAGCCCCTCAGCGACCCCATGACGATGCCTGTGCCTGCCTCATACAATGACCTGAAGGAGGGAATTTCCTTCCGCGATCATTACGGCTGGGTATTTTACCAGAGAACCATTTCCCTGCCGGCCTTTATCCTCCGGACCCAGCGGGTGGCACTTCGCTGCGACGCGGTAACGCACCATGCGAAAATCTATCTGAACGGGGAGCTGATCTGCGAGCATTTCGGCGGTTTCCTGCCCTTTGAGACAGAGATCGGCGGGATGCTTCGGGACGGGGGGAACCTTCTGACTATTGCGGTGGACAATGTGATCGACTACACCACGCTGCCGGTAGGGGGCACCGCGCCGATGATGGGCGGGGGTCTGCCGGGCGGCCCGGGCGGTCAGGCCGGCGTACGAAAGAAGGTTAATCATCCGAATTTCGATTTCTTCAATTACTGCGGTATAACCAGGCCGGTGCGCCTCGTTACCACGCCGAAGGCCTATATCCGTGATATTACCCTGAAATCCGATGTGGACTTCAGGGAAGACGGCGCCGACGCCCGCATTCATTACTGTGTGGAGAGGGCGGGGGAGGCCGCGGAGGGAACGCCCTGCCGCGTATACCTGTATGACCGGGAGGGAAACAAAGCGGCAGAGGCGGAAGGTCCCAAGGGCGTTCTGGAGGTTCGGGGCGTAAAGCTCTGGCAGCCGCTTGCGGCATATCTGTACACGGTAAAGGCCGTGTACGGCGAGGACGTCTACGAGCTGCCCTACGGCGTACGTACGGTCCGTGTTGAGGGGACGAAATTCCTCATCAATGAGAAACCTTTCTATTTTAAGGGCTACGGAAAGCACGAGGACACCTTCCCCAACGGCCGCGGCATGAACTTGGCCATGTATGTCAAGGATATTTCCCTGATGAAATGGCAGGGCGCCAACAGCTTCCGCTGCAGCCATTATCCCTACAGCGAGGAGATGATGCGCCTTGCGGATGAGGAAGGAATTGTCGTGGTGGACGAGACGACTGCCGTCGGCGTAAACTTCGATTTCGGCGGAGGGGCTAATTTCAACGGCCAGCGGGTGAAAACCTACGATAAGGAGCACGGCATCAAAACCTTTGAGCACCATCTGCAGGTGATACGCGACCTGATTGCCCGCGATAAGAACCATGCGTGCGTGGTGATGTGGAATATCGCAAACGAGCCGGATTCCTATTCGGAAGGCGCCTACGAATACTTTAAACCGCTCTACGACCTGGCGAAGGAACTGGATCCCGAGAAACGGCCCTGTACCCTGACCAGCGTGCAGAGTGCCGGCGGCCCGTCCACGGACATTTCCGCAAAGCTTTCCGACGTGATCTGCCTGAACCGCTATTACGGCTGGTATTTCGGCGGACCGGATCTGGAAGGACCTGCCCAGGTCCTGCGCGCGGAGCTTAAGGAGTGGGAGAAGACCGGAAAGCCCCTGATGTTTACCGAGTACGGTGCCGATACCGTTATGGGTATGCACGATACCACGCCCGTCATGTACACCGAGGAATATCAGGTGGATTATTATAAGATGAATAATGCCATATTCGATGAATTTCCGTTCGTAGTGGGCGAACAGATCTGGAATTTCGCGGATTTTGCGACAAGCCAGAGCCTTCTGCGCATCCAGGGAAATAAAAAGGGTCTGTTTACACGGGACAGAAAACCGAAGCTGGCTGCGCATTATTTCAGGGAGCGCTGGCATAAGATCCCGGATTTCGGATATAAGGTGTAAAGGGGGGTGCGGCAAATGGTAGATCTGAAGGCAAAGCCCTTTTATCTGGATGACAGCCAGATTCAGTGGGTTGAGGATACAATTGCGGGCATGTCTCTTGAGGAAAAGCTCGGACAGCTGTTTATCTTCCTGAAGGCAGTGCCGGGCGTGAACGAGGAACAGATCCGGGAGACGGTTGAGAAATACCACCAGGGCGGCCTGCGCTGGCAGGGAGGCGACAGGGAAACGGTGTACCGCCAGAATATCTGCTACCAGAAAGCCAGCCGCATACCACTGTTTATTGCCGGAAACTGTGACGACGGCGGCATCGGCGTGCTGCCGAAGGAAGGCACCTTTGTGGCGACGGCCGCCGAGGCGGGGGCCGCGGCTACGGATGAAACGGCCTATCACATGGGCTATGTGGCGGGCAGGGAGGCATCGGCCATAGGAGTCAACTGGATGTTCAACCCTGTGGCGGATATCTACCGCAACTGGCGCAATACCATAGTCAATACCCGCAGCTTCGGCGGCGATACGGACAGGGTGATTGAGCGTGTGCGGGCTTACATCCGCGGCATCAAGGATGCCAACCCCAATATGGCCTGCACCTGCAAGCACTTCCCCGGTGATGGCTGGGACGAGCTGGATCCGCATATCTCCCCGGCACACAACGAAGCGTCGGAGGAAGAGTGGTTTGCCAGCTATGGCCGGGTGTATAAAACCATGATCGACGAAGGCCTGGAGGCCATTATGACGGGCCAGATCTCCCTGCCGAAGGTTTCCCGCAGGCTGCGTCCGGGCATGAAGGATGAGGAAATCCTTCCGGCGTCCATCGCGCCAGAGCTTCTGCAGGACCTGCTTCGCGGGGAGCTGGGCTTCAACGGGCTGATTGTCTCCGATGCTTCCCATATGATCGGCATGAGCGGCGTGATGAAGCGCAGCGAGGCCGTTCCGCGCTGCATTGCGGCAGGCTGCGATATGTTCCTGTTCGCAAATGATATCGAGGAGGATATCGGCTTCATGCGGGAGGGTTACGAGAAAGGAATCATAACCCGGGAGCGCCTTTCCGACGCTTTGCACCGCATTCTGGGCATGAAGGCGCACCTGCATCTCTATGAGGATCGTGTGCGGTATCCGGACAGGGCACTGCTGGAGCAG
This sequence comes from uncultured Clostridia bacterium, assembly GCA_946624325.1. GTDB lineage: Bacteria > Bacillota > Clostridia > Lachnospirales > Lachnospiraceae > Anthropogastromicrobium. Next base: position 7,679 of record CAMOSC010000060.1, read on the forward strand.
GTAGGCTGCGAGGAATTCCGAAGCTATGCCGTGAGGGCAGCGGATGAGGGCGTAACCTTGGTGAAGGATACGCGCCATATCCTGCCCGTGGATCCCGGAAAGCAGAAAAGGGCCCTCCTGGTATATGCGCAGAGCACGCCCAACAGCAAGGCCTACGCCGGCGACCCGGTCCGCGCGCTGATTACGGAGGAACTGGAGGCGGCCGGCTTTGAGGTGACGCAGCAGCCAAGCTTCTACGATCTGGAGGTGGAAAACGGCGTCAGCCCCATGAACCAGGTGAAGATGATGGCCGGCATGTCCAGGAAGGAATTCCGCAGCCGGTACGATGTGATTTTCGTGTTCGTGTATCTGAAGGGCTACGCCCAGAAGAATATAGAACGCATGTCCTGGAGCTGCGGACACTCCCTCGAAATGCCCTGGTATACCGAGGAGGTTCCGACGGTGGGCGTGAGCCTGAACTACACGAATCACCTGGCCGATCTTGCCAATATCCACGCCTTTATCAATGCCTACGGGCCGAACCGCGAGAACATTCACGCGGCCGTGGAGAAGATTACCGGGAAGAGCGCCTTTAAGGGTACCGCGGATGAGAGTGTGTTCTGCGGCAGGTGGGACACCAGGCTCTGAACAGTGACCATGAAAAGTTATAAATGCGAAAACGCGGATTCACGGAGCGTTTTCTGAGTTCGGACGGAGGGAACGATGTCAGTACTGGATACGTTTGCAAAGAAGAGAGCGTTTGTTGTCTGTGTGGATTCCGACGGCTGCGCCATGGATACCATGAATATCAAGCATTTCCGATGCTTCGGCCCCTGCATGGTGGAGGAATGGGGCCTGCAGGAATGGAGAGAGGACATTCTGAAGCGCTGGAATGAGATCAACCTATTTACGGCAACCCGGGGGATAAATCGCTTTAAGGGGCTGGCTCTGGCCTTGCGGGAGATTCACGAAAAGTATAAGCCGATTGAAGGGATAGAAGCGCTGGAGGAATGGGCTGAGAACGCGCCTGAACTCTCAAACGATGCGGCTGAGCGGATGATTCCGCGGAACGCGGTGTTTGCGAAGGCCTTAAGCTGGAGCCGGGCGGTGAACCGCGCCATCGGAGAGCTTCCGCAGGAGGAGAGTCATCCCTTTGCGTTTGTGCGGGAAGCGCTTCAGGAGGCGCATGCGGAGGCGGACGTGGTGATTGTCTCCAGCGCCAACCCGGAGGCTGTCCGGGAGGAATGGGTGCGCCACGGTCTGATGGATGAGGTGGACCTCATCTGTACACAGGAGATTGGCAGCAAGGCCTACTGCATCGGGAAGCTGGCGGAAAAAGGCTATGCCCCGGATCACATTCTCATGTGCGGGGACGCCCCCGGAGATGAAAAGGCCGCTTCGTCAAACGGTGTGCTGTTCTTTCCGATTCTTGTCGGGAAGGAAGCGGAAAGCTGGCAGGAATTCCGCAGAAATGCCCTGGCCCTGTTTATCGGAGAAGCCTACGCCGGTACCTATCAGGCGGACAGGATCGCGGAATTTCATGAAAACCTGAAGATTGAATAAAGAAAAGCCGAAAAGGGCCCCGGAAAGGACTGCTGTGTCATTTCCGGGGCCTTTTCCGGCGCGAAGCAGTGAATCATGCGCCGGAGAAATACTGTATGGGTATGTACAAGCCGCTTTCCGCTTTGTGCATACCCATGCAGATGCTCTCTCGTATACGGAGGGTGCCGCGGTCATGCTTATGAAATATCCAGCTCGGGCGGCTCATCCAGGTGCTCCGAAACGTATTTTCCGTTCTTTTTCCTCTGGCGGACGCACTCGGTGAGCAGGTATTCGATCTGGCCGTTGACGGAGCGGAAATCATCCTCCGCCCATGCGGCGATGGCATCGTAGAGTTTGGCAGAGAGCCGTAAGGGGACCTGCTTTTTCTCACCCATTATATCCTGCCTCCTTATATAGAAAGTGCGTATAATGCGCTATCAATAAAGACTTCCGGAGTTCACAACCGGCTGCGCGTCACGGTTGCCGCAGAGCACCACAAGAAGGTTGGAGACCATGGCGGCCTTGCGCTCCTCATCAAGCTCCACGGTATGGTTCTCGGAGAGACGCTCCAGTGCCATCTCCACCATGCCTACCGCACCATCCACGATCATCTTGCGGGCGTCGATAATGGCGGAAGCCTGCTGGCGCTGCAGCATGACAGCTGCGATTTCCGGGGCGTATGCCAGATAGGTAATACGGGCTTCGAGGATTTCAATGCCGGCATTGGCTACCTTTTTCTGGATTTCATCGCGGATGCGGCCCGCTACCACCTCGGAGGAACCCCTAAGGCTGCCCTCATCTGCAATGCCGTCCCCGGTGGTATCCACATTGGGCGCGACGTCGTAGGGATAGATGCGGACAATATCACGCAGGGCAGAATCGCACTGGAGGGAGAGGTACTCCTTATAATTATCTACATTGAAGACAGCCGCCGCGGTATCCACCACCCGCCACATGACCGCAATACCGATTTCCACGGGGTTTCCGAGGCAGTCATTGATTTTCTGACGGTTGTTGTTGAGGGTCATGATTTTCAGGGAAATCTTTTTGGAGGACGCTTCAATGACATCAACAGTGGCACTGGTGTTTCCTTTCAGAAGAAGGGCGGTTCCCTTGGAGCCGCCGTCCACATCCCCACTCTGATTGAGCTTCGTTTTGGCGGCCGGGTTTATGGCAGTACAGAAAGGATTGACAAAGTAGAAGCCTTCCCCCTTCAGTGTGCCGACATAATTGCCGAAGAGTGTGAGAACCAGGGCTTCCTGGGGCTTGAGCACCTTGAGGCCGCAGTACAGAATCCATCCCACGCAGAGAAACACAATACCGCATATAAGCGGAAGAAGGCCGATCATCCGGCCCTGATCGCCTACCAGGATGCCTCCGAAGATGATGCCCCCGATGCTGGCCAGCATCAGAATAGTGGTGACAAACAGGATGAGAAGGCCGTTTTTCCTTCCTGACAGCACTTTCTCTTTCATGACTTGCTCCTTTCTGCCGGATGAAACGGCGGGCGGTCCTGTATGCTGCGGCGGTGCGCAGAACATAAAAGGATATCTAAGCGATATCAAAATCATATCAAATTATAAAAACAATGTCAAGTCCTATTTTCGGAAGGCATTTTCCATGGCAGCTCTGAACCGATTTTTAGAGACATGGGGGACAGGTACCCTGACTTATCATCTCAAATGAGTCAGGGTACCTGTCCCCTATGTCTCTTAAGGCAGTTGCCCGGGACCGGATTCCGGAAAATGCAAACAGAGGATATTTCCGGCTCTGAACAGTTGCAAAATGTGAAAAAACCCCACGGGCTTACAGTGCCACCTGGTAAATGCAGGGCATGCCTTCCCGGTCGGAGACGAAAATCACACTCTTATTGTCTTCGGTGAAGCAGGGATGCGGATGGCAGTCCTGGGGATTGCCGTGGCGGTCGAGCCAGGAGGTGCCGTGCCAGGCGAGCTTCTTTTCTTCACGCTTTTTGATATCCACCAGGTAGATAAAGTTGTTGCCCGGTATCTCTGCTGCCATTAAATCCTCGTCGCTCAGCAGGTGGATGGGCTTGTCGCTGGTCTGGGCGTCGCCGACCATGTATTCCTGCTTATGGTCGCAGATAAAGTGCGCATAGGGGGAGCAGGGCATGAGGATTTCTTCCTGAAGGGTTTCGGGGTCCATCATGCGGATATTCTCCGTCATGGCTCCCGTGGTCTCCCGATAGACATAGGCAAGCCTGCTTCCGTCCGGGTACCAGAACTCATGGGTGAGAATGAGGTCGGAGGGCTGTTCCCTGCAGCAGCAAAGAGACGTTCCGTCGCTCTTTACAAGCCAGAGCCTGGCATCGATCAGGTCATAGGGTCCTTCGTGGTCATGCGGTTGTAAAAGTACATGTGATGGCTGAGAATCTGCGGGTCGGTCAGGCGCTTTACGCGGGCGCCCGTGTACGGATCCTCAAAAAAACTGAATTCGGACTGGAAACGATCTCCTTTTGCCATGATTTCTCCTTTATCTGTTGTGCAGTGCGTTCGCGGAATCCGGGTTTTATTCTCCGCCTGGCCGGAAGGATAACGCCATTTTGCGGAAGTCATAGAAATAGTCATAGCCGGCTTCTTCACTCTGATACAGCACGAGACGCACCATACAATGGCTTTCCTCTATGAGAAAGGTAAAATAGTCTCTCTCATATTCAATTCCACTGTCCGTAAAATGGCCTATACCATAGGAAAACAGAACAGGCATTCCCAGGTTTTCCACTTCCTGAATATCTATAATGGATGATGGCTGCTTCAAGCCCGCAGAAAACTGTACAATGCCGGCATCCGACTGGTAAAACGTATATGGCGTTAAATCCGTTTCCTCCAGATAAATTTCCACGCTTGCAGAATAATATTCGGTACCGGAAGCATCGGTCGAGAACGGTTCATCGAGACCGATAAAACAGTAATCTGCGTCAGACTGCCTGAGATGAGCGTAATCAGGGAGCAGGAGGCTCCCCATGGGTACAAAAGTCCGTACAGGGGAATCTTCCATTCCCGATCGCAGCTGTTTCTGATCGAAGATGGTTTTTAATGAAGAATTGTCATCCGGCTGCTCAGCAGGAGAGAACGCTTCCTGAGGGCGGGTATTATCCGGGAGGTGTACTTCTTCTCTATTCGGATTACTGCCTGTCATGCTGCTGAGAAAAGCGGAAGCAGTATCAGGAACGTCTCCGGCAGCGCTGACATCTGATGGATCTGGAGTAATGTCCGGAGCGTTGACAGATTCGGCGTTTTCTGTGAGATCTGCCGCGCTTTCCGAAACATTTTCAGCCATCCGGCTGCCGGATAAAGCAGCCGTACTGCCTGAAATTTCATGTGTCCGGGTCTGGACGGAGTTGTCAGAGGCGCCAGAAGGCTTCCGGCTGACCAGAAAGAGGCCGATTCCTCCGAAAATCAGGAAAACGGATGCAGCAGCGGCAATCGTGAAAAGGAGCTTTTTTCCGGGAGAAGACATATTTCTGACAGAGGGAGGAGCTGCGGATCCAGAGGACCCGGAGGCAGCAGGCCCGGTTGATTCGCGTCCGTTTTTCAATGCTGCTGACGGGATAACGGTTTCTGCTTTACTGTTTCCGCGAATATTGTCTATGAAATCATACAGTCGTTCAAAGAACTGTTCAGAATAGACCTGGACATAGGGGATGGCATTGTAATACCGGATTTCCGCAAGATCTTCCTGTATCTGCTGAGGCCATACAAACGCTTCCGTGGTGACCGGTATGAACCGAAGGCCCATTCTTTTCGCCGCCAGAATTTCGGCGCGTACATTATCATCCGGGGATGCAGTGCGTTCAAGTGCATTTTCAGACAGCACCAGGATAAAGATGTCGCATTTGGACATTTCCAGTTCGAGATTTTTTCTGAAATCACCGGCATTCAGTTTTTCAACGTCAAGAAACACCCGGTAACCCTTCTCAAGGCGAATCCTGTCGTAGATCATCCTGGCCATCATGCTTCCCGTGCTTCTGCGGTAACTGATAAAAATACCCTGTTCCATGTTCCCCTCGTTTCAGAAAAGCGGATCGCCGTTTCCTGTATGCGGCTTTCTTTAAAGAAAAACTGCTTATCAGCCTGATCCGGAAAACGCCTTTTACAGGGCTTCCTTTACAGGACTGTATGCCGCATCGTCCGGATTTATACGCGCGAACAAATTTAGCTGCAGATTGCAATTCTGTGCCGCGGTATATGCAGTTACAATAGAATATTATAACAGCTGACGGCCCGGAGAACAAGCCTTAAAGGAGGCGCTTTCTACGGTGTTCCCTCGGTATCCGTACCGGAAAAAGAAGAACAGATCCGGAAATGGCTTCATTGCGATATTTCCGGAGGCTGTGTCTGAACAGTCCCTAACGGTTATACTCCGCGAGCTCTTCCTCCAGCTCCTTAAAACATACGGTGCAGGCGCCGTCATAGATCAGCACCGGGATTTCTTCCTCAAAGGAATGGACGGAGAGAAACGGAGCAGCCGGAGATTCGGCTTCGGGATGACCCGGGCGGTCGGAATACCCCTCAAACCAGTAGACATAGACCAGCTTTGAATCCGGTTCGATGCACCAGTATTCCCGTACGCCGGCGTTTGCGTACTTCTGAACCTTTAAGGTAAGGTCCTTCTTCCGGGTGGAAGGAGAGAGCACCTCGGCCACGAAATCCGGGGCACCGAAAATGCGCTCATAGGTGATTTTGCTGCGGTCGCAGACGATCATGACATCCGGCTGGAGGATGGTTTTTTCATCGCAGTCCAGCTGCACATCCGTAGGAGCGATAAACGCCCTGCAGCCGCCCTTTCCGGAACGAATAAATGCGGATAGGACAAGGTAGAGGAAGCCGGCAATGGTCTGGTGCGGTATAGAAGGCGCGCTCATATCATAGAAGACGCCGTCGATCAGTTCTACCCGCCGCTCGTCGGGAAGGGCCAGATAATCCGCAAGGGTATACTGTCCCTGGCGGTGTGACCGGTACCGGGCGGGGGTTTCTTTTACTCCGGAAGGCACTGCTTCAGGAAGCAGCTCCGTATATGAAGCACTTCTGTCCGGCTTTTTTTCTCCGGCCGGAAAAAGAACGCGCTCAAGTGCCTGCAGGGTAGCGTATCTGGGAGACGCGGTACGTCCTGAAAAGAGCTTATCGATTGTTCCGACCGGCACACCCGAAAGCTCGGACAGCTGCCGGTTGGAGAGACCGGCTTCTTTTTTTCGGACTTTCATTTCTTCAAGCGTCATG
>CAMOSC010000061.1 GCA_946624325.1 uncultured Clostridia bacterium
GCTCGTTGGAGTTGGAGATCATCTGGCGTGCCCAGAAGTATCCGTTCCAGCGGGAAATCGCAAAGAACAGCGTCACCGTTGCGATGGTGGACTTACACATGGGAATGTAAACCTTGCGCAGCACCTGGAATTCCGTGGCGCCGTCCACTACGGCAGCCTCTTCTATCTCGGAAGGAACACCTTCAAAGGCATTTCTCAGAAGGATAATGTTCATGGCCGCCATACCCATGGCGATAACGACCAGCCACTTATCATCCGTGATGCCCACTTTGTTGAATACGGATTTGGTAGCCAGGTAGTTCAGGTACTGCGGAACGATACCTGCCGAGAACCACATGGTGAAAACCAGGAAGAAGTTGAACAGTTTCCTGAACAGCAGGCGGCTCTTTGACAGTGCGTATGCCCCGAGGATGGAACAGAACATGGACCAGAGCGTACCATAGAACGTGATAAACAGGGTGTTGGAATACGAGTTCCAGAAGATGTTGTTCTTGAACACCCTCGCAAAGGCATCGAACTGCACGCCCTTGGGGAACAGCACAATCTCGCCGTATTCCACGGCAAGCCGTTCGCTCAGGGATGCGGACAGCGCATATACAAACGGATACAGGCAGCACAGCGCGAACAGCGTGAGCAGCGTGTAGCTGACGATTTTAAATATAAGTTCTGAGATCTCTAACTTCCTTTTCATGCCAAGCTCTCCCGGTTTCAGATTCCGTAACTGTTCAGAACCAGTTACCAGATTTCATGGATTTCCAAATAACCGACGACCGTATGCAACCATCAGTACAGGGATGTATTGGCTGCCTTCCGGGCAATGGTGTTCGCACCGATGACAAGGAACATACCCACAAGGTTGTTGATCATCTCCGCAGCCGACGCAATTCCCTTGGAAGAACCCAAAAGACCCTGCCGCTGTGCGAAGGTGGAAACAACATCGGCCGTAACATAGGTATTGGTATTATAAAGAAGAAGTACTTTCTCGTATCCGATGCTCAGCAGAGAACCGATATTCGTGATCAGCATGATAACGATGGTGGAGAGAATGCTGGGCAGAACCACATAACGCATCTGCGCCATCTTGCCGGCGCCGTCAATCTGCGCCGCTTCATAGCTGGTGGGCGATATGGCGATAATGGCTGCGAAATAGACGATGCTGCCGTAGCCCGCGCCCTCCCAGATGCCCGTGATCTGATAGATCGAACGGAAGAAGGCGGGATCGTTCAGCAGACCTGCCTGTCCTGCCTCTTTGGAAATCAGGCCGATTGCCACGAGAGCCCTTGATACCACGCCCATGCCGGAGATCAGGGATCCCTGCTTGACAAGCATCGTGGTGAGGGAGGTCATGACAACGGTGGACATAAACTTCGGAAGATAGGTGAGAACCTGATAGAAGCTTCTGGCAATATTGGAACGGACCTCGTTGAAGAAAAGCGCCAGGATGATGGGAATCGGGAACCCGAATACCAGTCCGTAGAAGCTTAACAGGAATGTGTTGCGCAGGGCTCTCCAGAAGTTCGCGGAAAGCTCATCGCCGCCCACAAGCAGCCTGCGGAAATAGGAAAAACCGGAGAAGAGCTGTTTGGAAACCGGCAGCACTTCGTCGGAAACCTTAAAGCAGCCCAGCAGTTCATACATGGGGAAATAACGCCAGAACAGGAATACCAGCAGCATGGGAAGCAGCATCACATAGAGACGCCAGTCCTTCGCAATCATGCGGCCTACATGGAGCCAGTAATGCTTCTCAACATCATCCCTGACGACCTGTTCGGGATCCTGCACAAAAGACCCGCTGGCCTCATCGTAAACCAGAAAATCCGATGCCATCTGTTTCATCAGCTTTTTCCTCTTTTCTTTCTGTTTTTTCCGCAGCTCCTCAGCTGCGCTCCCAGGGCTCCGCGTCCCCGCGTTCCGCCCGCTCTTCCTCCCGGATGCGGTGCAGATATACCCGCTGGTCCTCCAGCAGGCCGTCCTGGCGTCTGGCAATCCAGAGGATAACCATTGTAAACAGGATCGAAAGACTGTCCGTGGAAAAGAAGCCCAGGCAGTCTTTTGCGGCATACCCAAGACACAGGGCCGCAAGCGCCCTTCCGGCCTGCATCAGCAGCTGCACGCAGATGCCGAACAGAACCGCCATGACCGCTTCCTGCCTGATCCGCTCCTTCGTCAGAAGCTTCATCACGAAAAACGCCGCCATCGAGAGCTCGTTTCCGAGACAGTAGATCAGGAACTGTTCCCCGGTTCCGTGTGACAGAACACACAGAACCAGTCCGCCGGCGAAGGCAAACAGCGCCGCGCAGAAATCCCAGCGTACCATGACGATCGCGGTTACGGAAGCCACGATGGAAACCGTATACAGGGTATTCGGGAACCAGGTTCCCGCTGCCAGAACAATGATGCTTTCAAACAGCACCAGCATGGCCAGCATCATGCACAGGTCTATCATCCGGTACTGGCCGAACGTCAACTGCCGCTTCATACGTTAATAACATTCTCGGTTTCCCCGTCAAACAGATAGATGCTCTTATGGGGAATGGAGAAGGTGATGTCGGAATCCGTCTCAGGTGTATCATGCGGATCCACCTTCAGGATGACACGGTCTTCTTTCATGGTGACATATACGTTGGAGTTATCGCCCAGCATCTCGGTCAGCTCCACGGAACCGCCGAGCACGCAGGCATCCTCCGCCTCGCCCAGGATGGCCGCTTCCGGACGGAAGCCGAACACGACCGGCCTTCCCTCCCACTCCGCAAGATGCTCGCCCAGTTTAAAGGAGAGGTCGATTTCCTTACCGCCTATACGTACGGCGCCTTCCTTTACCACGGTGCGAATAAAGTTCATGGGCGGCTCCCCGATGAAACCGGCCACGAAAACATTGACCGGATTGAAATACAGATCATAGGGGGTACCGACCTGCTGTACATAGCCTTCCTTCATGACCACGATGCGGTCAGCCATGGTCATGGCTTCCGTCTGGTCATGGGTAACGTATATGGTAGTGGCACCGGTCTCCCTGTGAATCTGCGTAATTTCGGAGCGCATGGTAACGCGCTGCTTGGCGTCAAGGTTGGAGAGCGGTTCATCCATCAGGAAAATCCCCACCTTGCGGATGATGGCCCGGCCTACGGCGACACGCTGGCGCTGACCGCCTGAAAGCGCTCTGGGAAGACGGTCCAGATAATCCGTTAATCCGAGGATTTTTGCGGTTTTTTCGACACGCTGTTCGATGACATCCTCATCCACGCCCTGAAGCTCAAGACCAAAAGCAAGATTGTCAAATACAGTCATCTGCGGATAAAGGGCATAGCTCTGGAAAACCATGGCAACTTCACGTTCCCTGGGGCCGAGCTCATTCACACGCTTCCCGTTGATCAGGAAATCGCCCTTGCTGATATCTTCCAGGCCGGCGATCATGCGCAGGGTCGTGGATTTTCCGCAGCCGGAAGGCCCTACGAATACGATAAATTCGCCCTTTTCGATTTCAAGGTTGAAGTTGTGAACCGCATGGAAGCCGTTCGGATAGATTTTATTGATGTCTGTCAGAGTAATGTAAGCCATTCTGATGCCCTCTGCCTTCTTAGGATACGGGCCGGACAGACTGCCATAAGTCCGGTTTTGGATCCGCGCAAATTTGATACTATGATTAAAGTATACCAAAATGACAGGGCCTGTGCAAGTTCTTTTTCATATTTTTATCAATAGTCCGTTCCTGTCAAGGGCAATCGGCAGCGGCGGGTCACGAAAATGATAAACCGCCACTGGCCCAAAAAGCCATCGCAATATGTCATTTTCCGGAGCCTGCCGCAGCTGCGGAAACGGCGTTTTGTGCCATTACCGGAATCCGGCGATGAAAAGTGCCCGCAATTTTAAAAAAGAACCGGCCCAAAAAGCCGGTTCTAATCTGCTTTAAACATACAGCCGGCAATGCTGCGCATTGCCGCCGCCTTAAAAATCAGCGGTAAATCATATCGCTGCGGCCGGGACCGTTGGAAACCATGGTCACCGGAACGCCGATCTCCTGCTCGATGGCTTCGATATAAGCCCTGCACTCCGCCGGAAGCTCTTCATAGCTCTTAATCCCGCGGATGTCGCATTTCCAGCCCTTAAAGACCTTCCACACAGGCTTGCAGCGCTTCAGGAGAGAGGTTGTCGGGAAATCGCGGATAACCTTTCCGTCCAGTTCATATCCCACGCACATGGGAATTTCATCGAGGTAGCCAAGGCAGTCCACAACGGTCAGCGCAGCCTCCGTTGCTCCCTGCACGCGGCAGCCGTAGCGGGAAGCCACTGCATCAAACCAGCCCACGCGCCTCGGCCTTCCGGTCGTAGCGCCGTATTCGCCCTTGTCCCCGCCGTGTTTCCTGAGTACGTCCGCCTCCTCCTCATCGAGGATTTCACTGACAAACTCACCCGCGCCGACAGCGCTGGAATAAGCCTTCACCACCGTAGTGATGCGGCTGATCTCATAGGGCGGGATTCCCGCGCCGATTGCGCCGTACGCGGCAAGCGTATGGGAAGAAGTCACCATGGGGTAAATGCCGTGGTCCGGATCCTTCAGGGAGCCGAGCTGTCCCTCCAGGAGGATGTTCTTTCCGCTTTTTATGGCCTCATACAGATAGGCGCCGGTATCGCAGACATAGGGCTTTATCATTTCCCTGCAGGAAAGGAGGTAATCCATTACCTCGTCCGCCTTAAGGGGCTCCTTATGATACAGGTTCTCTATCATCACATTCTTGAGCAGGCAGACCTTCTCGACCTTTTCGCGCAGATCCGCCTCATCCCCGAAGAGCTCGCTTACCTGGAACCCGATCTTGGCATACTTGTCCGAATAGAACGGGGCAATGCCGGACCTGGTTGAACCGAAGGATTTCCCGGCAAGCCGTTCCTCCTCATAGGTATCCAGTGCAATATGGTAGGGCATCAGGATCTGGGCACGGTCCGAAACCAGGATTTTCGGTTCCGGCACGCCCGCATCCACCAGGCTTTTCAGTTCCTTCACCAGATAAGGGATGTTCAGCGCCACACCGTTCCCGATGATGCTTGTGATATGTCCGTAAAACACGCCGGACGGAAGCAGATGCAGGGCAAAGCGTCCGTAATCATTGATTATGGTATGACCGGCATTGCTGCCGCCCTGGAAGCGGATGACGATATCCGATTCCTGCGCAAGCACATCCGTAATCTTTCCTTTTCCCTCATCGCCCCAGCAGGCGCCAACTATCGCTCTGACCATGATTTTCCTCCCGGTTTTACAGCTGCCGTATTCTTTAATATCTTCAATTCAAAGTCCTTCCGGATGCGGCGGAAAACAAAATCCGCCTTCCAGGATCAGACATTTATTTCAGCTTTCATGCCGATCAGCTCTCTGTTTTCTTCGAGGATCGGATTGATGACTTCGTTCAGGAAGTCCCGGACCTGACCTGCCGCCCTTCCGGTGTAACGGGCCGGATCCATGCAGTCTTCAAGTTCCTGCAGGGTGAGATGGAATGCGGGATCCGCGGCGATCAGCTCCAGCAGGTTGTTCTCCCCGCCCTCCGCTTTTACATGACGGCCCGCCTCCATGGAAAGGGTACGGATCTTTTCATGCATCTCCTGCCTGTCCCCGCCGGCCTTCACGGCATCCATCATGATGTTTTCCGTAGCCATAAACGGAAGCTCCGCCATCAGATGCCTGCGGATCACCTTTTCATAAACCACAAGGCCGTCTACCACATTGAGGCAAAGATCCAGAATACCGTCCACGGCCAGAAAGCCCTCCGGAATGCTGACCCGCTTGTTCGCGGAATCGTCCAGGGTCCGCTCGAACCACTGGGTAGAGGCCGTAAGCATGGGATTCATGGAATCCGCGATCACATAATTGGCAAGGGAAGCTATGCGCTCGGAGCGCATGGGGTTGCGCTTGTAAGCCATAGCGGAAGAACCGATCTGGTTTTTCTCAAACGGCTCTTCGATCTCCTTCAGATGCTGCAGGAGACGGATATCATTCGAGAATTTGTGCGCGGTCTGCGCGATGCCGGCCAGCACGTTCATGCAGCGGCTGTCATTCTTCCTGGAATAGGTCTGCCCGGAAACGGGATAAACGCCGGGGAAATCCATCTTTTCGGCGATCATCTCATCCAGCCGGCGGATTTTTTCCTCATCCCCGTCAAACAGCTCCATAAAGGAAGCCTGAGTGCCCGTGGTGCCCTTGGAGCCCAAGAGGCGCAGCGTCGAGATCAGATACGTAATATCATCGTAATCCAGCTTGAATTCCATGAGCCACAGGGCGGCGCGCTTTCCGACCGTAGTGGGCTGCGCAGGCTGGAAATGGGTAAATGCGAGCGTCGGAAGCTCCTTATAACGGTCCGCAAAGGCCGCGAGGGCCGCCATGACATTTACGAGCTTCTTCCTGACAAGCTCCAGCGCCTCCCGCATGACAATCAGGTCCGTATTATCGCCCACGTAGCAGCTGGTGGCGCCGAGATGAATGATGCCCTTTGCCTTTGGGCACTGAACCCCGTAGGCGTAGACATGGGACATCACGTCGTGGCGCACTTCCTTCTCGCGGGCAACCGCAACCTCGTAGTTGATATCATCCCTGTGGGCTTTCAGCTCGTCAATCTGCTCCTGCGTGATGGGAAGGCCCAATTCCTTTTCGCTCTCGGCCAGAGCAATCCAGAGGCTTCTCCAGGTGGTGAATTTCTTATCCTGGGAAAACAGGTACTGCATTTCCCTGCTGGCATAACGCTCACAGAAAGGACTGGTATATCTGTCAGTCGGCATGAAACGCTCCTCCTCACTAAACGAAGATTATGTACTTTAACCATATTCCCACAGATGACTATTTTGCAGCCACGCCTGCAAAAAGCGCAGCCGTGGGCAAAATATGTCTCCTTTATCAAAGGCCAAGACGGCGGAACACCTCCGCATAGGCGCCTTCGGGATCTCCGAGATCACGGCGGAAACGATCCTTGTCCAGATGGTCATGTGTCTTTGCATCCCATAACCTGCAGGTGTCCGGGGAGATTTCGTCTGCGAGAAGAATTTCTCCGTGGAAGCGCCCGAACTCCAGCTTGAAATCGATCAGTTCGATGCCGACCTTCAGGAAGAATGCCTTCAGGATATCGTTGATACGGAAAGCATACTCGGAAATCTTATCCAGTTCCTCCCTTGTGGCAGCGCCGATGGCCAGTGCATAGTAGTCATTGATAAAGGGGTCGCCCAGGTCGTCATTCTTATAGGAGAACTCCAGGGTGGGGCATTTCAGGGCCGTGCCCTCCGGGATAGCCAGCTTCTTGGAAAAGCTTCCGGCGGCCACATTGCGCACAATAACCTCTAACGGGACAATTTCCACCTTCTTCACCGCGGTCTCGCGGTCATTCAGCTCCTCCACGAGATGGGTGGGAATCCCCTCTTTCTCAAGCATCGCGAACAGGCTGTTCGTCATACGGTTATTGACAACGCCCTTTCCGCTGATGGTACCCTTTTTCAGTCCGTTGAACGCCGTTGCGTCATCCTTGTAGGATACGATAACGATATCCGGATCTGCCGTGGCAAATACCTTCTTGGCCTTCCCCTCGTAAAGCTGTTCCAACTTTTCCATACCCTGTCCTTACCCTTTCTGCCTTACGGCAAGTGCGGCCGGCATTCTGCGCCTTCCCGGGAATGCGCGAAAGCTTCCTCCGGTTTTCTTCCGGTTCTGTCCTGTTACGGTACCCCGGGCCGTAACAATTATATAGGAACTCCATACAAAAATCAAGGGCAAGGTTCCACAAGGAATCTGTGAAATCCTGCCCTTACACTGTCATTCTGCAGCCCGCATGCCCCGATGCGGCAGCTAAATCCCCGGGAAACACGCCGGGGCGCGGATACCACCATGGCCGCCCTTCAGGGGCCAGTATCATGGAAACCCGCATGCCCCCCTATCAGTAGCCGAACCGGCCCGTGAGGGATTCATCGTCCTCAATCCAGTCCGCGACCCGTACAACCCGGTAGTGGTTCGCATCATCCCGGATGTAAACCGTCTCAATGCCCGCATTAATGATCATGCGCTTGCACATGGAACAGCTGTTGGAATTGCTGATGTACTCACCCGAATCGGCTTCCGTCCCCACAAGATACAGCGCGCTTCCGATCATCTTGTCCCTCGAGGCGCTGATGATGGCGTTTGCCTCGGCGTGGACGCTCCGGCAGAGCTCATAACGCTCCCCGCGCGGAATCTTCAGCTGCTGCCTGATACAGGTGCCCAGATCCGAACAGTTTTTCCGTCCTCTGGGCGCGCCAACATATCCTGTGGAAACAACCTCGTCGTTTTTTACGATCACGGCGCCGTAGTGCCTCCGGATGCAGGTGCCTCTTTTGGAAACCACTTCCGCAAGATCCAGATAGTAATTGATTTTGTCCCGTCTCATACCGGGCTCCTTTCCGGTTGCTTTACGGCAGCAGGCTGCGGTAGCCGATCGGCGGCTGGGTCGGGCTGAAGAAAACGCTGTCCGTCACAATGCCCACCGAAGGATTCTTGGCATGAACAATGGCGCCTCCTCCGATGTAGATCGCCACATGGCCGCTGTAGAAGACAAGGTCGCCCGGACGCAGCTGCTCATAGCTGATGGGGGTTCCGGCGTTCATCTGCGCCATGGAATAATGCGGAAGGCTGATGCCCGCAACCCTCGCATAGACATTCATGGTAAAGCCGGAACAGTCAACCTGTCCGCCGTCCGCGAGATTGGTGCCGCCCCAGACATAGCTGCAGCGTCCTGCCCAGGAGGCTGCGTAACCCGCAACCTGTGCGCGGATATCCGCCGGATAGGCGGGTGCGGGTGCCGGAGCCGGAGCCGGTGCGGCTTCCTGTACGGGTGCCGGTGCCGGAGCCGGGGCCGGTTCGGGAGCGGGAGCCTCCGTGGGAACCGGATTGACATACAGTTCAAACGCGGAGGAATAGTCCCCGTAATACATGGTAACCACTTTTGTGCCGGCCGAAAGGTTCATTCCAACGTCCGGGCTGCTCCATCCCTCTTCAATGGTTCTGAACTCGCCGTCGTTGAATTTTGCAATCAGATACAGGTCGCTGCTGTAGATGACTTCGCCTTCATACTTCACACCGCCGCGGTACATGGCCTCAATCGCCGTCACCACCGGTGCCTGGGAGGGAATCTCCACGGGCGGCATGCCGCCCTCATACTCCTCTGCCTCTGCCGCCTCCGCTTCTGCCGGAAGCTCCTCATAGGCTGCCGGAAGCTCCTCCGGGGCTTCCTCGTCGCCGTAAACCAGGTTGAGTCCTGCCTCATACTCCGCTTTCCTGGCCTCGGCGTCATTCATCTGGAGAATGGCGTTCTCCCGCTCGACCCTTGCCTCTGCGGCCGCATCCGCAAGTCCCGCATTCTCGGCATCCGTAATATAATAACCCCAGATTTCCACAAGATAGGTGGCGCAGTTGTAGGCACCGCTGTAATCGCCCGCGGTCATGCGCTTCTGATATTCGGAACGGGCAAAGTCCAGATCCTGCATGTATCCCTTGAAGCGCTCCGTCTGCTCGGAATCCATCTCCTCGTTTCCGGGGAGCTCGCTGGTAATCTTTACGCCGTCCAGCGGGGCATAGCCGATGGCATAATCGTCCCGGCGCAGCTTGACATAGTCTCCCTGCACCTCCATAACCTCGTAGGACTCACCGTAGCTGAGCGTCTCCACGGTATTGGCGGAATCGTTCGCGGCATCCTTGATTTCAAGCGTATCCGTGATGACGGTAGCCGTGCGGTTGTTCACATTGGACTCAACGACATGCGTGGCGTTTCCGGTAATGATGTAATCCGATTTTACATAGCCCTGCAGGATACCGGCATCCACCAGGCTCCAGCTGCCCTCCTCGTTGGTCACCGTATCGTAAATGCTGACATTCATGGTGCTGGAAAGCATTCCGAGGCTCTCGGCATCGACGGAAGGATCCCTGCGGACATTCACTTCGCCGACAACGCTGATGACGCCCTTGGAGATTGCCGAACTTCCCTCCGGAATAACCGGTGCGGCAACCGTGACGGAATCCAGACGGACAACATCCGCCTCCGTCTGCAGGGCCTTCTGCTCCTGCTCCGCATTGAGGGCGGACAGATAGTCCAGGATCTCCTCCTGCGGAGAAAAGCTCGCCGCCGAATAGTTGTTGATCGACACGGATATGCCGGCAACCGCCGAATCATTGTCCACGTCATTTGCCAGCGCCTCCGAAAGCCCTCCCGCGAGAACCAGCGCTGCCATATATAATGTAAAAAGCTTTTTCAATGCCTTCTTCATAAATACCTCCGAATGGATATGTTACAGAAATGTTACATTCCATGCTTTATTATAGCGGTTCGGGAGACATATGTCAACGGCATTATGCAAAAATCTCTTAATATCTTACGCTTTTCTTACTGCATTTCTGATAGAAAAAGCGGGAGGCCGCCGGCCTCCCGCATATCATTTCAGGGTACTGTAATTATTCAGCTGCACTTTCCTCAGTTTCCGCTTCGGTTTCCGGCTCCTTCGCGCCTTCTTCCTCAGTTTCCGCTTCCGTCTCCTTCTCGCTTTCTTCCTCAGTCAGCGCTTCTGTTCCGATCTCCGGAACGGCATCGGCCGTACCGTCTTCCGTCTCGATTTCCGGAGCGGTGGACGTCTCTTCCTCTTTTACATAGAGCGGCGTGTCAAAGCTGATTTTTGCGAGGACATCCTCATCCACGGTGAATTTCGGGCTGGCTTTCTCGATATCCGCATATTTTTCGGTGAAAAGCGCTGCCTCGCGGTTCTGGATTTCGGTATGGATCGCGGATTCCCGCGCCTCGGTATCGTTGTCGTTGGT
Source organism: uncultured Clostridia bacterium (assembly GCA_946624325.1). Classification (GTDB taxonomy): domain Bacteria; phylum Bacillota; class Clostridia; order Lachnospirales; family Lachnospiraceae; genus Anthropogastromicrobium. Next base: position 10,808 of record CAMOSC010000061.1, read on the forward strand.
GCAAAGCAGCACATAAACGGCGCCGGTGTTTTCGTCCGGGAATATGGCCGTCTCTCCGGTGGCAAGCGCATAGCCCGCTTCCGTATAGACATAGGTGCTGGTGTCGGACAGTGTCGTTGTGGACTGCGTAACCGTAAAATACGTGCCGTCCGCATTGTACTCGCTCACCAGGACAGAGGCATCCTCCCCGTTCTCAAGACGTTCACGGATATCCTCCGCTGCCGCTTCAATCGCTTCGCTCTGGGCCTGTTCCTCCGCGGAGAGGTCCGTTCCTTCCGTCTCAGGCTCCGCCTCAGTTTCCTCCGCGCCGGCTGCCGTCACAGTCTCGGAAACCGCTTCGCTTTCAGCCTCCCCGGTACCGGACTCAGCCGCCTCTGTTGCGGCCTCGGTCGCCTCCTCCAGGTCGGTCGGGGAGATGCGCACATACGTGATATCCTTGCGGATAAATTCATCGTCTCCCACCGTCTTGTCCACGTCGGCAATCAGGTTCAGATAGACCGCGTTGGCCACCGCATTTTCGGTATAAATGGTGCGGGCCATCTCCTCTGTCAGGCCGACCAGCTCATTATACTCCGGATCCTCGGAGAGCCGTTTTTCGATCGCGCTCTCAAGCAGTTCATTCTGGCTTTCCGTCAGCGCGATATTGTTTTTCTTCGCGTAATCATTCAGGACCTTGGTCTGGCGGATGGCCGCTATGGTTCCGGAAATGACGGTATCCTGCATGGTGCTGCCGTTCCCGTAAAGATCCTCTTTCCAGAAATCCTGAAGCCCGTAAATCGAGGAGAAAAGCTCCTCGTACTCATACTGGGTTTCGTTCAGAAGAACCCGGACATAGTCCATGGTAATTTTATCCTTGCCGAAAGTCGCCAGCACGGTCTCGCTGTCCGGTTTTTGTTCAAGCTGAGTGCAGCCGCCGAGACTTCCCGCGGCAAGCAGGGCCGCAAGCAAGGCCGCACTCCACATTTTAGATGATTTCATAATCCTGTCCTCCCTGGTCTGTGGCTCCGGCGGAAAACTCCGCCGGCATCACTGACTAAGCATTATACACCTTTTTCAGGGAAGAAGCAACAACTTTATGTCATTTAACAGATTTTTCAGAATCGGAATCGTGAGACTCTTTTCCTGGATCTTCCCGCGGCCGGCAGCCAGAAGGAACAGCGGCTGTTCCTCCGGAATAAAGCGCAGCGCGCCGTTGTAGAGGCGGATCAGCTTCGGAATCTCCTCCACTTTAAACGGCGCCTGGCGGTACAGGAACAGCTTTGCGCTCGTTTCCTGCGCCTTCACTTCCGTCACGTAAACCGCATGGGCCTGTGCCTTGAACAGCGCGGCCTCCAGAAGGCTCATGACGCTCCTCGGCACGCTGCCGAAGCGGTCGATCAGCTCATCCACCATCTCCATGGATTCCTCCTCGGTTTCCACGGCCGCGATGCGCTTGTACAGGTCAATCCTCGCGGATTCGCTCCGCACATAGGTCTCCGGGATGAACGCGGAGAAGGGAAGGTCAATCACCGTCTCAAAGGCTTCTTCCTGCGTCAGCTCGCCCTTTTCGCGCCTGACGGCCTCGTTCAGCATTTTGCAGTAGAGGTCATACCCCACTGCCTCCATATGACCGTGCTGTTCGCTTCCCAGAATATTCCCTGCCCCCCTGATCTCCAGATCCCGCATCGCAATCCGCACCCCGGAGCCTAACTCCGTGTATTCGCGGATGGCCTGAAGGCGTTTTTCGGCAACCTCTTTCAGGAGTTTCCCCTTCTGGTAAAGGATAAAGGCAAACGCCGTCCGGCTCGAACGCCCGACTCTTCCGCGCAGCTGGTAGAGCTGCGCAAGCCCGTAACGGTCGGCATCATGGATCACAATGGTGTTGACATTGGGAATGTCCAGTCCGGTCTCGATGATGGTGGTTGACACCAGCACGTCGATTTCGCCATTAACGAAATCCATCATGATCTGCTCCATCTGCCGCTCATTCATCTGGCCGTGGGCGTAGGCAACCACCGCATCCGGCACGAGCTTCGATATCTGCGAGGCAATCTGGTCGATATCCTTCACCCGGTTATAGACATAATAAACCTGGCCGTCGCGCGCCAGCTCCCGGTTAATCGCCTCGCGGACCATCTCCCAGTTCATCTCCATGACATAGGTCTGGATCGGTCTGCGGTCCGCGGGAGCCTCGTCCAGCACACTCATATCCCGGATCCCGATCAGGCTCATGTGCAGCGTCCTCGGAATGGGGGTCGCGCTGAGGGTCATGACGTCCACGCTGTTTTTGAGCTGTTTGATTTTTTCCTTGTGCGTAACGCCGAAGCGCTGCTCCTCGTCAATCACGAGCAGCCCCAGATCCTTAAAGACGACATCCTTCGACAGTACGCGGTGGGTTCCCACCACGATATCCGCCCTGCCCTCCTTCAGCCGCTCCAGCGAGGCTTTGATCTGCGCGCTGCTGCGGAATCTGGAGAGCAGCTCTATGGTCACGGGATAATTCTTCATGCGCTCGGAGAACGTGTTGTACACCTGCTGGGCGAGGATCGTGGTAGGCGCGAGGTAGACCACCTGTTTGCTGTCCTGCACCGCCTTGAAGGCCGCCCGGATGGCGATCTCCGTCTTGCCGTAGCCCACATCGCCGCAGACCAGCCTGTCCATGATCCGGGTGCTCTCCATATCCCGCTTGGTATCCGCAATGGCCCTGAGCTGGTCATCCGTCTCGTCGTAGGGGAATTCCTCCTCGAACTCCCGCTGCCAGGGGGTATCCTCCCCGAAGGCATACCCGGGCGTATCCCGGCGCGCTGCGTAAAGCTCCACAAGCTCCTTCGCAATATTGGCCACGGCCTTCTGTACGCGGCTCTTGGTCCTGCCCCAGTCCTGTCCGCCCAGGCGGCTCAGCTTCGGCGCTTTGGCATCGCTGTCCGCATATTTCTGGATCCTGTCCAGCTGTGTGACGGGGATATACAGGTTTCCTCCGTCCCCGTATTCGATCTTGATGTAATCTTTGGTAACCCTGCCGATCTGCTGCTGCATGGTTCCGCGGTAAATGCCGAGGCCATAGGTCTCGTGCACCACATAATCCCCGTTGGAGAGCTCCGTGAAATGGTGTATTTTTCTGCCCGAAAGCCCCGTCTTGTGCGCAGGCTTTTTTTTGCGCACCCCGAAGATGGCGCTTTCGGTAATCACGGCGAAGCGCAGGAGGGGGTACAGGAAGCCCCGGTGAAGGCTCCCGTAGGTCACCAGAATGTCCCCCTCTTCGACAGTCTTGTCCTCCTCCTCGCTGTAGTACGCGTTCAGTCCCTGTTCCATGAGCTCGGACGCGAGACGTCTGGCCCTGGTATGGGACGGGCAGAGCAGCACGGTCCTGTACCGCTCCTTCTTCCACTGCATCAGGTCCTTTACCAGCAGCTCAAAGCTGTTCTTGTAGGAATTCATGTTCTGGACCTGTACGGAAAAAGTCTTCTTTACCGCTGCGCCGATCCGGTTGTCCAGGCCGGAGAGGACTGCCGTACCGCCTCTTGCGAGCTTGGCGGAAACCTGCTTAAACGGCGTCAGGATCATGGTCTGCTCGGGAAGCAGA
>CAMOSC010000062.1 GCA_946624325.1 uncultured Clostridia bacterium
TTTTCCGGATTCTCATACTAATCTCCATTCCTCCGCCTTTGACCGGCGGCAAAAACAGTCATAAACAGCTTTTTTTCATACTCCATTATTCAAACGAATCAGACAGACGGCTGTCTGCAGCTGCGGTAAGCACAGTACAGCCTTCCGTATAAGACCATTTTTTGTCTCTCCGCAATCCGTCCGCATCCACTGCGACTCTTTTTCCTGTCTCTCCGCAATCCGTCCGCATCCACGTGCTCACGCCGTCCTGCGCTCCCGCACGGTTCCGATCCCGGCAAATACCAGAAAGCCCGCAATATCCGCCGCCACGATGGTAGAACCCACCGGCGTACCGGCCAATATGGAAATCAGGATACCAGTAAGCGCACAGAACACGGAGAAGCAGGCGGAACAGATGGTGACGGAGCGGAAGCTCTTAAACACCCGCATGGCCGAGAGGGCCGGGAAGATAATCAGGGCCGAAATCAGCAGGGAGCCGACCAGGTTCATGGCCAGCACAATAATCACCGCAATGATCACCGCAATGGCCAGGTTGTAGGCATTGGCTTTCGTGCCGATGGCAATTGAGAAGTTCTCATCGAAGGTAACCGCAAAAATCTTGTTGTAGAAGAAAACAAACAGCACGATTACGATGATCGACAGGATCACGCACAGCCAAACCTCGCCTAAGGTCAGCGTCAGGATGGACATGGAGCCGAACAGGGTGCTGCAGACATCCCCGGAGAGGTTTGCGGAGCCGCTTTTGAAGATGTTCAGGAGCAGGTAACCGATCGCCAGCGCCCCCACGGAAATCATGGCGACCGCTGCGTCGCCCTTGATGCGCGTGTTCTGGCCGGTTCGAAGCAGCAGGATTGCGCAGACAACCGTCACCGGCAGCACGAAATACATCTCATTGCTGATATTCAGGATGCCGGCGACGGCGATGGCGCCGAAGGCCACGTGGGAGAGACCGTCCCCGATGAAGGAGAATCGCTTTAATACCAGCGTGACACCCAGCAGGGAAGAGCACAGGGCAATCAACACGCCCACGATCAGCGCATAGCGCACCATGGGAAATGTGAAGTAAAACTGCAGCGTCTCAAACAGACTGTTCATGCCACATCCCCTCCTTCCACTGCCAGAAAACGCTTTCCGATGGGGCTTTCCAGGTACTCCTCGCGTGTCCCGAAATAAATATCAGCTCCCATATGCAGAATATGCGTGGCATACTGCAGCGCGGCATTGATATCGTGTGAGATCATGATGATCGTAATACCCTCGTTGTTCAAACCCTGGATCAGCTCGTACATCTCAGCGGTTACCTTCGGATCCAGGCCGGACACCGGTTCGTCTAAGAGCAGCAAACGCCTCGTTGCACAGAGTGCCCTGGCAAGCAGAACACGCTGCTGCTGACCGCCGGAGAGCTCCCTGTAGCAGCGGCGCTCAAACTGGGTGATGTTCATGCGCTCCATGTTTTCCCGCGCCAGCTGCTTTTCTTCCTTTGTATACCAGGGGCGGATGCCCGCCCGGCTCTGGCAGCCGGAAAGCACCACTTCCCAGACGGAGGCGGGGAAATCCCGCTGGATCGCCGTCTGCTGGGGAAGGTAGCCGATCTCATTGGCCATCAGGCCGTCCCCTGTTTCTATTTTACCGCTCACCGGCGCGTGAAGACCGGTAAGCGCTTTGATCAGCGTGGTCTTCCCGGAACCGTTCTCACCCACGATGCAGAGGTAATCCCCCACAGATACCTGGAATGAGAGATCCGGAACGATGACCGAGCCCTCATAGCCGAGGGCAATGTGCTCACATGTTAACAGTGCCATGTTCTGTGCTCCTTTGTATTTCCTGTGATCTGGGCCTTCCGCTTCAGTTCAGGGCTTTCTTCAATACCTCAAGATTCTCCTGCATGATGCCGTAGTACGTGACCCCGCTCTCGATATCCGACGCGGTTACGGACTGAACGGAATTCAGCGTCAGCACATCCCGTTCCGTATCCTGCGTACTCCTGATCACCGTGTCGGCCAACCTTCCGTCGGAGGTCTCAATCACCATAACATGCTTCAGCCCCAGCTCATCCAGCTTCTGTGCCAAAAACACAACGGTTTCAAAGCTCGCCTCCGTCTCGGCGGAGCAGCCGGAGAAAGCCGCGTAATAATTCAGGCCGTAATCCTCTGTCAGGTAGCGGAAGGGGAAACGGTCCGCAAACAGCAGCGTATCCGTTTCGGTATCGGCCAGGGCCGCCGTATATTCCGCGTCCAGGGCATTCAGCTTATCGGTATAGGCTGCGGCGTTTGCACTGTAGGTATCCGTGTTTTCCGGATCCAGTTCCGTAAGTGCGCCGCAAAGGACATTTACCAGAGCCGAGGCATTCTTCAGGGAAAGCCACACGTGCTCATCCAGCTCCTCTTCCTCCTCGTGCCCATGGCCGCCCATCAGCTCTTCAAGCACCTCTTCATCGGAGAGGGCTGCCTGAACAAAGAAGGGATTCGTTTCGGATTCTGAAAGCGCCTCAAAGCTCTCGTCTCCGAAATAAATATGGAAATGCTCCACTTCCTCCGCAGGCGCATAGCCATGATCATTGAACTGCACGTATTTCGGAGCCTGGTCGCTGTCTGTCTCAAACTGATAGCGCACTCCGGTAATATCGCCGTCCTCCGCAAGGACTGGTGTAAATCCCGCATAGGCATATTCCGCGGAAACGGTATTTCCCTCAGCATCGGTAAAGGAAATGACGTTTCCCTCCACCGTTATGTTCTGAGCGCTGCAGGCCCATTTTGCGGCGAGCTCTTCCTTCACCTCATCCTGAGGCTCTCCGTGCTCCTCGGCATGGTGTTCAACATACTCATCCAGCGCGCCGCTTTCAAGGAGCGGCTGCAGGGATTTCCATTCTCCTGCAAATTCTTCCAGGGAACGGTCCTGAATATCTTCCTCCTCGATTTCCGCATGCTCATGCTCGTGGTCATGCTCATGCTCCATACCCTCGACCACTTCCTCCGCTTTTACCGCGTCGCCCAGGGATTCCAGCAGGTTGACCACAACCTGGTCTTTATTTACGACTTCCCGCAGGGTATCCTCCACCCATTTGTCGGACTCTCCGCCCACATAGACGAACAGGTCCGAAGTGGAAATGTTCATAATATCTACGGCAGTCGGCTGGTAGCTGTGCATATCCACGTTGCTGTCCAGAAGCAGGATCAGTTCATTTTCCTCCGCCAGGTCCCCCAAGATTTCCCGGACCCAGTCGTACTCCGGGAAGATGGTGACGACAATTTTAAGACTGTCCCCTTCCTCTGCGGCGGCGGGAACGGAAGCTATTGTGTTTATGGATGCAAATGCAAGTGTTGCTGTCAAAAGCGCTGCGGCTGATATTTTCATAGTAGTGATTCCTCCTGTTTATTCTATGCTATAGCAAACAAACAAAGTGTATGAGCGCGTACATACCCGCATACGCGGATTCCAGCTTTCTGAGGAGTTCCCTGCACTGGGCAATGCAGACGCACACCGGGCAGTCCGCGGCATGGTCGCAGTGGTGCTCCATACCATGTCCGATAAACAGGACAGAGAAAAGGAGGGTAAAAACAACCAGGCAGACACAGGCTGCCATGACAGGCTGTCTGCTCAGTTTTACAATCTGCCGCATCATTGCTCCTCCTCCCTACGAATTTCTGTACTTTGGCCCAAGCAACTGTCCATCAATAACTTAGGATATATGCGTGTCTAAATTCCGTCCTGACTTCGTTGTTGTCTGCGGCAAACGCTCTGCCGGAGCCTTTGTCTGCAAGCTTAGGCAAGTTCGTGATGTCCGGCCCGGATGATTATTTTCCTGCTATTTATATACAATTCCTCATCCGGCCTTCGCGCACTCCTCGCAGATACCGTAAAATACCGTGCGTCTCGGATCCAGCGTAAAGCCGTGCTCGGATTTCAGGTGTACGCCGAGCTCCTCAAGGTCCTCGCAGTGGAGGTGAATGAGTTTCCCGCATTTTTCGCACTTGCAGTGAAAGCAGGTATGCGCACCCCCCGCGCTGTGCTCCCCGATATACTCAAAGCAGGCAGGAGTGTTCAGGTCAATGATATACTTGTTGACCTCACCCTCATCCACCAGACGCTCCAGCTGGCGGTAAACCGTAGCTGTCCCGATGGGCTTGCCCATATCCCTGAAATGGGCGCAGATATCCACCACGGATACATGTGTTCCCTTCTGTTCCTCCAGGAACCGGCACAGTTCTTCGCGCTGGGATGTGCTGTACTGACCTCTGGATGCCATGGCTGTTCCTCTTTTCTTCTGTATTGTTCATGCCGGCCGCGGGCAAAATCAATGCCGGCGTATCTTTACCGGGCAGAACGAATCTTTTATGATGCAGTAACTGTTCGGAGCCGGACTCCGGAAATGGCAAAAAACGCCATTTCCGGAGTAGCGGCGTGCTCGCCGGATTCAAATCTGGTCGGATGGGCGGAAAAAACATCCGCCCACCCGATCAGATTTGCGCCCAGCTCTGAACAGTTTCATTTTATCTTTCCCAATTATATCAGGAAAAGGAAAAAAGTCAATATGAAAATGAAATTCATTTTCATATTGACTTTTTTCTGGGTTATTCTGGGACAGATACCGCTTAAACGGGGCTTCCTCATACCGCAGGCAAAGGCTCATACGCTGCGTCCGGAATCCTGCCGTACAGATCATTCAAAGCATTCAGAATAATCGCAAAAAGCTTCCCCGAAGAGACAAATGCTTTCCACCTATGCGATGTCAGCGGCAACTCAGCCTTCCCCCTCCATCAGGCGCTCGCAGGCCTCCTCAAATACGGCCGCGGCAGCCCACAGATTATAGGAAAACCAGGAGCTGTAGGGCTTTCCGTCGCTGTCCCGCTGGATGGTCAGACCGTCTCCGGGACACCAGCGCTCCGAGAGCACACCGTATTCGCCGTATCCCGTCTTTTCCGGATACAGCTCCAGGGTCTGCATCAACCAGGCGGTGCCGTCCTTCGCCCGTTCCGCGTAATACGGATCTCCCGTCACCTTTGCCAGGTAATACAGGTCCGAGTCCACGATCATACCCATCGGGTGGATGTGCGGGTTGGAAACCGAGGTGACGGAGCCGCCGCAGGGCGTCCAGCCCTCCAGTATGGGGCGGTAATCCGGATATGTGCGGCCAGCATAGCGCCAGAGGAATTCGTACTCCGCCCCTGCCTTCAGATCCTCAAGGAATTCTTCCTCCTTTGTCTCCTCGTACAGGAGCCTCGCGCCGCGGATGAAGGCCAGGTTTCCTTCCTCATCCGTGCTCTTCCAGGTATCCATTGGCGTTCCGCTGGGTGTAAGGCTTCTGACAGCCTTTTCATAGAAGCGGATACCCTTCTTCGCCGAAGACAGGTATTTCTCTTCCCCGGTCAGCCGGCAGAGATAGGCCAGGCAGGGAACAAACCAGCAGCCCGCAAAGCCATCCCAGTCCAGCACCTCTCTGCGCTCGGGCGAGAAGGTATAGCCGAAGGCCCCGTCCTCCCGCTGGAGGGAAACGACCGTATCACAGACCTTACGGCAGATGCCGATCCACTCCTCCGGCACCGGGCGCCTCTTCTTCCGAAGGAATTCCGCGCTTTTGAGCACATAGTGCACCGCGCTGCCGACGTTGTAGGCGCAGTGGCAGTCCTTCACCAGGCCAAAGCCCGTCCACCAGCCGTTGAGCCGGCTTCCGCTGTCATCTATCGCATCCGTCAGGTCATTCAGCAGGCCGGATTTTTCATTATAGGAAGCGAGAATCCGCTCAATCATTCCCTCGCCGGTTCTGGCGCCGGTTTCGGCAAAAAGCGCATCAGCCTCCGCGCCGAGCAGTTCCCTCGCCGCAATAAGCGGATAGGCCAGCACCCCGCCGCCCGTCCAGCCGATCTCGACAACCCTGCGCCAGGGCTTTAAGGCCGTGCGCTCCGGCGGCAGGCATTCGCGGTTGGTATATTCCCCGGCAGTACCGTCCCAGTTGACGGAGGTAAATGCCTTCAGACAGGCATACACCGCTTCCCGGATGCGCTTTTTGTATTCAGCCCTGTCGTGAATGAGGGCGTATTCGCTCCGGATGATGCGGTGCACAAGGGGGCGCGTACTCTCTCCGGCTTCCTGCCCCGGGGTCAGAAAATACAGGCGGAAACGCGTCTTTGCAGAACACACGCCCTGAGCCTCAGACGGATCAGCCGTCCGTTTATTGCGGAAGGTAAACGGTTCGTTGACGTATCCGATGGACGCGCCGCAGGTTCCCGGCAGACAGCTGTACAGACCGTTATGCAGGATTTCCGGCCGCGGCGTGGGAAGATATTCGCCCAGACGGCCATCATTGCCCTCCCGGGCATCGGCTTCACCGGCATCGCTTCCCGCTTTCTCCGCGCATACATCCACTGCCACGCCAAGCGCCGCATCCCTGCCGCAGACCATTGAAACTGGCGTTGCCGCACGGTCCGCCCGGAAGGCCCAGAAGGAGGAACGGAATATGTCCTCTCCCGTCCGGTCTGTCAGCAGGGGGAATTCCCCCGCATGGGCGAGGGCTTCATTGTTGTCCCCGTAGATATTGCAGGGGATCAGATGGAAGCCGCGCTCCTCCCCGGGCAGGGAGAGCAGAAGCCGCACAACCACCGGGGCCGGCGAGCAAACCGTGAGATCACAGGAAACGCAAGCCGCTTCCTCCGTGAATTTCCAGGATATATGCGCCGCTTCCAGCTCAGCTTCAAAAGCATGCGTTTCGGCTTCACCCGTTGTGCTTCCGAAACAGTCGGCCGGAAGGCGTTTCCAGCCGTCCCCGAAATTGTATTCGGCGCCGATCAGGGCCTCAATCCCCTTTACACAGATTCTGTTTTTTTCAATCCTCATACTCTATCTCCAGATATCCCGGTACACAAAAACGCCGCAATCCTGCCCTACGGCAAAATACCTCTTACAGTCCGTTCTTCCTGCAGAAATCCCCTACCTGCTCCGTAACCGCCTGCTTGTTTTTCAGCGGGCTCTTTAAGCTCAGGGTATCCTTCACGGTATTGCCGGAGAGCTCGCCCTTCAGCTTCTCAAACATCTTTGATGCATTTCCGCCGGCTGAAGCGCCGATCAGATAAACATCCTTGCCGGAGAAGGGGTACTGCTTCAGGAAAGCGGCAATAGCCGGCGGATAGGTACCGGCCCAGACCGGGCAGGCAATGATGACGGTATCGTAATCCTCAGGGCGGTACTGCAGGGTTTTGAGCTTCACTTCCTTTTTGGTGAGGGCGTCTTTTCCGCCGATCAGGAACTTTTTCAGGGCGGACTTCGGCGGCTCCTCCTCCGGGACGAGCTTCTGCATGGCAAGACGCAGATACCTGCGGACCTCACCTGCGACATAATCGACATTCCCCTCAAAGGAGTAGTAAACTATCAGTGTTTTCTTAGCCATGGATTGATTCCTCCGGTATCATTTGAATTTCCAGCTGTTCAAAGTCAGGCGCAAATCTGTGCGAAATCAAGGATTCGGCGGGCAGAAATCCATAATTTCGCCCGGGATTGTCTTTCGTCAGGCATGCCACAACTCCGGAAACGGCGTCTTTTACCATTTCCGGAGCCTGGCTCTGAACAGTCACTTTCAGTTACAGATATCATATCAGATATCGGGAATATCGTCAATCCAGCTCCGCGCCGATGGCTTCAAAAAAGTGCCTCATCCCGCCGCCTGCCGGTATATCCAGGTCTTTCACGAGATCATACCACAGGCGCTTCATCCCTTCATAATTCTCCGGAAGAAGCAATGCCCGCATGCAGCGGCCTTCTTTCAGAATCTCAATCTTCAGTACGCTGTAACCGTTATCCTTTACGGTGAGTTCAAAGGATGCGTTTTCCCCGACCTTGAGCGTGCTTCCGACAGTCACGGAATCTATCGAATCCGAAAGGAATACCGCCGGATTGTTCAGTATGGAATTCGTATTCGGATCGTACAGAACGAGCCGGTTACCGTCGGACTGCAGGAGCGAAAGAAGCTCCCCAAGGATTCTGTCTCTGTCAGCCGGTTCCGTCACTTCAGGCCACGCGCCGACAGAATGATAATCCGCACGGCTTAGCCGCAGGAGCTCCGGATCCTGTTTACTCAGGCCGGAACACCAGCTTTGCAGGAGCGCCTTCACCTCTTCCTCCCGCTTCGCATGATATGCCAAAGACAGGCTCTCCATCAGAGGAGAAGCCTTCACCCGGAAGCACACGGTTTTTACGCCTTCAGCGTTCTCTGAGAAAGCCTCTTCAAACACGGTCAGAGGCTCCTGCAGCCACGTTTCCCGCTCCGGGCTGTCCTCCGTGATTTCTTCGCAGAGCTGCTTCAGTTCCCCCGTAAGATTCCCGGGAACTCCACCCGAAAAACGCCTGCCATCGTAGATCGTCCCGTATTCATTTTCCCCGCCTGCCGGATTCTCTGCCGTCATGCCTTCAAGCTCCTCCGAAACCATGGCCGCCGCCAGGACCTCCACAGCCTGCCGCAGGGACGGGTTTCCGCTGTTATACCTTTTTTCCGGGAGGATAATTCTGAATTCCCGCAGCTGTGTAACCTCCCCGGAAATGTCAAACACAAACTCCAGTTTATCCAGAATCTTCCCGCCGATAACAGAATTCCGGTACCTGCATACCAGCTCCCCGGCTTCCGGATACTCCAGTTCATCCGGTTCTCCATAGCCGGTTCCTATAAATTCCTCATAGGACATACCCCACATCGGAGAGTATACCGAGCTGTTCCCCCGGAAGGGCAGGCTGATATCTCCAAGCACATCTGATGAGGAATAATCCGTTATGTTTAGAAGGGCGTTGGCCCAGGCCATATTGCCGCGGATGGTTTTCTGACCGTAATTTCCTGTCAGAAGCTCCTTCCTGGCAAGCGTCAGCTCTGTATCCTCACCGCTTTCCTCCGCGCTGTACAGCGCCAGCTCTCCGTTTTCGTCCAGGCTCAGCATGGGGGTGAGCGCATTCCATTCCGAAGAATCTGCAGGTCCCGCATACCAGCAAGGCAGCTGTGTCTGCGGTGTGTACAGGGCATCCAGCGGACAGAAGCAGATGCTGCACCATTCACCCAGAAGGATCCGGTCGTCATGAATCCAGTACAGCTCATAGGAACCGTTTTCATCCAGATCCGCAAGGGCCATGTTCCCCATGCGCAATCCGCTGCCCGCCAGATGCTCCAGCAGCACGAGCGTCTGTACCTTCTCCCCCGGAACCTGCAGCCACACCGTGTCGAAATCCGTAAAGATCTCGGCAGCCGGGTTTTCTCCGAAATAATCCGGCGTAATCTGCCAGACGGGTTCCGTATCCTCAATGCCTTTCAGCCTGCAGAAATCCTCCACGCCGTCTTTAACGGCATTTATACGCCAGGTTTCTTCCGGTGCGAGAACAGGCAGCTTTTGCGATTCCTCGCCCGATTCCGGGGTCTTTGGCTCTTCACCCTGTCCGCCGGGGTGAATTGTGACCGGTGTGCGCATGCCCCTGCTCCCGGCAATTCCGGCCATGATCAGTACAAGTACCGCCGCTGCGGTGAGAAATATCCGGACCCGGGATCCCGGACCTCGCATTTTACCGGTACTGCGGGCAGAAACGCGGGCTTTCTCCGATGCCTCCAGATATCTGTCATCCACATCTCCCAGCCATTCCAGTATTTTTCTTTCCATGGAATAATCTCCTCTCATGAATCCGGATGCAGCGTTTGTTCCCGCATGTCTCCCGCGCCGACTCGGCCTGCCGCCGGCTTTCCCGGGAGACGCCTCAGCGGCTGCCGTCTCCCGCCTCCCAGTAAGTCCTGAATTTTCTCCGCAGTGCAAAAAGCCTGTTGTAAACCGATTTTTCCTTTATGCCGTACATCTTTGCGATCTCCGCCGGTGTCTCAAAAAACCAGAACCTCCTGACAAAGATATTTCTGTCCTGCGGAGGGAGTTTGGAAAGGAAGCCGTCGAGCCTGTCCGCAAATGCCTGGCGCTCGATCATCTCACTGACCGGGTCTGACGCTCCGAAGAACTCCTGCAGCTCTTCGTATACACATTCCGTCCTTCCACCGCCGCGCTTGCCTGCCAGCCTTTTTTCCAGCCGGTTTAATGCAAGGTTCCTGACGATTCTGGCAGCATAAAACTTCAGGCTGGAGGGACGGTTCGGCGGAATGCTGTCCCAGAGTCTCAGCCAGGTATCGTTTACGCACTCTTCCGTATCCTCCCGGTTTTCCAGAATACGGCCGGCTACCTCATGACAGTACCCTCCGTACTGCTCCCGGACCAGTTCGATGGCGCGTTCATCACGTTTCCAAAACAGCGCCGTTATCTCCGAATCCCGCACTTTCATCGCCCTTCCCTCCCTTCTACTACTATAAGACAGATTTCAGGAATAAATTTCTTGCCTTTTTCCTGTCATTTCAGATTTTTCCGGAGATCGCTGTCCCCTTTTCAAGTCTGAAGATTATTCCATGCCCTTTCCGGGAAAAGTCGATCAGATGCTGATGAAAGAGCCAATAATTGATTCGGTGGCAACCGGGTCGGAGGTGATCAGATGAATTCTTACGGGAGAAAAACACAAATAAAGGCACTGCGTCACATGTTCTCTCAGGATGACATGCAGACTGTATTGATTAATGGCAAAAGAAGAGTCGGAAAAGCCATTTCCGAAGTTATGACATGCCCGCCAAATGCAAATCCGTGAAAAAGCCATGGATTTCAGGCAACTGAATCCAAGCTTTTTCACGGATTGGTGCCTGGCTCTGAACAGCAGCCAGCTTTTTTACCGCGCCATCTCCCCGTACACCGCCAGCGCCTCCAGATATTTCCTCCCCATGGCGCTGATACCCATACCCTTCCGGGAAATGTATCCGATGGTCATGACCTCATCCGAATTTAACGGAATGGCGGCATAATCGGTCCCGTTGAGCTCCTCGCTGATGATGCCGGAGCACAGGGTATAGGCGTTTAATCCCCGCATCAGGTTCAGCATGGTGGCACGGTCGTTGGCCTTAATAATGCGCTTGTACTCGTAGGTGCTCAAAACCTCTTCCGCCAGGAAAAAGGAATTGTTGCCCTGCTCAAAGGAGAGGCAGGGATATTCGGACAGCTCCTCCATACAAATGACAGGCTTTTCCGCCAGCGGGTGCCCCCGCCAGAGATACACATAGGTATGGCAGGGAAAAAGCGGCGTAAACTCCAGATTGTTCTCGCCGAGCACCTTCATGAGCACCTTCCGGTTGAAATCATTCGCATAGAGGATGCCCAGCTCACTGCGGAATTCCCGCACGTCGTTTATGACCTCCAGCGTCCTGGTCTCGCGGACCGCGAACTCATACTCGTCCATGCCGTATTCCTTCACCAGCTCCACAAATGCCTTCACGGCAAAGGAATAGTGCTGCATGGAGACGCCGAATTTTTTCTTGACGGCATGCTTATGGATGTACCGGTCCTCCAACAGCAGGTACTGGTCCGCCACCTGCCTGGCATAGCCCAGGAATTCCGTGCCGTCTGGCGTGAGGCTGATGCCGCGGTTTGTCCGTTTAAATATTTCAATTCCGATTTCCTCCTCCAACTCCCGGATGCTTCCGGAAAGGCTCGGCTGGGAGAGGAAAAGCTTTTTTGCCGCTTCATTCATAGAGCCGGCGTCCGCCACGGCGATTACATATTTCAGCTGCGAAAGAGTCATAATTCCGGTTCTCCGCTTCTTCGGAACTGCTCATCCCGAACACGTATCTGCTTCTTCAGTTTCATCACCGCACCGCTTCAGGCCTTCCGCGCGTCAACGGGATCCGGAATCCGGTCCACAAACCTGGCGCGGTTCATCAGCGGATGCTCCAGGCGGATTGCGCCATCCGACGGGCAGCTCATCACGCAGGCGCCGCAGTAATAGCATTCCCCGGGATACATGACCACCGGCGGCTCCCCCTTCACATCCGAGGGCACCAGCACATCGCACTGGCATACCGCCGCGCAGCGCCCGCAGCCAATGCAGCGGTCTTTTCTGAAACGGATCGGCCTGGAGCCTGCGGGAACGGGTGTAAGCTCCGGGATGGGAAACAGCTCCTCCCCGGTTTTTTCTCCCGCGCCGCCAGACGACCCCGGAGCCTGTCCCGGGTCTGCCGGCTGCCCGGACGCCGGAACCCTGAGCGTTTTTAAGCTGTCCTCCGGGCGGGATTCCGGAGCAGACGCCCGCTCTTCTTTTCCACCCTCCCTCAGGCTCTCAATATAATCTCTGTTTCTTTTCTCGTACTCCGTCTTCAGGTCGCCGAAATAATCGAGGGGCAGATCCCTCGTGCGCACCCTTCCGTCCTCCAGGCGGATCAGGATATGCCTTGCCTCCTCCGGCTTTTCCTCCGGGTAATCACTCCGCTTAAACACCAGCGGCGCCGATCCCGCCTTTCTGGCCAGCGATGCCTGCAGCACCATCCGGGCAACCGTCAGAATATCCGTCACCTCATGGCAGCGCATCAGCTCGTGGGGATTGGAGGCCGAAAGCCTGGGTACCCACTCATTCTCATAGGTTTCCAGCAGCCTGGCCCCTTCCAGCAGCAGATCGTCGCTTTTTACGCCGCCGCAGTAATTCTGCATTGCCTTGGAAATGGCCTTGTTCAGCTCCTTCCAGCCGATTCCCTCCTCCTCCGGCACAGACAGGGGGGCCAGCAGGCGCTCCTGCTCCTTTTTCACCGCCTCGGGGGCAGCCTGGGGAAGCTCAGGAAGGCCTTCCGCAAAGCCCACGGCCTTTCTTCCGGCGTAATAGCCCGTAGCGCAGGCAAAGCCGGCGCAGTCCGACGCAAACAGCTGGTCGCCCGCCGCGAACAGCCCGCTGATATTTGTCATGAGGTTCCAGTCGTGCATGATGCCGCCGGGCGCCCCGAAAAACTGCCGCTCCTGTTCCAGGAAGCTGGCGGACTGCCAGCCCGTCCCGTAGCTCTGCAGCATGTGCTTTTCCGGGTCAAATCCCCTGTCGGTATAGTTCTGATAGACCGGAATCCGGGTTTTGCCCTCCTCGCCCACCATCAGGCCCCAGATCGCGCGCCGCTCCTGTTCGGGCATGCGTCCGAGATCCGCATAAAACGGGAGACGGTAACCGCGCTTCATCAGCTCCTCAAAGCCAAGGGTCTCCGGCCCTCTGAAGGCATACTTCGGGTCGTCAATGACACCGCCTTTCAGGAAGAATTTCTGTCCCTTCGCCGGATAATACCGCTCGGATACCGTTTTCAGCTCCTCGCCATCGCGGTTGACATAGGGAATTTCCCGGCCAGCGGCATCCACCATGGTGGCGGCGTACCAGGTATTATGGTTATTACCCGTTCCGTAGGGCGGGAAGCTGCGGCCAGCCGCGGAAAACTCCGCCCGGACGCTCTTCTCCATCATGGCAAACTCCACGCCGGCCTTCCAGCCCATGGCGTGGCCGCTCCCGATACTCTGAAAGGGGCGGAACTCGCAGAGGCCGGGCTGGTCGGAGTCAAACAGCCACACCCGCGCCGGCCTGGACATGCACAGCACCGTAGCTCTGGCGCAGAATGCGGTAACCCGCCCGGTATGCACATTCATGCCCACTGCCCCGGCGCAGCGGCGCCCGCCTT
Organism: uncultured Clostridia bacterium; assembly: GCA_946624325.1. Lineage (GTDB taxonomy): Bacteria > Bacillota > Clostridia > Lachnospirales > Lachnospiraceae > Anthropogastromicrobium. Next base: position 13,523 of record CAMOSC010000062.1, read on the forward strand.
CCGTACCGGAACCCGGATCCGTCCCGGCAGGCGCTTTGTCCGAAATCAAAAGCGCGGATGCCTCCGTCCGGTCAAATACGCGTACGCCCAACCGCTTCATCTCCCGGACGAGGGCAGGCTTGAAGGTCGTGCCCCATACCCGGAGGGAAAAGCGGTTTTTATAGTCATAGGCAAAAAGGAAGCCCGTCTTTGGATCCCGGAATTCGGCGCCTTCAAATTTCCCTTCCGTATCCCGGATTTTCCCGCCGAAGCGCTCTATATCCAGCAGCCTGTCATAGCCCTCACGGCAGCCGATGTAATTGGCAATGCCGTTGCTGTAGCCGTCCTGTTCCTCGATAAAAGCCCGGGCTATCTCCTCCGGCGTCACGCCGGAGCAGGGATTTGTGCAGGCGTTTTCCCAGTGGTCAAAGCCGGTTCCCGCCGCGCCGCTCCGCTCGGCCGCGCCTTTTTCCACAAGGATCACCTGTCTGCCCTTCCGGGCAGCCGCAATGGCGGCAAAGCAGCCCGCCATGCCGCCGCCCAGCACCAGCACGTCGCAGGTCTGCGTGTCCAGCATGCCAAGCTCATTTTTATAAGGCCACGGATAGCCCTTCATAACAGTTTTTCCTTTCTCCCTATCCGCCGCTGCATACGGCGGCATAAAGGGAATTCCACCATTTGCCGCAAGGCTGCCCCGCTCCCGCGGATCTGGTCTGGTGAAGCGCTGATTCAGGCGCTCACGCGGATCTGGTCCGTTGAAGCGCTGATTCAGGCACCTCCGCGGAGCAGGTCCCATGAAGCGCTGATTCAGGCGCTCACGCGGATCAGGTCCG
>CAMOSC010000063.1 GCA_946624325.1 uncultured Clostridia bacterium
TCTGGTTGCCGTTTCCGGTCCAGTCGTCGGTGTAGCAGTTGGAGAGAATGGTGAATGGGGACATTGAAGCGCCGCCCCAGGTGGTGAAGATAACGTCAGCGCCGCCGGAATACATCGTGGTGTAGTAGTCGGCGTCAACGGTCATCGTCATGGAAATCTTGCCCTCGAAGCCGGAGCCCGCGCAGGCTTCCTTCAGCTGGTTCTCGATGTAGGTGAACATCTGAACATAGATGGTGTCGTTGGAGTAAACGCGGAAATCGATGGTGATGTCGCTCTCGCCGTCATAAATGCCGGATTCAACGGCCTTATCGTAGGCGGTCTTCATCAGCTCCTGGGCCTTTGCCATATCGTAGCCGGTCATGGCCTCGTAAGCCTCGTCCAGGGTAGCGTAATCTCCGCCCTCGCCCCAGCTTAAGCCGTAAATATTGCAGAGGGCTGCCTTGGCCTCTTCGCTGTCGCGGTAAAGCGCGCCGGTGAAGGGATCATACACGTACATGTTGTTCAGGATACCGAAGCCTGCGGTACCCGCGGAGGTATAAGCGGTGGCAAACTCCTCGCGGTTCATGGCGAACTTGAAGGCCTGGCGGAACTCGTCGATTACCAGGATCTGGGAATTGGTGCCGTGCTCCAGGAGCTTGTCGTACATGGTGTTGAAGGAGATCTTCGTGGTATAGGACTGCGGCTCATAGAGGATGTAATCGGAAGAAGCATAGGCTTCCATATCATCCGCCTGGAGGCTGACGCCGTCGATTTCACCCGCAAGGAAACTCATCAGCTGTGTGGCGTGCTCCTCGATCGCCTGGCATACAATGCGGTCGGTCTGGTACTGTCCCAGATGCTTTCCGTCCTTATAGCCGTACCACTCGTCGTTGCGCTCCATGGTGATCTGCTTATCCAGCTCATAGTAGGTAAGCTTGTAGGGACCGTAGCCGATGGTGGTGTCAAGATCCGTGCAGTAGGTGGTGGTAATGGAATCCGCCTCTTCCTCGGTCTCAACCGCATTGCCGTCCGCGTCGTAGAAGGACTTGCACTGCTCATACAGCGGCTCGTATACGAGATAGTTGGAGGAAAGGTTGTAGGGCATATAGAATGCCGGCTCTGCGATCGGGTCCTTCAGGATGATGTCGATGGTGTAATCGTCAACCTTCTTGAAGCCTACTTCGTCCCAGCTTGCGCCTTCGGCTTCCTGTGCGGTAAAGCCGTAGGTGGAGCCGTAAGCCTCGTAGTCCATGCCGGCCGCGAAATAGGTTTCATAGATGTATTTTCCGGAGATCCACGCCTCGGCGTCGTCCTCTGCCACGCCCTCGTCGCGGTACTGAGTCTCATCGTTTACGGAAACGTACTGCGGGCAGGGATTGCCGTCGGCATCGGTCATACCCTCCATGCCCCACAGGTTCCACAGATCCAGGTAAACCTCCTCACCGGCCTCGATGGCTTCATCCACGGTGCCCGGAAGCGGATTGTACATGGTCTGTCCCGCATAGACGTAGTTCTTGGCATTGACAACCTCGAAGTCACCGCTGTACAGGGAGTCCGCGCGGCGGTTGATCATCTTCGGGTTCAGCAGCTCCTTGTAGGAGTAAATGTAGGTATCGGCATTGATGGGCTCACCGTTCTCCCAGGTGGCATCCGGATTCAGGGCGATACGCCATGCCTTGGCGGTTTCTCCCTCTTCCACGCCGTAGGAACCCACGTACTCGGAGGTGACGTCCTGCGGAAGCTCCGCGGCCATCTCACAGACAACGGAATAGCCGTCGGCATTCTCGTTTACCGCGAAATCGTAGAAGCCCATGGTGATGTAGTTGAGGATGTAGCTGTCCTCGTTGGTCTCCCAGGTATGGGGGTTCCAGTCAAGGCCGGTGATCCTGGTCATGACATCGTTGTAGGTGTAGTAGCCCTCATCGGTATAGTCCTTGCCCTCGGTTCCCGGGAAAACAGCGGTGGAAACCTCGCTTCCGGAGTCGCCGGCGTTGGCAGCGGTGGTGACAGGGGCACCGACGTATGTGCGCTCGCCCGTATCATATTCCGCTGCGGGCGTCCACTCCTCCGCGAATGCGGATACGCTTCCGAGCATCATGACGGATGCGAGCGCAAGGGATGCAAATTTCTTCATCTTGTTACCTCCTTCTTTGCCTGCGGGGAAGCCGCAGCTCGCTGTCTGCCGCGGTTTTCCCCGAAATGATATCATTTCTATTTTACGTTGTTTTGTACAAATTGTCAACCTGCAGTTACACCCGCGCGGGCTGTTCCTGCGTTTTTCGGGCTCTCGGGCCGCAGCCCTGCTCCTCATCTTCCCTGCCTGCGCGGGCATATGCGATGGTGCTGCGCACGGGGTGAGATTGCCGCCAGCGGCTTCCCCGTCCGCATGTTGAAATTTCCTCCCCGAATGTGATATACTGCGGGAGAAAGGACCCGTGCGGCCAATTAGCCGCGCGGGCAGACGGAGCACAAAAACCTTAACAGACAGGAAGGAAGGTATCGCTATGGCACTGATTCATGTCGACTTTTTTTCACAGGCACTTGCGGGACAGACGGACTTCTGGGCCGTCCTGCCGAATGATGTTCCTCCGATGATGATCGGACAGAACCCCCAGTATAACCGGAAACCGAAAGTCCTGGTCCTGCTCCACGGCTACAGCGGCAATGCTTCGGACTGGATTACCGGTTCCCCGATCCGGGAACTGGCCGGTGAGTATAATCTTGCCGTGCTGATGCCGAACGGGCGCAACAGCTTCTATGTGGATAAGGAGAGCACCGGGGAAAAGTATGCGCAGTTTGTCGGGGAGGAGATCCTGGATTACGCGGGAAGGGCCTTCGGTCTGGATGTCAGCCGCGAAAACTGCATGATCGGCGGGTTCTCCATGGGCGGCTACGGCGCTCTCCATACCGGCCTGATGTTCGATCGCTACAGCCGGGTAATCGCGCTCTCCAGCGCACTGATCGTAAACGGGCTCGCCGGGATGACCGACGATAATCCGATCGCGAACAAAGCCTATTATGAGAATGTGTTCGGGGACCTGCAGACCGCGGCGCAGACCGCGCACAACCCGGAGGTCCTGGTAAAGCAGAGACAGGCGGAAGGGAAACCGTTCCCCGGCATCTTCATGGCCTGCGGATCGGAGGATTTCCTGATCGACGCCAACAACCGGTTCGACGCATTCCTGACAGAACAGGGTGTCGCCCATGAATACCGGGTAAGTCCCGGCATACACAACTGGAAATTCTGGAATTCCTGCCTGGTGCCGGCTTTTGACTGGGCACTGGCCTAAGGAAACGTTACTGTTCAGAGCCAGACTCCGGAAAAAGATCGTCTCCGGTAAGGCGATGTTCATTCAAAAATGAAAAAAGAAGGAATATAATTGAAAGCGTTCCTGTAATAACCGGTATATAATGGATTTACTTAAAAAGTGTGCAATTGCACCAAAGGGAGGTAAAACATGAAAAGACGTACATTGGCTATGCTTCTGGCAGCAGTGACGGCGGGAGCGTTTGCCGCACCTCAGGTGAGCATGGCGGCCGAGGAAGGAAGCTGGGACAGCATCTCAAAAGTTGCACTGTATTATCCGGTTTATTTCAATATGCCCAGCGAAGCCGGTATCGCAAGCGTTGAGGGCGTGCTCAACGAATACCTGGAGCCGCTGATCGGTGTAGACATTGAACTGCATCCCCTGGACATGTTCCAGTACACGGACCAGATCAACCTGGTTCTCTCCGCCGGAGATGAGCAGGTAGATATCTTTATGCCGATGGCAGGACTCAGCAACTATGTGAATAAGGGCCAGATCATTTCCCTTGATGACTATATCGAGGAAATCACCCCGGCCATGGAACTGATGGGTGAGGAGTTCATGAAATCCTCCTACATCAACGGCTCCCTCTACTCCCTTCCGGTCTATAAGGCCAATACCTTCCAGTGGTACTTCATGTGCCGCAAGGATATGGCGGAGGAAACCGGCATTGACCTCAGCACAATCAAGAGTGTCCAGGATCTTGAGCCGCTGTTGGAGGCAGTCCATGAGAACCATCCGGATATCTATCCCCTCGGCCCGACCAACCCCAACGATTTCCAGCTGGTTGCCGCGGCGGACGGTCCGGAAAGCGGCGTTGACATCGATTATCTCGGCGACAACCCCGACACCTGCACCGGTGCGGTCATCGACAATACCGATACGGTCGAGAATTTCTATGCATCCGATGCCTTTAAGGAGATGGTGGAGCGCGCCTACAACTGGAACCAGAAGGGCCTGCTGATGCCCGAAGCTTCCGTATCCCCGGACATCGCCGCTGACCTGATCGCTGCCGGCAGATGCTTCGGAAGCATCATCGGCTACGGATATCCCATGAGCGACGCCATGGCGAACAGCGGCAACTACGGCGAGTACGAGATGACCTGGGCAGAGCCGGCTACAGACCTGATGCAGAGCTCCGCCTTCAACAACCAGTTCTCCATCGGATACACCTCCGCCGACCCGGCTGCGGCAGCAAGGCTCATGAACCTGCTCTGGACCGACGAGTATGTTGTCAACACCATCATCTACGGCCTTGAGGGCGAGGACTACGTGATTCCCGAAAACTTTGACCCGCTGAACCAGATGCCCGACTATCCGGAAGGCATGGCCGCCGAAACCGTACCCTACCAGGCAAGAATTTCCTGCGGATGCTTTGGCAACAACTTCCTGATGTACGGCTTCATGGGCGATGTCATGGATTTCGGAATGGATCTGATCAACAATTCCAAGAGGTCCAAATACCTCGGCTTCCTGTATGACGGTTCCGCCTGCAAGACCGAGATCACCGCTGTAAACAACGTTATCAAGCAGTACTATACCGGCCTTGTCTGCGGCGAAATAAACCCCGAAGAGGTTCTTCCGACATTTATCGAGGAGCTCGAGGACGCAGGCATCAACGATATCATCGCCGACAAGCAGGCACAGCTTGACGCCTGGCTCGCGCAGCAGTAAGTTCTGCCGCTCCGACCCCGGGATATATAGTGAACGTCAGAAAAAACTTGACGGGCACTTATAGCCTCCGGCGGATGCGCACGGATTTGCCAGGGAAATATGCCGCCTTAGAGCGGCGCAAATCCGGCGCGGCAAACGACAAAGTCAAGAGAACTTTGTCGTTTGCTATAATATGCATAATTCAGCTCCGCCTTCCGGTAAAAGCCGGAAGGCGGAACATGTTATGCAGGAATCCGGCAGGTGTGGTAGCCGCCGGCGGGCTTCCATATCCGATCTGCCGGTCAACAGACAAAAGCCGCTCAAGGGCACGAATATCCGCCTGTCAGGTAAGCTTTTGCCGCACACGGGAGAATCTTCATGAAAAAGTCTCGCAAAAAATACAATCTCCGGCGTGATCTGCCCTTCTTCGGGCTGATGCTGCCGGCGCTCATCTATATCTTCATCAATAATTATCTGCCGATGTTCGGCGTATTTATCGCTTTTAAGAACATCAACTATCAGAAAGGCATTTTCGGAAGCGACTGGATCGGACTGAAGAACTTCGAGTTCCTGTTCAAAACCAAGGATGCTTACATCATGCTGCGGAACACGCTGGGATATAACCTTCTGTTTATTACCCTCGGCATTGTGCTTTCCGTTTCGCTTGCCATCCTGATGAATGAAATCGGAAAGACCGTGCTGGCGAAAATCGCCCAGCCCATCATTATTTTTCCAAACATGATCTCCATGGTCATCGTCGCTTATATTGTCTTTGCGTTCCTGAATTCGCAGACCGGTTTTATCAACAAGACCATTCTGAAGGATTCACCGATTTCCTGGTATTCCAAGCCGCAGTACTGGCCTTTCATCCTGACGGTCGTCCATTTCTGGAAGTCCACAGGGTACGGTTCCATCATCTATATGGCCAGCATTGCCGGAATCGATAAGGAGCTCTTCGAGGCGGCCCGGGTGGACGGCGCCACCAGGTGGCAGCAGATCATCCACATCACGCTGCCGCTGCTCAAGCCCACGGTCATTATCATGGTCCTGATGTCCGTATCGAAGATTTTCAACTCGGATTTCGGCCTGTTCTACCAGGTGCCCATGAACTCCGGCGCATTGTACAAGACAACACAGACGATCGATACCTATGTCTACCGGGCGCTGATGGAAATGAGCGATATCGGCATGTCGTCGGCAGCCAGCCTGTTCCAGTCCGCAGTCGGCTTTGTACTGGTCATTGTGGCGAACCAGATTGTCGCCAGAGTGGATTCGGATAACCGGCTGTTCTGAGCCCCGCACATGAGGAAAAAGAGATGAAAAATACAAGAAAGGGTAATGAAAGGGCTTTCTTTATCGCGGCATGCGTCCTTGTGACGCTTTTTGCACTGTTCTGCCTGCTGCCGATTCTGCTGGTCATTTCAGCGTCGCTCACGGAAGAACGCGCACTGGTCGCAGACGGATACCGCCTGTTCCCGAGCAAATTCAGTTTCGCCTCGTATACATACCTCTGGCGGCAGAAGGCCATGATCGGAAAGGCTTACATGATCTCGATCATCGTAACCTTCAGCGGTACGCTTTTCGGCGTCATTGCGACGACCATGTGCGCCTATCCGCTCTCAAGAACGTCCTTCCGCTGGAGAAATGTGTTCACGTTCCTGATCTTCTTTACGATGCTGTTCAATGGCGGCGTGGTCAGCTCCTACATCGTATGGACAAGAGGCTTCCATATCAAGAACACCATATGGGCCCTGATTTTCCCGAACTACCTGGTCGGCGCATTCAACATCATACTGGTCAAGAATTATTATCAGAACAATATACCGGTCTCCCTGGTGGAAGCCGCAAAGCTTGACGGTGCCAGCGAAGGACAGATATTCCGCAAAATCATGGTTCCCCTGTCCAAGCCCGTCATTGTCACGATTATGATGTTCAGCAGTCTTGCCTACTGGAACGACTGGACAAACGGCCTGTATTACATCAACAAGAAGGAGCTTTTCAGCGTGCAGCTGATGCTCAACGAAATCCAGCAGAATGTCATGATGCTCCGCACGGCCAACGACAGACTGGGCGCAGCGGCCGTCAACGTGGCGGACATTCCCAGCAACGGCGTACGCATGGCCATCGCCATTATAGCCCTTCTGCCGATCATGATCATCTTCCCGATTATTCAGAAGGAGCTGATCAAGGGCGTTGTAATCGGTGCCGTGAAGGGATAAAGAAGGCATCGGAAGAGACATATTTTGCCCACGGCTGTGCTTTTCTGCAGCCATGGGCAAAATCATCATCCGTGACCATTCTATCAAGGTGCAAAACTCTGTCTGCAGAGGGAAAGTGTCTGCAGCTTATAAACCCCGTGGCCTCCACGGGGTTTTGTATTTACAGGGAAACGCTGATTAAGCGTTCTCCCCGTCGGATTTCCGACGTGAAGCGCCAATTTCATCAGGAAATCCGCCTGCCTGTGCCCAAGGGGGTATACGATCCGCAGGGGTATGCCAAAAAAACGCTGCATGAATCAGCGTTTCCATTATCGTTATCATTCAGATCCATACTCAACCGGTATACACTCCGCCGGAAGTCTCCTCAAAAAAAAACGGGCTTGACAGAATAGGGCAGCCGTGTTATTGTATCACTGTATCAATAATGTGATACAGTGATGGCTGAAATCTCTGAGGTGAATCCATGGAAACCTTTGATCCGAACATCCCTTTGTATCAGCAGATTGTCTCGCTGATGAAGCAGCGCTTTGTCTCCGGAGTTTACGGCCCTGGGATGAAAATTCCCTCAATCCGGGAGCTGGCTATGGAGTACCGGGTTACGCCGAACACGGTCCAGAGAGCCCTGCAGCTTCTGGAACAGGAGGGACTCATTTTTACAGAACGTACAAACGGCAAGTTCGTCACGAACGATATGCAGGCAATGGAAAGACTCAGGACGGATATCCTGACGGAGCAGGTCAGGAATGTGCTGCTTTCTCTCAGGGAGCACGGTTACACGGATGAGGAGATAAAGGCCTGTATGGAAGAGGAGATGCGTCGTAATGAAAGCAAATGAAATGGTAACTGTTCAGAGTCCTGAAACGGTAACTGTTCAGAGCCGTGAAATAGTAACTGTTCAGAGTCCTGAAATGGTTTACGCAAACGGACTGCAGGTAAGCTATGGCAGGCATGCCGCTCTGCAGGATATCTCCTTCAGCCTTCCCCGCGGGGAAATTATCGGGTTGGTCGGTGAAAACGGCAGCGGAAAGTCCACGCTGATGCGCCTCCTGGCAGGAATGATCCCGTCATACCGGGGAAAAGTCCGCATCTGCGGGATGACGGATCTCTGGAAGGCAAAGAAACGGGTTTCTTTTCTTCCGGCAGTTCCGTTTTTTGAAAAGGAAAAAAACGTCTTGCAGACAATCGAATGCTTTTCGGGGCTTTTTCCGGGATACCGGAAAGAGATGGTCCAGACTCTGTGCGCGCGGTTCGGACTTTCCCTGTCCGAGAAGCTGTCGGCTTTCTCAACGGGACGCCTCGCCCTTGCCCTTTTTATCCTTCACATTTCGCGGGAAGCAGATCTCTGCCTGCTGGATGAACCCTTCAGGGGAATTGATATCAAAACGCGCCAGGCGATGAAGGATGTACTGATCGAGACGGTCTCTCCGGAGAAAACCTTTCTCATCTCAACACATGAAATCCTCGAAATGGAACCGCTGTTTGACCGGATTATCCTGCTTAAGGAAGGACATCTTGTGTTTGATGAAGCTGCGGATTCGCTTCGGGAAAGAACGGGGAAAGCTGTTGCCGAGGTGATCAGGGAGGCAATGTGATGATGAAAAGGCTTTTGAAATATGAACTCGGGCGTCTGATCCTGCCCTTTGGGATTTTATATGCGCTGTCCCTTCTCCTCTCCCTTTCCATCCGCCTCGCAGGCGGAGGAGAAGGAGGCTCTCTTGCGGGAATCCTCTTTACTTTTCTCCTGACTCTGGGGAGTGCGGGAATCCTGGTATGGCGATTTTATCAGACCCTGTACGGGCATGAAGCGGTATTCCTGTTTTCGGTTCCGACAGGTGCAGCAGCCCAAATTGCCTTCCGGGTGCTTTCCGCCCTGGTTTTCTCTGTTCTCTCCGGGTTTGTGATGATGGTCTCTTCACTGTTGATCGGCGGGGAGCCCTCAAGACTCACCCTGTCGCTTACGCCCCTGTCCGCAGCTGTCTATCTGGGCGGAATGGTGCTTTCCATTCTCGGGCTTACACTGGAACTGGAGCTCTTTCTGACTCTGTCGGGTCTGCCCGTCTTCCGCCCCCGTCAGAAGCGCTGGATTTCCGCTTTCTTCGTACTCTCTTTTGCCGCGGACCGCTTTATCAGCCCGGCAAGGGACAGGCTATGGCCCATGCAGCTGATCCTGACTTCAAACGGACTGTTCTTTTCCGGAGACCGGATCCCGGCAGATTTTTCCCTCAGCTTCTCACTGGCAGGCGTGCTTCTGTCTCTGATCCGGATCCCGGTCTGCATCCTGCTTATAATCTTTCTGATCAGAAGATATGTAATGATTGCGGAGTAGTTCGCATGCGCCGCTGCCAGGTGTACCGCTTCCGGAAGAAAAGCCGGGGCGCGGATACCGCCTTGGGCAGACAGGAGGCGGGCTGATTTCAATGTACTCCGCATGCGGCGGATGCCCCGGGTAAGCTTGTAAAACAGCTTCCCCGTGCCAGTGCTGACATTTTCTGCCGCATGGCTCATTGCTTCGCGCAAAAGCACAAAACCCCGTGGCATCACGGGGTTTTGCTTTTGCGCATCAGCAATGAGCTCTGCGCGGGGAAGATCTTCCCTGTCCGTCAGGCTTTTTCCACGGAAGAAATCAGCTCAAGCGACCGCTCCTTATTCATCTTCGTGCACATGCTGTAGAAGGTTTCAAGCGGGACGTTATGCAGCTGGTTTTTCTGACCGCGGACCGTGATGGAAACAGTCCGGGTTTCTTTTTCCTGATCGCCGATAACCACGATGTAGGGATCCTTCATGGTGCGGTAGAACTTGATCTTTTCGTTCATGTTCTTGTCGGCGTAGTCGGCCTCCACGCGGATGCCGAGCTCTTCCAGATGCTCCTCGATTTCCTTCGTGTAGTCGTTGTGCTCCATGCGGATCGGCACAAGACCTACCTGATAGGGGCTCAGCCAGAACGGGAAAGCGCCCTTGAAGTGCTCAATAATGATGCCGATAAAGCGCTCAAAGGAACCGAAGATGGCGCGGTGAAGCACCACCGGCTGCTTCATGAGGCCGTCGCTGTCCTGGTAGGTCAGTTCAAAGTTGTGGGGCAGCTGGAAATCAAGCTGGACCGTACCGCACTGCCACTCCCTGCCCAGGGCATCCTTAATCTGCAGGTCAATCTTCGGACCATAGAAAGCACCATCGCCCTCGTTAATCTCGTAATTGCCCTCGCCGAACTTCTCGTCAAGATACTTTTTCAGAGCGGTTTCAGCATCATTCCAGACCTCAATGTCGCCCATGAAATCGTCCGGACGCGTAGAGAATTCCGCACGGTAGGTAATGCCGAAGGTGGAGTAAATCTCGTCCGCAAGATCCATGATCTTTGCGATCTCGCCCGGAATCTGGGCCTCCGTCACAAAGGTATGATCGTCATCCTGACGGAATTCCTGCACACGGAACAGGCCGTTCATCTGGCCGGATTTTTCCTTGCGGTGCAGTACATCATACTCGCTGTAGCGAAGCGGCAGGTCGCGGTAAGAGTGAACCGTGCGCTTGTAGGTCATCATGGCGTTCGGGCAGTTCATGGGCTTGGCAGCCATGGTGTCCTCGGCCTCGATGGAGAAAGCAGCGCCAGGCGTTCCGCTCTCATTCATCATGGTATCCGTTGCCTTGGTTCCTGCCGTCACGCCCGGTACCAGGAACATGTTGTTGACATAATGCGCCCAGTGGCCGCTGATAAGCCACAGCTTCTTGTTATTGATGAGCGGAGCGGAAATTTCCGTATAGCCGTACTTTTTCTGCAGCTCTCTGGAAAACTTCATCAGCGTCTGGTACAGCTGCCAGCCTCTCGGAAGCCAGTAGGCCATACCCGGGGCGGATTCCACAAACATGAACAGGTCCTGTTTCGGGCCGATTTTCTTGTGGTCACGCTCCATCGCTTCCTTGATCAGGGCCAGATGTGCCTTCAGCTCGTCCTTCGTCGGGAAAGCGTAGACATAGATCCTGGTCAGGGAGTCGCGCTTCTCATCGCCTCTCCAGTAAGCGCCGGAGGAGGATTTGATCTGGAATGCCGCAGAGAGCAGCTCCTTGGAGTTATCCACGTGAGGTCCGCGGCAGAGATCCACAAAATCCTCACCCGTATAATAGACGCTGATAACCTCATCCTCGGGCATATCCTGAATCAGCTCTGTCTTGAATTTCTGATCCTTAAACAGGGCAAGCGCCTCTTCCCTGGAAACCTCTTCCCGGCGCCAGTCCTCCTTGCGCTTGAGAATCTCGGTCATCTTCTTCTCGATTTCCTTGTAGTCATCCTCCGTGATGGGTCTCGGAAGCAGGAAATCATAGTACAGACCGTCCGCGATCTGCGGACCGATGGCGTACTGGACGTCTTTCCCGAAAATTTCAATGACCGCCTTCGCCAGAATGTGGGCGAGGGAATGGCGGTAAACCTCAAGCAGTTGTTCCTTTTCCATGATGGTTCTTCCTCCTTGTCTCATGTCATCTTTCATGTACCTCAGTACACAAAGTGTCGTGAAAAACACCTCAGGGCTGCATGCGCCATAAAACGGCGCTCTTTCGGTATGGAGGGAAATAAAAAAACACCCTCGTCCATACCTGGTTCCGGTACTTCTAAGGGTGCGTTTTCCGCACGGTTCCACCTTAATTTTTCACTTCAGATCTTCGTGCCTTCGGACCTCTCTTCTTCACCATCCGCCGCTTCCGCAGCGGCCTTGGGCCCCGCCCTGCACGCAATCCTCTCCCTGTAACGTGGGAAATCCGTCGACACTTAACAGAACCGTTTTCAGATTCCTTAGGCGCCGATGCTCCGGAACGGTTTTCCCCTGCCCTTCCTGCCGGCGGCTCTCAGCATGCTGCCGCCTTCTCTGTACAGACGTCCGGTAAGGTACTCTTTCCTTCATCGCATAAGCTATTGAATGCATCCATAATCCAATGGATGTATCGTTTATTGTACTTCGCTTTTCATCCATTGTCAAGAAGATTCCCGGAAGAAACAGCGGTTTCACATGCCTTTTTCACGAATTTCCCGGGAATTTCCCCCGAGCAGTATCGGATTTGTGATCATACCTGCCGTATACAGGTTATCTCAAAAAAAGGTTCCCTCCGTCCGGAACATAACATTCCGGCTGGCGGGAACCTCATTATTTCGTCTTCAGAGAACACTACCGGGGATTGCATTTCCCACAGGGATCATACCCGTCTTTCAAAATCTCATCGATACTCTTCGCACTCGGTTCAAAATTCTTGACCTTCATTCTGAGTACTTCTTTACAATTCTTATAGTGTACTTTCATGGTACTGGTATTCAGAACATAACGCTCATTTTCTCTCAGGGCATCCACCATCTCCTGTGTAACATAAGACTCATCTTCCGGAGGGTTAACCTGATCAGCTCCTTGTGATGGCGTCTGAGGCGTCTCAGGCTGCGGAGATACAGGGGCAATCGCTCTGCCGAACACATAATTGCTGGTTACGCCGGCTCTTTTGCCGGTTCCGCTCGTTATATAAGGATAAACCCAATAAAAGCTTGTCTCCTCAACAGGTGCATTATAATCAACATACATATTTCCCTGAATATCCGCCAGCAGATCCACTGATCCGGATCCTCTGCGTGTCTTTATAATGTACCCATTGGCTCCTTCAACGGCATTCCAGCTGAGCCTGACCGCTTTTTCCGCATTTTCCGCCTTAAAGTCTGATACGGGAGGAAGCTGCCTGATCCCATATGTGTAATTCTCAGAAACAAGACCACGAACAGTTTTATTATCAATCTTCGTAAAAGGAAAGACCCAATAATAGCTGTAGGCAGTTAAAGAAGCATCCCGGTCAAGATACGATGTCTCTAAAGTCCATCCAAGCTGCGCATATCCGTTTCCGTTATGAATACTGCCGATTATATATCCGACGGCACCTTCAGCCGCATCCCAGCTCAGCGTCACTCCTGAAGCCCCCGAAACCGCCTTAAATCCGTTAACCTTAACCTGATATAAATCACTTGCAGCATCACCGTCAATCTGAAAGAATGCTTCTCCTTCCGCGAAAGCATTAACCGACGTGTTCGTCAAGGCCAAAACACAAACCAACATCAGTATTCTGAATAGTCCGTTTATACGTTTCATGTCTTTAATGCCCTTCCTGTAATCCTGAAAAATGCAGCCATGGAATCCATTCAACCAGTTCCAGGCATTCTTCAGTTTAAACAACTCGGATCCATTCTCCCGAATCAGCCTGTTTTCAATGATTCCATACCGCCAGCATCAGGGCCACGGCTATGATAATCGCCGCGCACATCACACCCACGACCAGAAGCGCCGCCTTCAGGGCACCCGCCGTAAAGAAAAGGGATTCTTTCCCGGTCAGAAGTTCCTGCTTATCCTTCTCAAATCGATGCGAATCCGCCGAATCTCCACTGCCCGCATCGTCAGTCACAGATCTTCCGGCAGCTTTACCGTCTCCGGGGGTATACCAGGGCATACCCTCCGCATTCATATTCGCAATCGTACGTCCGTCATCCCACTCCGGGAGGTCTTTCTTCTTTCCCACAGTGTTCCTCCATTTTTGACTGATCCCGGTATATCACAATATCTTCCGGGCGGTCAGTTCCGTTTTGTAAACGCAAAACCCGGAAGCCTACACTCCCGGGTCTACAGCTATTCCCATAACTGGCTTATAACATACCCGGCATATATCCGGCGATGCTGCCGCAGGCAGCGAGCCCTCCCCGTAGCCTGCCAGCCCTCAGGCGGGCGGCACAACCCTGTTTGACGGGCCTCTGAACGAGCAGCCAGTCTTTCTTATGGGGGTGCCAGCCGCGCTTCCCTTCCGGGACAGCCATTTGTAAACCTGGCGCCGCCATTAGAAAGACTCTGCGAGCGAAGGAACCGAAAACAGGGTTTGCCGCCCGACGTCCGGGCCGCCCCGGCGATGCTGCCGCAGGCAGCGAGCCCTCCCGGCCTGCCAGCCCTCAGGCGGGCGGCACAACCCTGTTTGACGGGCCTCTGAAC
>CAMOSC010000064.1 GCA_946624325.1 uncultured Clostridia bacterium
TGCCCATGGGCATGCACACCGTGCTGCAGGAGGGCGGCGGCACCATCTCCGGCGGCCAGCGCCAGCGTCTCATGATCGCGCGGGCCGTGGCCCCGAAGCCGAAGATCCTCATCTTCGACGAGGCCACCTCCGCCCTGGACAATATTACCCAGAAAAAGGTATCCGAGGCCCTGGACGGCATGCGCTGCACGCGCATCGTCATAGCCCACCGCCTCTCCACCATCCGTCACTGCGACCGCATCCTTGTGATGGACGGCGGGAAGTTTGTGGAGGACGGCACCTACGAGGAGCTGATCGCAAAGAACGGGCTTTTTGCCGAGCTCGTGGCCAGGCAGCGGCTGGATGAGGAGAAGGGGTGAGGCGGCCCGGGAAGATACCATGTCGGCCCATTGAAAATCCATAGGGATGAATAATACAAAGGTTTCTGAATAATTTTTCTCTGCAAATTTATTCGGAAACCTTTTTTGGTTTTTAACGGGGAGGCTCCGGACTATTGAGGTGATTCAGCCGGGGGCTATGTATTGCCGTTACTGTCCAGAGCCAGATTCCTGAAACAGCAAAAAGCGTCATTTCCCAAGCTGCGGCGTGCTCGCCAGATGACAATCCATGGCTATCTTGAGATTGCCGCCTGGCTCTGAACGGTACCATATTTTCAATCATGAGGCGGCATCGGAGGACGTGAATAGTTCACAAAAATAAAAAAAAAATCATGACAAACAGGCAGGACAGGTGTATAATATACAATTGGATTAGGTCTGATCAAACCACAATTTTTCAGACGCTTTCCACTTATAGCAGTAGTTGTGAATACTTTCGAAAACGATTAAGAACCCTGAGACGCAAGAAATCGGAAGCGCTCGGGGATATTTGTATATTCTATAGTACACACAGGAGCAAAAAAACGCATGGAAAACAGAACCATACGCATTGATTTGGTAAAATTTGCCATTTATATATTGAAACGGTCCTGGATCCTGGCGCTCTGCGGGGCAGTGGGGTTCGGACTTATGTACTGGAGAACCGCCAGGAATCCGGATACCTACACCGCGTCCGGAACCATGTACACCTACAACGGAAATCCGAACATGGTCAATTACCAGTATATCAGCCAGGGCGATTTAAACGCTGCCATGCAGCTGCTGGATACTTACATGGTGGTGATCCGCAGCGATAAGGTTATGAATACGGTTACCGAACGCCTGGCGCGGGATTATCCGGGGATTGACCCGTCGTTTATTTCCGGTACGCTGTCCATGGGCTCCGTATCGGAAACCGGTGTTATGCGGGTAAGGTGTACCACGCTTGATCCCAAAATGTCTGCGGATATCTGCAACGCCGTGCTGGATGTGGCTCCGGCGGAAATCATTCGTGTGGTTGGCGCCGGAAACATTGAGATCATCGACTACGCGGTAGAGCCCCTGTTTCCGAATTCACGTTCTTTCCTGAAGCAGGGCCTGATCGGAGCACTGGCGGGCATGGTGCTTGCCGGCGGCATATTGCTCCTGCTGTTCCTCCTAAACCGGAAGGTGCGGGATACCTCGGAGCTTACAAACCAATACACGCCTCCGGTACTCTCATCCATTCGCAGGGACAAAAAGGAAAACCGGGATCCGGCCTCCTTCCTGCTTCAGAATAATTCGCCAATGGATGTGCAGGAGGCCTATGCCAAGCTGCGCATGAATCTTCTTTATACGCTGGCGGGAAAAGAGAGTAAGACCGTTATCGTAACCAGCGCCCTTTCCGGCGAGGGAAAATCCACGGTCACTGCAAACCTTGCCATATCCTGTGCTCTGAGCGGGAAACGCGTACTCCTGATTGATGCCGATATGCGCCGCGCCTGCCAGCGGGATATCTTCCATTATGCGGCGGACCTTCCCGGCCTTTCGGATGTTCTGATAAAAAGCTGCAGATGGCAGGAAGCATTGCTTGCCACCTTCCGCGATACGCTTCAGATCCTTCCGGCGGGACAGTTCCCTCCGAATCCGGCTGAACTCCTGAGTACGCCTTATATGACAGAGGTACTCAGGGAGATGGAACAGGCCTACGATCTGATCCTGCTGGATATGCCTCCCATCAATATTGTTTCCGACCCGCTGGTGCTTTCAACACAGGTGGCCGGCTGCGTGCTTGTCATCCGGCAGGATTTCTCCGATCACCGCGAAATCCGTAAAGCCCTTATTTCCGCGGAAATGACGGATATGAATGTACTGGGCTTTATCTTTTACGGGGAGAAAATCCAGCGGGGGAACTATTACAGCAGAAAATACTATAAAAATTACTCCCGTTATTATGAGCATTCCGGCAGTGCCGTTTCAGGAAAATCACCGGCTCTGGGAAGTGCTGCGGGAGCCAATGTGCAGCCATATGCTTCTGTCCGGCCCGCAGTGCCTGAACAGACTTTGGAAATAAACCGGCAGACTGATGCAGGAGTACAGGCACCGGAACCTGAACGGGTGCCGGAAGCTGAACAGGCACCGAAAACTGAACGGGTACCGGAAGCTGAACAGGCACCGGAAGCTGAACAGATACCGGAACGCGTGAACACAGCCGGGGCTGCCGGTCCCGTGGATCTGGTACAGAGATCTGATACGGCACAGACCACCGAACCGGGAGATATTCCTGAGGCTGCACAGACCACCGAACCGGTACAATCACCTGTGACTGTTCGTTTAACAGAATCGGTATCATCCCCAGAAGCCGACCGGTTTGCGAAACCTGTACAGGCACTCGAAACCATCCCTCCTGTTAAGCAGGAAAAAAATGGAAAAAAGCATAAAGCCGTTCGCTCAGAAGATTCTGCAAAGGCATCTGAACCCGGCATGGAAAGCGTACGGGCAGCATACCTGGATCCTTCTGTGAGAACCATGGCATACATCGGCGACGGCCCGGAGTCGGAAGCGGACGAAAAACCGAAAAAAGATAAAAAGAAGAAAAAGAAGAAGAAAAAGGACTGAAAAACTGCAAAAAGATCAGCAGTACTGAAGAACTGAGGTATCGGAAAGTGATAAAGATGGAATATTTGGCCGCGAAAAAACCGGGCGGAAAATACAGAATAAAACGGTTTATACCGGGTCTCCTTGCGGGTGCAGTGCTTTTTGCGGGTTCGGTGCAGGGAATCAGTGCCGCCGAATTGCAGGAAGCCGCGGAGACGGACGCCTATGCCGGGTTCGCGGAAGCCGGAGCCCCGGCGGAAACTGCGGAAGTGGAAGAAATCGGGGTACCTGCTGAAGCAGAGGAAATCGGGGTATCTGCGGATGGCGCAGAAACCGGAGCCCCTGCCGATGCTGCGGAATCAGGAGCAGCTTTTGACGCTGCGGAAACCACAGCCTTCGCGGAAATATTTGACCCTCTGACCTCTGATGGAGCGGTTGACAACGGAAGAGATACGGAAAGCGCAGAGCCCGACTACACCATCCTCTCGCTTCCGGAATTCTCCCAGACCTTCTGCGAGTGGGATGGCTCCGGAAACCTGGTGCGGGAAACCGCTTTCAATTTTGACGGGGTTCCCTGCCTGAACAACCGGGGGT
This sequence comes from uncultured Clostridia bacterium, assembly GCA_946624325.1. Taxonomy (GTDB): domain Bacteria; phylum Bacillota; class Clostridia; order Lachnospirales; family Lachnospiraceae; genus Anthropogastromicrobium. Next base: position 3,528 of record CAMOSC010000064.1, read on the forward strand.
TCTTCTGCGCGGAGTACAGCTACGATTCCCATGGCAACAGGCTTACCGAGGAGTATTTCGGCTTAAATGAGCTGTACTTTGTCCCGGATTCCGGTGTGACGGATCCGAAGGGCGACTATATCGATACGGTGAACGGCTACGCAAGGGCGGCCTATACCTGGTATACGGATGCCTACGGCGATTCCCATACCGTGACGGAAGACCGCTATACCGCTGACGGCGAACGCGCAGAGCTGCCTGGCAGCTACAGCTTCCGCCGCGATACCTGGGTGGACGGATGGATTCAGGCCAGTGAATATTTTAATGCGGAAGGGAAACTCACAAGACCCACCGGCGGCTATGCGCAGATCCTCTACGACTATGCAATAGATCAGGAAAAGGGCACCATCACCCAGACAAAGCGCTATCTGGATGCGGACGGCGGATTACTCACCGGTTCCGAGGGCGGTGCGCGCGTGGTTTCCGTCTATACGCTCCGGGGTTTTCTCTCCGGGGATATTCCCATTGAAGATCTTGCGCTGGATATGCTCATTCCGAGAGCGGAGCAGGAAAACAAGTCCGATTACAGGCAGCTGCTGCTCAGCAGGGAAATTTTCGGAGCAGACGATGCAAGGGTAATCGGAAGCGCCCACTGGCACCGCAGCGAAAGCACCTATACCCGCGGAGGTTCTCTGCTGCGCACCGATTATACCGATCCGGACGGCGAGCCCATCCTCTGCGAAGACGGTTACGCCTCCGTGGTCTACACCTATGATGATTCTGGCCGTACCATCGAAACCGATTATCTTGGCGTGGACGGGGACCTCATTAAGGTGCTGAACGGTTACGCCAAAGTCACCTACGAATACTTCGACGATAACAGTACCCTGATCCACTACGAGACTTATTACGGAGCGGATGGCGAGCGGACGGTTACCACCTACGGCTATTCCAGGGCCGAATATGAATACAATACCCCTCCGGAAGGGGAGGATCCTTTTGACCCCGATGCAGGCTGGCATTACCAGATTACTTACTACGATCCGGTAGACGAGTATACCATGTGCCTGAACGGTTATGCGCGTATTGAATACCGCTTCACGCCGGATGCCCAGAGCAGGAGAAAGCTCAATGAGCGCTGGACCCTATACGCGGACGATAAGGTATTCGAGAAGTATTACGGCACGGACATGGAGCTGATCGATGTGAAGGCGGGCTATTCCGGCTGGATCAACGAGCGAAATGAACACGGGCAGGTCGTCCGCACCACCTATATGGATGAAAAGTGGGAGCCCACCCGGGACGACGAGCTGCAGTACGCCTCCATTGCCTACGAGTACAAGGGCACCTCTGCCAATGAGCAGCCCTCTTATGAGCGCTACTACGACGAAAACGGGGATCCCTGCGTGAGCATTACCAGTACCTATGCCCGCTCCATGGTCTACGGCGGGCCCGAGCACAACATTCTTTTCAGCGAATCCTTCTTTGATGAGAAGGATGAACCGGATGTTTCCGCATCCACCGGTGCCCACAGAGCCGATTATTACTATGACGGATCCCTGCTGCAGACCATGACGCGGTACATGGATACCGAAGGTCGAGCATTTACTGGCAAGACCGGGTATGCAGCCATGTACCGCGAGTACAACCGGGACGGCCGCCTGCTCTGGGAAGCTTTCTTCGGGGATGACGGGAAGCTGGTGCCCGGAAGAAGCAAATACGCGGCCCAGGTGCACAGCTATGATTATTCCAACCATCATACCGGTGAAAAGTATTTCAATGCGGAGGGGGAAGCACTGACCCAGTCCTCCGGTTATGCGTCTGTTTACTATGGATGGGACGCCAACGGCAACACGGCTGTCATTACCTATCTGAACGCGGAAGATGAACCGGTGCTTATAGACGGACGCGCCCGTATTGAGCGCGAGTATGACGACCGGCACCATATGCTTTATGAGGCGTATTTCGACACGGATTTTGAACCGGTGCTGAACAGTGAGGGCTATGCCGCCAGAAAAATGGCGTACGATGCGCTGACAGGCCTGCTGATGAGCACGGAATATCTCGACGTCGACGGAAATCCGGTGCTGATCCCGCAGGGGTATGCTTCCTACACGCAGCAGTATGATGTGCACGGAAACCTGCTGGAGCGCGCATACTTCGATGAAACCGGCGCGCCCGTTATGCCGGCCTCCGTCGGCTACGCCCGCTTTGAACGCAAATGCGATACCGCCGGAAACATGCTTGAGGAAGCCTACTACGACGCGGAGGGAGAGCTGATTGTCAACGCGGACAACTATGCGGTCCTGACTCAGGAGTTCGATGCCAACGGCGTGATGAACGCTGTCATGTATCTCGGTGCGGACCGTCTTCCCGCGGATACGGCCTTCGGCTATGCAAGGCGGGAGATGACGTACGATTACCAGGGAAACCTCACCGGCGAAGCCTATTTTGACGCTGAGCTGGACCCGGTATCCATCTCAAAAGGCTACCACAGAGCAGCGTATACCTGGGATACGGACGGCCATCAGCTGGCGGAAAGCTATTTTGACGCGGAAGGAAATCCCACCGAGATTCCGGATGGCTACGCCGGGCATGCGGAATAGATGGTGGATTTTGCAGGAAACAATAGTTGAAAAAAGGAATTAATGGTGGTTGACGAACAGAGTGTTTTTGTGTATTCTATATACAGAAAAGGTGATTCCCCGCCTTAAGTAGGGAGCTTTAACATCGGTGATTCCCCGCCATAAGAAGAAGTAGGGAGCTTTAACATCAAGCGGCTTCGGCCGCTTTTTCTATGAGGTAGATAAATGCCAGAAGATGCAAAGGTCTTAAAACTTTACATGGTTAAAGATGAATATATAACGGACCTTCATGATAATGTTGATGAACATGTTTTTGCAAATATAGATCCAAGGTATAATCATTCAAGAAAATATCTTGGTGTTCTATTAGTGATTAACGGTTTTTTCTACTATGCACCTCTTTCATCCCCAAAGAATTCTGATTATATGATTATGAGAGGGAGGAAGGTTATTCGCAATTCCACTAAGTCTATTATTAGAATGGTAGAAACTGACGAGAACGGTAAGCGTTCTTTGCTTGGAACAATAAAACTTAGTAATATGATTCCAGTCCCCTCCAGTCAACTTATTGATTATGACCTGGACAATGAACAGGATATAAATTACAAAGACCTTGTTTTAAAGGAAAAAAGATTTATCAATCGTAACGAAGAGATGATAACTTCTTATGCCGAGGTTTTATACAGAGAAAAATTGGATGATAGTATTTCCAAAGGCTACTTGAATGCAACATTTGATTTTACTGCTTTTGAGAAATATATTACTTCTAAATATTTGACTGATGATATTGAAGAGCAAGAGGATTAACCTCCTGCTCTTTCTTTTTGCAATTGATATATCTTCCGAGCATACATTGCAATGCGCTCATTAGTGGCAGATCTTCGGTCTGTATTGCATTCCAAATAGATTTTAAGTTCATCTTTGAAAGATAGTATATAATCCTGTCTTCTGGTCTCACTCTTGCTATTGCATGTTCTTGTATATCCTGTCTCAGTGGGTTGGTAAAGATTGTGCATCATTACGCCGTAAGGAACTTGCTCTTCCTTAACCATCATAGGATGTATCTCAGATGGAACATAAACGGCATTTTTGACATCAAATTTTTCTGGCTTTGGATGGTTTATTTCCAAGAGGCAGCGTTCCCTCAAGGTTTCAAACTTATAACCGCGCCCAGCCTTTTCTATAGCTTTTATGCGACTATTGACAGATTCGGTATAAGCGTTCGTCCATTGATAATCCCAATAGTTTAGGATTTGTTCTTTTCTCAGGCTGAATGTCTTTTTCATGGCATTGAACTGTTTCCAGTCAGGAATTCCTTTAAGCCATAAATCAAACATTTCTGATGCCTGTTGCTTTGTCATCGGGATGATATATATGGCACGGAGTGTTTCCTTGACCATATACGCATCGTACATATCGGGATATTCAATCAGCCATTTGACCAGCTTATCAATAGATTTGCTCTTCAGGTCTTCACAGTTGGCAAGAAACAGATGCCGTGATTGCTTGAACTTGCTGGCTTTTATGCCGCTTTCTTTTGCTGCATTGACAATTTCGCGGCGCTTACTGTCCAGACAGCGGTTTGCCTCCTGTATGATATGGAATCTATCAAGCACAATTGTTGTGTTTGGAAGTACTTCAGATACACAAGCCGCATAAAGAGGAGCCATGTCCATTGTGGCACATTTGCAGATGTCTTTGTCCAATGTGCGTAGAAAAGCTTTAATAGTTGGTTTCTTGTTATCCCGCTTCATATCCAGAAGCTTCCGCCCTTTAATATCAGTCAGCACAAGACGGAAATGATCATCTATATGGGCTTCATCAATTCCAAGAACTTCAGGTGTGTAATTCAGGCTGAGTTCATCTTTATGAGTGGCAACATATTCCTTGTAAGCGGCAGCAACAGTCTTATCCGTTATGCCGTAATCCCTTGCGATGTAGCGGAAGGTTTCTCCATTCAGGCATCGTCGGACAAAGTCGTCTTTCAGTCGCTTTGTCATATGTGTGCGCGGATCATAAAACGAGTAGGTATCACGAAGCATTATACCGCAGTCTGGACAGGTGTATCTCTGTATTTTTACATGGATAAATACGAGTTTTCCCTCAGAACGAATATCCTGTAATAGGTTATACCTTACACTGTGTTTGTATGGCTTATGCTTATGACTGCAGTCTTGATTGGGGCATACCATAATTGGGCTGGCAGCCTCGGCTTCATATTTGATGCTGATGCCCTTTGTATCTTCAAGGCGCTGTGTACAGATGATCTCAGGGATTCCGATGTTATAAGACATGGTGAACCCTCCTTCTGGAGAATATTTTACCCACCATTAAGTACGATGTCAACTGTTACTTATACATGAAACACCACCATTAAATCCGCAAACCCAGTTTTTCCGGAACCTGACTGAGATCATCATGCCGCTTTTTCACTGGTGGTATGAGGATCTGGCGCTGTATGAGGAGAAGGACGGCTTTAAAACCGACTGGAGACTGAAGAGGACAAAGATCCGGACCCGGCTGACGGCGGATGGCGTGATAAAGCCGAAATGGAAGCATGAACTGACGCTGTTTAAGGCAGTGCGGGAACGCTATCCGGATACGCTGTATCAGTACCGCCCCGACTGGCTTGGGAGGCAGAGCCTTGACCTGTACATCCCGTCGCTGAAGACTGCCGTGGAGTATCAGGGAATTCAGCACTATCTTCCTGTGGAATTCTTTGGCGGGGAGGAGGCGCTGGAGCAGCGGCGGCAGCTGGATCAACAGAAAAAAGAGCTGTGCAGACAGAATAATGTGCGCCTGATCGAGTGGGCGTATGATATTGAGCCGACGGCCGCAAGCGTGGAGAGTCAGTTTACTGCAGGAATGGATCGAAGAGGCTGATGTATAGAGGATATAATGATGAAGAATTTTTTTCGTAAAGAACCGGTACTCGTAATTGCTGCCGCGGCTGCGGTGATCAGCTGCTTTTTTGTCCTGCCCGACGGCAGGTATGCGGGATACATCGATTTTAAGACGCTTGCGCTGCTCTACTGCCTGATGACGGTCGTGGCGGGACTGAGGGATGCCGGTCTGTTTGAACTGCTCTCCCGAAAGCTCTGCATGGGCGCGGGGAACCTGCGGCTGCTCGGCCTGCTGTTGGTCCTGCTCTGCTTTTTCTCTTCCATGCTTGTGACCAATGATGTGGCACTGCTGACCTTTGTGCCCTTTGCCATTATGGTTCTTGCCGCGGTGGGGCAGGAGAAACGCATGATTTTCATCATCGTCCTCCAGACCGTGGCCGCCAATCTCGGAAGCATGCTCACGCCCATCGGGAATCCCCAGAATCTCTATCTGTATTCTCATTATGGATATTCTCTCACGGCTTTCCTGCGCGTGATCGCTCCGTACTGGTGCCTTTCCCTGGTTCTCATTGCCGGGCTCTGCGTTTCTTTTCTTCCTGCCGTCCCTGTGACATTCACAACAGAGGAGAAGTATGATGCCTCTCAGGGCGTCGGTAAGCCGGGCATCCGCAGCAATACCTGCGGGGAGGCGGGCGGAAACATGCTGAAGAAGGACAGGCTTATCCTCTACACCATTCTGTTTGCCGTATGCCTCCTGGTCGTGATGCGTCTGCTCCCCTGGCCGGTCATGCTGGCGCTTACCGTGGCCGCCCTGGCGTTTTTTCACCGCGAAAATCTCTTTAAGGCGGATTTTATGCTGCTGCTGACCTTCATTGCCTTTTTCGTCTTTTCCGGGAACCTCGCGAGAATCAGCGCGGTCGACCGCTTTCTGCGCACCATTCTGGAAGGCAGGGTCTACCTGACCGGCGTTCTGGCGAGCCAGGCCATCAGCAATGTGCCGGCGGCCCTGCTGCTGTCCGGTTTTACGAATCAGGCGGATGCCCTGCTGCTGGGCGTCAATATCGGCGGCCTCGGCACCCCGGTGGCAAGCCTTGCCAGCCTGATCAGCATGAAGCTGTATTTCCGCACGCCCTCGGCGCGAAGCGGGAGATACATGCTGATCTTTACCGTCGTCAATGCGGCGTTTCTTCTGGTGCTGAGTCTGGTTGTGTATATGGCGGGGGGGTTAGGTGGTATATAGCGTGCAGCGTGAGGGGGAGACGACTGTCTCCCCCTCATTGCATTACAGGATCAGCGGATGATCAGATCTCCGCTCGCGGTCCGGATATTGAGCAGGGCGGCGTTTTCTCTCGTTCCGCTGCCGGGTATAAAGACCCTTCCGCCGCGTCTTCCGGATTCTTTTTCACAGCTTCGCTGTACCCGCAGATCTCCGCTTACTGTGCTGTAATTCACGGAAAGCCCCCTGGCGATGGTTTCTGTTTCCAGACGGATATCTCCGCTTACGCTTTCGATATGACCGGATATTTCCTCTCCGGAGATCAGGACGGCATCGCCGCTGACCGTCTTCAGTTCAACAGCGCAGGGGCCGGTGCAGCAGACCCGGATGTCGCCGCTGGCCGTTTTGGACCGAAGCGAAGCCGTCTGGCCGGAAACATCAATGTCACCGCTTGCCGAACTGCAGATGAGTGTCTTCAGGCGTCCGTCCCGGCATGAGAAATCTCCGCTGGCTGCCTCGGCCTTCACCGTTTCCGCTTTTATCCCGTTGAAATCCACATCGCCGCTGGCGGATGCCGCGTCAATCCTCCCGGCGTGGTTGCCCTCCAGGCGGATATCGCCGCTGGCTGTCTGCAGCAGGAGTGTGCGGCTGTCCGTAAATCTGGCGTAAATATCTCCGCTGGCGGTGTGAAAGTCCAGCCGGGGCATACGCAGCAGTTCGGCGTCAATATCACCCGAGGAAGAGGAGAGCACCGCCCCTTCGGGCAGACCGTCCGGCAGAATGAGAGAGATTTTGACCTCAGACCGGTTGAAAAGTCTCTCCAGGATGGAATATTCCGTCCGTTTCCGGAGTCCTGTCCGGAGTATACCGTCCTCCCGTTCACAGTAGAACTGTGCCAGGACCTTCGGATCGGTGGATTCGCAGATCACCCGGACTTCATCCGGTTTGCCGGAGCGCACCTTCACATCGGCGTATTCCGCGTACAGCTCAACCCGGCTGACCGATCTCACGCACCGTTCGAGGCGGTTCTCCGAATCCCTCTGCTTTGCTGCGTTTCCGGCTGCTGTTTCTGCTCCGGATTTTGCTTCTGTTCCTGTTCCGAATTTTGTTTCTTTCTCTGTTCCTGTTCCGGATTTTGCTTCTTTCTCTGTTCCGGATGTCCGGATGTCCGGCACATCTGGCGAAATGCCGGATATATTTTCCCCTGCTTCGGCGGAAACTTCGGAATCATTATTGTCCGGCCGGACGGTATTCTGTTCTTTCCCGATAATTGATTCGGCTTCCGCCTCTTTCCCGATAATTGCCCCGGCTTCAGCGGCAAGGGCTTCCGGAGCTCCAAGCTCCATGCAGATATCCTCCTCACGCTGTCCGTTCGCCGCGCCTTCCGCAAAATGGGCGGAAACGTCCTCCATAAGCTCAAGGGCGGTTGCTGTATCCATATCCCTGAGCGCCGCGCATAATTGTTTCATATACTCATCTCTTGTCATCTTCAGCCTCCTTGTTTTCTGATTCCGTTTCCAGCAGCCGTTCCACAGCCCGTACAAAGCCTGTCCATTCTTCCAGCAGACTTTTCTGAAACACCCTGCCCGAATCGGTCAGGTGGTAGTATTTTCTGGCAGGCCCGGTGGAAGATTCAGCCAGATATGTTTCTACATAGTTTTCATCCTTCAGCCGCTTCAGGACCAGGTACAGCGTTCCTGTTGAGATCTCGATATCCCGCGAGATCTCTTCGGTCAGCTCATAGCCGTACCGGTCCCTGCTGCTCAGAAGGCTCAGGGTGCACAGCTCGAGTACCCCCTTTTTCATCTGTGCGTTCATGTAAGACCTCCCTGTTTCTTGATGACTGCAGTATATCACATGCTATTATTTAATGCAAGATAGTAAACTAAATTTTGTATTAAAGACTGATTAAGAAAGACCGCCAACTTCAATTCAGATCATCATGTGCGGTTTACATCCTTCAAAGCAACTGCTATAATAGAAAGCGATGCGAAAGGAAAACTACGGAATCGGCACCTGTAAAACGGGCGGCGCGCCTGGCAGAGCGGTGCGGCGCTTGTTCTCTGAAGTTGGTCTTTTCGACACCTGCAGAAAACCCCGCTGCAGGAAGGAGACATATTTTGCCCACGGCTGCGCTTTTTGCAGGCGTGGCTGCAAAATAGTCATCCGGGACATTAGGTCCGACTACAAAACTGTGTTTAGGAAGGAGACACAAACGATACCTGCAAGGTATCGGCCAGTTAAGTATTTGCGGCATATCTGCTGCAGCGGAGGAATTTGAAAGATGAAAAAACTGCGGTAGGCACTGATCCTGAACCTTGTATTATTTGCCCTTGAGCTCATTGCTATCCTTTGGATGATGAGCGGGATCAGCAGCGGTCCCCTGTCCGCCGGCCGGCTCGGCATGTTGCGGTATTTCACGGTGGATTCCAATATCCTCATGGGAATCGCTGCGCTGATTGCCGCCATTGACGGGTGGATGGTGCTGCGCGGAAAGCGGAAGGAACGCTCCTCCTTCAGCTTCATTGCTAAACTGGTCGGAACATCGGGCGTTGCGCTGACCATGCTTGTGACAGTGGGATTCCTTACGCCGACCACTTACTCCAGGCTCGGTCTGTTTGCCATGTACCGGAACAGTAATTTCCTGCTGCATCTGGTAAATCCGATCCTGAGTATCGTAACCTTCATTGGTTTTGAGAAGACGCGCGGAATCTCTTTCAGGCATACCTTTACCGCAACCGTTCCGCTGATCCTGTATGCGATTTATTATACGGCCGAGACTATCCGGCACACAGAGAACGGCGTAATCCAGAGGGGATATGACTGGTACGGCTTCTTTGTTTTGGGTTTAAAGAGCGTCTTTGTCATCCTGCCTCTGATTATTCTGATTTCCTGGGGCATCAGTCTGGCGCTCTGGAAGCTGAACCGGAGAAAGGCGCTTTTTGGTCGGGAGGATAATCCGGAGCCCCTGACATGAGGATTACGGAAGGCTCAGCCATATCATTGCTGTTCTGCCGGAAAGAAGGGGTGTGTCCTGGAACTTTGCAGGGATGGATGCGGTGCTGCCGAGACTTGTATGAGAAAAGCGTAATTTGCGGCGTAATAAGAAATAAACAAATCGTAATCAGGTGCATATAAGCATGAACACAAATCGAAATCTCGGTTGACCAGGACTTGTGATAGTGAGAAAATGAATGATCGGTATATTATCTATACGAAGGATCTGGCATTTGAAGATGGCGTATTATATATTCCGATTTATATGACTATGTTTTTGTAATCTGCTGAGGGAGAGCGCTTAAAAGATGGAATACTTTCTGGGGGGAAGAAATGACTATCGAAGAAATGAGCATTGAGGCAATACTGAATTCATCTTATTATATTATTGATGTACTCCCGGAGCGGGTTCCGGCGGACAGTCCCGGACAGTACTTTGCTCTGGAACCGTATCTCAGGAAAGGTTCCGCAGAGAAAAAGCTAAACCTTCTGTATAAACTGAATTGTTATTATGCCCTGGAAATTGATGGTGAACGGAATACGGATCCCGCGAAGCTCGCAGAATGGATCAGGATGAAGGAAATATCTGTCCGGGTCGGCGACGCCCTGATGATCTCGGACTTTAATGATACGTACATGACGCTTTACAACCCCGACAGCAGTCTGCTGCAGATGATAAATACTCTGGCAGCGACGGAAGGACTCTATGTCTGGAAGGGGGATAATCCGGATTGAGGGACAGCTGTATGCTTTGATGAATCCGGGATCTTACATGATCATAATTGGTTACTGTTCAGAGCCAGGCGCCAATCTGTGGAAAACCATGGATTTCCACCAGTGGAATCCATGGTTTTCCACAGATTGGCATCTGGCGAGCACACCACAACTCCAGAAATGGCGTTTTTTCCATTTCTGGAGTCTGGCTCTGAACAGTAACCATAAT
>CAMOSC010000065.1 GCA_946624325.1 uncultured Clostridia bacterium
ACAGATCGCAGCGCGAAAAGCGTGCGCTGCGATTGTCGCGGCGTTCGCCGTATGGCAGAAAATGCCATCACTGTCCCGGGTAAGCTAAAAAGCAGCTTCCCCGTGCCAGTGCTGTCATTTTCTGCCGCATGGCTCATTGCTACGCGCAAAAAAAGACTTTTACCACAGGTTACTGCGGTAAAAGTCTTGCTGTCAGATATAAAATCCTTAGGCCGGACCCGGATGTTTCCACCGCGATGACGATTCCGGCAGCCATAAGCATGGCCAGCTACTCCCTTTTACAAACAATATAAAGTTTAATGGATTCCACGGCTTTTGTCAAGGACTATTGCCTGCAAACATTGATGAAGTGCAATTCTTCAAGGCTGAGCGTTTATCCGTGAGAAAGTATGGACTCAGCTTTCCTGACGGCTGTCCCTGAATGCGACATATTCTTTCAGTTCCGGCTCCGAAAGCTTAAGCGCAAGGGTCAGCACGGCAAGGTCATCGGCGATGCCGATGGCAGGGATGTCATCGGGAATGAGATCGCCTTTTTTGACCAGATAGAGAAAAGCGCCTACAAGGCACAGAATTACTTTTGATGATACCTTTTTATAGCTTCCGTTTATCCAGGCTTTTACCATGGAAATCATCAGGGGAAGATCTGAAAGGGTTTCGCCGATTGCGGGCACTTCTTTCAGCTTTTCTTCCAGACGCAACAGCAGATCGTCCACCTGAGCCGGATCTTTTACAAGAGTCTCAGCCTGCTTTGCTCCATTTTCCAGAAGCTGCTTAGCCTGACCGGTTCCAATTGTGATGGCCATACAGGGAATTCCTTTCTTTTCGGGGGCATAATTTTGCACGTCATTTTCCACCTTGAGCCATGCCGACAGATCGCAGCGCGAAAAGCATGCGCCGCGATTGGAACGGCTCTGCCGTATGGTAGAAAATGCCACCACTGTCCCGGGTAAGCTAAAAAACAGCTTCCCCGTGCCAGTGCTGTCATTTTCCCCTTGAGCCATGCCGACAGATCGCAGCGCGAAAAGCATGCGCTGCGATTGTCGCGGCGTTCGCCGTATGGTAGAAAATGCCAACTCTGTCCCGGATAAGCTAAAAGACAGCTTCTCCGCGCCAGTGCTGTCATTTTCTACCGCATGGCTCATTGCTTCGCGCAAAAATACCGGATAAGACCCGGGCATTCCAGCCCGACATCTTATCCGGTTGATTATTTCTTATGAATAATCCACCCTCCGATGAACACTGCATATTTTAACATATTTCCGGAAGATGTCAAGTCGCGGGATGAGGCCATTACCGTAAAGCTTTACCTGTCTGGATTTCCGCAGCCGTTCAGAAAAAGATTGACACGAAAGATTCTTTGTGATAAACTTTAGTTCGATGTTCAAAGGCTGTGACGAAGACGGCTGGAGGAATTGCTCTTCAGAGAGGCAGTGGTTGGTGTGAACTGCCGGCATGCACTTCAAATGCCCATCGCTTCCGAGCCGGAGGGTTGAACGCCCGGAGGGTTTCCCGTTTTTCACGCGGAATCCTGCGAAAAGCAAGTAGATTTCTCCCGTCCGCCCGCGTTAAGGGATACGATCTGTCAGGATCTGAGTGGCAGCATTTCGCTGCAATTTGAGTGGTACCGCGGGCATGAATTTGGTTTTTCAGCTCGTCTCAAGAGTTGCTTGGGACGGGCTTTTTCTTATGAGCCGCCCCGAAACGGTTTCAATAAGGAGGCAACACAAATGGCAGAAGAATCCACCAACAGCCAGCTCTATGAGGTAGCCAGACGTATCCGCGAGATGCGCTGGATTACCGGTCATACCACGGCCGAGATGGCTGCGCTGACCCAGGTCAGCGAGGACCAGTATCTGGAATACGAGGCCGGCAGGGCAGATTTACCCTTCACCTTCATGCACAAGTGCGCACTGGCCTTCGGCGTGGACGTGACTGACCTGCTGGAAGGTCACAGCGCCAAGCTGTCCAGCTATACGGTAACCCGCCGGGGTACCGGCCCCGTAACCGCCAGTGAGGAAGGCATCACCATCCAGAACATGGCAGCCATGTTCCGTCAGAAGCTGGCCACCCCCTACTGGGTTACCTACAGTTTTGATGAAGAACTTCTCGGCAAGCCCATCCACACCACCACCCATGCCGGTCAGGAGTTCGACCTGATCATCCGCGGTTCCCTGAAGGTCCGCGTGGGCGAGCACGAGGAAGTGCTCCATGAAGGCGACAGCATCTTCTACAACAGCTCCACGCCCCACGGCATGATCGCCGTGGATAACCAGGACTGCACCTTCCTGGCCATGATCATGGCGGCTCCCGGAGAGACTGCTGCGGCACAGCCCGAGATGATCCGCAGGACCCCGGGGCAGCAGCAGGAAGCCCTGGTGGTGCAGGAGTTCATCGATGCGAAAGAGGACGAGAACGGCGTTCTCCAGGCCCTCAATTTCAAGAATACCGAGCGCTTCAATTTTGCCTTCGATATTGTGGATGAGATTGCCCGCAAGGATCCCGAGAAGCTCGCCATGGTTCATATCAGCAACGATATGACCGAGCGCCGCTTTACCTTTAAGGATATCAAGGACGCCTCCAACCAGACGGCAAACTATTTTACCTCTCTGGGCATCAAAAAGGGCGACCGCGTCATGCTGGTGCTTAAGCGCCATTACCAGTTCTGGTTCTCCATCCTGGCCCTGCACAAGATCGGCGCCATCGCCATCCCGGCCACGAACCAGCTCAAGGAGCATGATTTCCAGTACCGCTTTGAGACGGCGGGCGTTTCCGCCATCGTCTGCACGGGCGACGGCGATACCGCAGGCCAGGTGGAGCGTGCGGAGCGCGATGCGGGCATGAGCCTGTTAAAGATCATCGTCAACGGACAGCGGGAAGGCTGGCACGATTTCAACGCCGAGTACGGCTTCTTCAGCCGCCGCTACCGCCGTACACCGGGCACGCCCTCCGGCAATGAGCCCATGGTCATGTTCTTCTCCTCCGGCACCACCGGATATCCCAAGTGCGCCATGCACAGCTACAACTACGCGCTGGGGCACTACGTCACCGCCAAATACTGGCACTGGGTGGAGCGGGACGGCCTGCACTTTACCATCTCGGAAACCGGCTGGGGCAAGGCACTCTGGGGCAAGCTCTACGGCCAGTGGCTCTGCGAGGGAGCGATCTTCGTCTACGACTTCGACCGTTTCGACGCCTCGAAGATCCTGCCCATGTTCAAGAAATACAACATTACTACCTTCTGCGCGCCGCCCACCATGTACCGCATGCTGATCAAACAGGATATCAGCCAGTACGACCTGTCCTCCATCCACCATGCCACCACGGCAGGCGAGGCGCTCAACCCCGAGGTATTCATTCAGTTTGAGAAGGCTACGGGCCTGCGTATATCCGAGGGCTTCGGCCAGACCGAAACTACACTCAGCATCGGAAACCTCACTGGCGCCACGCTCCGTCCCGGTTCCATGGGCAAACCCATTCCCGGCTACGGCGTCGTGCTGCTCAACCGCGAGGATCAGCCGGTGCCCGACGGCGAAACCGGCCAGATCTGCATCAAGGCCAACCCGAAGAACCCGCGTCCGGGTCTGTTCTTAGGCTACTATCACGACGAGGAGCGGACCAAAGAGGTCTGGCACGACGGCATTTATCACACCGGCGACCTTGCCTGGAGAGATGAGGACGGTTATTACTGGTATGTCGGCCGCGCGGACGATGTAATTAAATCCTCCGGCTACCGCATCGGACCGTTTGAGATTGAAAACGTCATCATGGAGCTTCCCTACGTGCTCGAATGCGGCGTATCCGCGGCTCCCGATGAAGTGCGCGGCCAGGTGGTCAAGGCCAGCATCGTGCTGGTGCCCGGCACCGAGGGCACGGAAGAGCTCAAGAAGGAAATCCAGAATTACGTCAAGAGCCACACCGCTCCCTACAAATACCCGCGTATCGTGGAATTCCGGGATGAACTGCCCAAGACCATCAGCGGCAAGATCATCAGAAACAAACTATAAATATGCTTATGAATTCTTATTCTTCAGCTTCTGCGCCGCGGGAGGCGGGCTCCGAGCCCGTAATCCTTCAAAACCCTCCGCGCCTGACCCTTTTTGCCGGCCACTACGGCAGCGGCAAGACAAACATTGCCTTAAATTACGCGCTCAGGCTGCGCAGCCACGGGAAGCCCGTAACCATGGCGGACCTGGATATTGTGAATCCCTATTTCCGTATGGAGGATTCCAGAAAGCTCCTTCAGGAAGCAGGCATTGAGCTGATCGCCTCGGCTTACGCCAATACAAACCTGGACGCCCCGGCCATGCCGAAGGAAACCTATTCGCTCCTGGCGGATAAAAGCCGCTTCGGCGTGCTGGATATCGGCGGGGACGACCGCGGAGCATTGGCTCTCGGCCGCTATGTACCGGATATCCTGGCGGAAAACCATTATGAAATGCTGCTTGTGGCAAACAAGGCCCGTCCGCTGACCCGAACGGCCGCGGACACCGCAGCCGTCATGCGGGAAATCGCAGAGGCCTGCGGCCTCCCCTTCACGGGGCTGGTAAACAATACCAATTACGGTGCCGAAACCACCCTGGAGGATGTGCTGGAGAGCGCCGGCTATATCCGGGAGCTTTCGGAAATCACCGAGCTGCCGTTACGCATGACCTGCATCCGCAGCGAACTGGCGGACGACGCCCGGGGAAGGGTTGAGCAGCCCTTCCCGCTCCATCTGCAGAAGCTGTACTATATGCTGGAACCGGAGAGCCGTTAAGGATTTGGTTACTGTTCAGAGCCAGGTGCAAATCTGTGAAAAACCATGGATTCCGCCGGCGGAAATCCATGGTTATCCACAGATTTGCATCTGGCGAGCACGCCGCAGCTCCAGAAACGGCGCTTTTTGCCATTTCCGGAGTCTGGCTCTGAACAGGAACTGGATTTATCCGTAAATCTCTCAAAACAACCGCACTAGGACGCCTGCAGGCTTCCTGAGCCTGCCCGCTGTCTAAACCGATACGGAGGTACCTATGGCAAAACTCACATTCAAGGAAGAGCTCTGCAAGGGCTGCGGTCTCTGCGTAACCGCCTGCCCCAAAGATATACTGGCCCTCAGCAAGACCAGGCTCAACAGCAAGGGGCATGCGCCCGTGGAACAGACCGATCCCGAAAAATGCATCGGCTGCGCGTTCTGTGCCATGATGTGCCCGGACTGTGTAATCACCGTTGAGCGCTGATTCGAACCTGTCCGCAGACCGTTTCCGCATCCTGCCGGCCCGATGACAGCATAAGCTGTATGATCATCAGCCCGCAGGCAGGCCTCTCAGCCCGGCGGAAATCATTTTGCGGCGGTTCCTTACGAAAGGAGCAGACAATGCCTGAAAAAGTATTAATGAAAGGCAATGAAGCCATTGCCGAGGCCGCTATCCTCGCGGGATGCCGCCATTACTTCGGCTATCCCATCACACCCCAGACCGAGGTGGCCGCATATATGTCCAAGCGCATGCCGAAGATCGGCGGAACCTTCCTCCAGGCCGAGAGCGAGATTGCTGCCATCAACATGGTCTACGGCGTTGCCTCCACCGGGAAACGCGCCATGACCTCCTCCTCCAGCCCCGGCATCGCCTTAAAGTGCGAGGGAATCTCCTATCTGGCCGGCGCGGACCTTCCGGCGCTGATTGTCAACGTACAGCGCGGCGGCCCCGGACTCGGCGGCATCCAGCCCTCCCAGTCGGATTATTTCCTGGCCACCCGCGGACCGGGCCACGGTGATTTTCATGTGCTCGTACTGGCGCCTGCCAGCGTCCAGGAGATGGCTGACCTGACCTTTAAGGCCTTTGAACTGGCGGATAAGTACCGCATGCCCGCCATGCTGCTGGCTGACGGAACCATGGGACAGATGATGGAGCCCGTGGTGCTTCCCGCCCCGGCTGAGCACTTCATCGAAAAACCCTGGGCCGTCACCGGCACCGAGTGTAAACGTCCCCACAACATCGCGAACTCTCTCTTCCTGCTCCCGGAGGTTCTGGAGCGCATGAATTTCGAGCGCTTTGAGCGCTACGCGAGGGTGGAAGAAGAAGAGCCCATGTGGGAGTCCTTCCTCATGGAGGACGCGGAGATCTGCCTGGTATCCTTCGGCATCACGGCACGTGTTTCCAGAAATGCCATTGTCCAGGCCAGAAAAGAAGGCCTGAAGGCCGGTATGATCCGTCCCAAGACCCTGTGGCCCTTCCCGAAGAAGCCCCTGCTCGAGGCTGCCGGGAAAGTGAAGTCCTTCATCAGCGTGGAGCTTTCCATGGGTCAGATGCGCGAGGATGTGGAGCTTGCGGTCCGCTGTCAGAAGCCGGTCTATCTCTGCAACCGCACCGGCGGCATGATTCCCACGCCGGAAGAGGTCCTGCAGTCCATCCGCAAGGCAAACGAAGAAGGAGGGTGAGGAAATGGTTGTATTTGAGAAACCGAAGTCACTGACGGATATCCCCATGCACTACTGCCCCGGATGTACACACGGCATTATCCACCGCCTCGTGGCCGAAGCAATTGATACCCTCGGCATTGAGGGAAAAACCATCGGCATTGCCCCGGTGGGCTGCTCTGTTATGGCTTACGACTATTTCGCCTGCGACATGATTGAAGCCGCACACGGACGGGCTCCGGCCATCGCAACGGGCGTAAAGCGCTCCCTGCCGGAAAACATCGTCTTCACCTACCAGGGAGACGGCGATCTCGCCTCCATCGGACTGTGCGAAACCGTGAGCACCGCGGCGCGCGGGGAAAATATCACCATTATTTTCGTCAACAACGCCATTTACGGCATGACCGGCGGGCAGATGGCGCCCACCTCCCTGATCGGGCAGGTCACGCAGACCTCCCCTTACGGCAGGGATCCGAAGACGGCCGGTTATCCCATCCAGATCTGTGAGCTCCTTGCCACTCTGGAGGCTCCGGCTTACCTGGAGCGCGTCACCGTGAACAACGTGAAAAACATCCGCAATGCCAAGAAGGCTATCGAAAAAGCCTTCCGCTACCAGCTCGAAGGAAAGGGCTTCTCCCTCATTGAGGTGCTCTCCTCCTGCCCCACCAACTGGGGTATGACGCCGCAGAAAGCGCTGGAATGGATCGATGAGAAGATGATCCCCCAGTACCCGCTCGGCGTATTCAGAGACAAGGAGGCATGATCATGGCAGATAATACAAACTATGAGATCCTGATCGCCGGCTTTGGCGGACAGGGACTGCTCTTTTCCGGAAAGGTGCTCGCCTATGCCGGGCTTCTGGAGGGCAGGGAGCTCTCCTGGCTTCCCTCCTACGGTCCGGAGATGCGCGGCGGCACCGCCAACTGCAACGTAATCCTCTCGGATACCCCCGTAGGTTCCCCGATCGTGGAAAATCCGAATGTCCTCATGGTTATGAACGGTCCGTCTCTGGACAAGTATGAGTCGGCCGTGACGCCCGGCGGCATGATCTTTGTGGATTCCTCCCTGATCAGCAGGAAGGTTATGCGGGATGATGTCACGGTCTTCTATGTACCCTCCACCCAGATGGCCAACGAAAAGGGACTCTCCGGCCTTGCCAACATGATCCTCCTCGGCGCCCTGGTATATAAAACCGGCTGTGTGAAGGAGGAGACTCTCGCCGAAGCCCTGAAAAAAGTCATTCCCGCCCGCAAGGCACAGCTCTTTGACGCAAATATGAGCGCACTGGCGCTGGGTAAGGAATATGTGCAGGCGTAACCATGAACAAAGCCGAAAACTGGCAGGGAAAGCATTTTTCCTGCTTTACCAACCGCGAATGTGAATATTTTCCATGTCATGCGGGAGCGGATCCGGAAAGCTTCAACTGCCTGTTCTGCTTCTGCCCGCTCTATGCGCTGGATGCGTGCCCGGGAAATTATGTTTTTCTCGATAACGGCATAAAGGACTGCTCCGGCTGTCTGTTCCCGCATCAGAAGGAAAATTACGGAATCCTGATGGATTATATGCCAAAGCTGTACGCGCAGCTGAAAGACAGGAGCGGACGGATCTGTTGTTCGCCATCTGATTCTTTATCCTGAGCGCAAAAGGCTTCACAGACGGTTTTATTCGTCCGTGAAGCCTTTTTCCATGACCGGTATGGTCAGCCTTGCAAGCGTTTCCCCTGTCTTCGGGGTGACGGAAAGCCCGCAGGGCTCCCCGAACAGGATCTTCAGGCGCTGGTTTACATTGGCAATACCGATATGCAGGGAACCGGTATTCTCCGGCCTGTAGTCTGCTGCCAGCAGTTTTTCGATCTTCTCCAGGTCAGCCGCGTCCAGGGCACCGTCATTTTCGACATCCAGAATCAGGAAATTCCCCTCGATCCGGCCGCTTAAGCGGACACTTCCCCTTCCTTTCCGGGCAATACCGTGCTCAATGGCATTCTCCAGCACCGGCTGCAGGATCAGCCTGGGAACCTGAAGCCCCATCAGCTCCTCCGGAAGCTGAATCTCCACGGAAAGCTTATCCTCCATCCGCTCGCCCATAATATACAGGTAGGCGGAGACATAGCTCATCTCCTCCTCCAGGCTCACCATAGGTCTTCTGCTGCGGTCCAGCGAGGCATCCAGCATGGCCGAAAGCGCCTCGATCATGGCAGACACCTTTTCGTTTCCGGCCATTCTGGCCTCCCAGTTGATGACCTCCAGCGTATTGTTCAGAAAATGCGGGTTGATATTGGACTGCAGGCTTTTGATGCGGGCTTCCCGCAGGGCAACCTCCTCCTCATAAATCCGATCAAACTGCCGTTTTAAATTCTCGGACATACTGTTGAAGCTGTCCGTGATCACCTGCAGCTCCAGATTATCCGCTTCAGTTTCCACCCTCGTGCCGAGCTCCCCTTCCTCGATTCTGCGGGCAGCCGTACCGATGGCCGCAAGAGGCGCGGCGATTTCCCGGTTGAAATAGATCAGCAAAACCGCCAGAAGCAGTACCGCACCCGCCGCAATGCCGGCTATAATGTACGGATATCCGTAGAAGGGATACCGGCTGATCTCCCGCTGCATCCAGACCACCAGCCTGATTTTGTAGCCTTCTCCCGAGGATGCCTCCGAGACGGCAAGCTGTCCCTCAGCCCAGCTGTACCGTTCTTCACCACAGCGCGCATAGGCTGCCTCGGCATCAGGCAGCGTCCCCGAAAGGTCCTCCAGGCCTGTAAGCCTGCCGTCCTGTCCGATCCCGAAGGCGGTCTCCCCCAGCCAGACCACGCACTTTTCCATCGCCGGAAACTGAACCAGGCTCTCAAAAGCATAGCCGCAGTTCAGGCAGATCACCAGGACTGCCTGGGTTTTATAATGGCTGTCCACCAGGTTTCGGACCAGATACAGCTCCCCATCCGCAGCCAGGAACCCGATTCCGGTTCCAAGCGTCTGCGCAAGCCCGGCTGCCTTTTCATGTACCCGGCTCCAGTAGGTCCGAAGCTTGGTATAGCTGCCTTCCGCCCTTGCGTTATAGACGGAAACGCCGGCCTCCTCCCCCGTTTCCGGGAAAAACAGGACAGCCATGGAAACCGCTTCATTCTGCTGGTATACCGACTGCAGATATTCCGTGTATCCGCGGCGGATACTGCTGCCCGGTTCCTTTCCGGCCAGCTCTTCCCGGCGCAGCTCCAGAATCTTCCCGTCATAGGATGCCTGTCTGGAGAGCCGTACTGCCCCGTCCAGCCGTTCCCGCGTGAGCCTGAGATTGAATGTCAGCTGGTTTCTCAGATCCTCGGCCGTACCGTCCCTGTGGCTTCCCGCCATGTAAACCCCGACCACGGCCAGCATGAGCAGCACGGGAACCATCCAGCAGGCCAGCGTGATCCGGGTCATCTTCCGCTTGATCGAGTGCTTCTTTTTCATGTAGTTTCCCTGACCTGGCCCGCCTTCGGCGGGGCCATAGTGGTATCCCCTTAGCTGCGGGGGCATGCGGACTACAGTCCGAGGAACGCCCGGAAGCGCTCACAGATCCTGGCGGAACGCGCCCGATCCGCGGACTCGCAGAAAATACGCAGCAGCGGCTCCGTTCCGGAAAAACGGGCGATCACCCAGGCGCCGTCCCGGAAATACACCTTGCAGCCATCCGGCCACTCCACATGGTCCACGGGTTCGCCGAAGTCGGGCAGCTTCTGATCCACATACAGAAGCTTCTGAAGCGCATCCTTCTGATCCGCCGGGAAGGTGAGCGAACACTCTTCCGTGTATAAATGCCCGTATTCCTGCTCAATCTGCGCGCGGATTTCGGAAACGCGCATGCCTGTAACGGCGATCATCTCCACCAGAAGCATGGCCGCGTAAATGCCGTCCTTTCCGTGGATATGCCCTTTGACTGTCAGTCCGCCCGAGGATTCCCCTCCGATAATCGCATCCGTCTCATCCATCTTCGCGGAGATATGCTTGAAACCCACCGGTACTTCATAGCACTTCTGTCCATAGTCTGCCGCCAGCTTATCCAGCATGTGGGTCGTCGCCGCATTGCGCACCGCCGGACCCCTCCAGCCCCTGTATTTCAGCAGATAATAGTACAGCATCACCAGGATATCGTTGGCATAGAGATAACGCCCGGTATCATCCACCACGCCCAGCCTGTCCGCGTCGCCGTCCGTTGCAATTCCCAGATCGCAGTTCATCTCCGTGACATAGGTCGCCAGCTCCGTGAGGGATTTTTCGCTGGGTGCCGGCATCCGCCGGCCAAAAAGCGTGTCATGGCTGCCGTGAATGACGTCGAGCTCGCAGCGTGCGGTGGACAGGATAATCTTCAGGGAGGTCTGGCTGACGCCGTACATGGGATCCAGCACCACATGCAGTCCCCTGTCCCGGATGGCCTGCATATTCACGCGGGAAATAATATTATCAAGGTATTCGTTCAGCGGGTTAAAGCCGGAAACAAGGCCCATATCCACCGCCTTCTCCAGCGGAACGGACGCGGCGGGACCTTCCTTCTCCGCCTCTGCAATATAGCGCTCCAGGTCGGCCGTCTGCTCCTCATTTGCATCGCGGCCTCCATAGGTAAATACCTTGACTCCGTTGTAGATGGCGGGATTGTGACTGGCCGTGACCATCAGCCCGTAATGCAGTCTGTGCTTCCCCACATAAAACATGATCAACGGCGTCGGCGACGAACGGTCCACATACCTGGTTTTAATCCCCTCAGCCGCAAGCGACTCGCAGATCCAGAACAGCGCTTCCTTTGAGAGAAATCTCCTGTCATATCCGATCACGATGCCTTCGTCCGCCACGCCTTCCGCCTTCATTTTCCGCGCGAGTCCCTTCGCCAGCAGCTGAAGGTTTGCCTTTGTAAACTCATCCCCAATGACGGCCCGCCAGCCGCCGGTACCAAATCGGACCATAACTCCCTCCGTTCTGCACTTCAGTCCAGCCTTAAGTCATTTCATTGCGGTACTGGTTTGCGGGTATTCCCGTAATTTTCCGGAATACCCTGGAAAAATGCGTTACATCCTGGAAGCCGACCATTTCCGATACATCCGTGATACGGTACGCCGGATTGCGCAGCAGTTCCTTCGCCTTTTCAATGCGGATTCCGTTCAGAAGCTCCGTAAAAGGCTTGCCTCCGTACTGGTGCAGGAGTTTGCTCAGGTGCCACTGACTGACATAAACCTGATCCGCCACCTCCGAGAGCATCAGTTTCCTGCCGTAGTTCTGTTCCATGTAGGCCAAAGCCGCATTCACCAGGAAACGCCGCTCCGGCACCTCATCAGCTGTATGGTTATTTACCGTCTCGCCATCTTCCCTGCCGCCCGGAGCCTGCATAAGCGCTTCCGATCTGCCTTCTCCCGCAACGGCTGAGCACTCCAACGCGCCTTCCGACCTGCCTTCTCCTGCAGCAGCAGAGCCCTTCAAAGTGCCTTCCGGCCTGCCTTCTCCTGCAGCAGCCGGGCCCTTCAAAGTGCCTTCCGGTCTGCCTTCTCCTGCAGCGCCCGAATTCGACAAGGTTCTCTCCGCTTTACCTGCTCCGATTTCAACTGCCGGCTCCCCCTCCCGTTCGGGAAGGATCCCTTTCTTCTTTAGCTTTGCGGTCATCACCCGCAGGGCTTCCTCAAGCTCCTGAAGGTTTGATGGTTTCAAAATAAAACGGGTCACACCCAGATTCAGGGCCTTCTGAGCCAGCTCAAAATCCCGGTATCCGGTGAGGATGGATATTTCCATATCCTCAAACTCGGATCGCAGGGCAGCGATCATGAGCAGTCCGTCCATGCGCGGCATGTAGATATCCGTAAAAATCAGGTCCGGCTTCAGCTTCCGGATCAGCTCGAGCGCTTCCCGGCCATCTCCCGCGCTTCCGGCCAGCTCACAGTCATACTTTTCCCACGGGATCATCCGTGTGAGTCCTCTCACGATAATCGGCTCATCATCAATCACAAGCGCCTTATACATGCCGCTTCCTCCACGCTCATCCCTTTACCGCCCCGGCAATCATCCCCCGGATGATATATTTCTGCAGAAAGGCGTACAGGATGATAACCGGAACCACCACAATGGTTACAGCCGCCGCCATGAGGCCGTAATTCGTTCCTTCCATGGCCGTCAGCTCTTTCAGCAGCCTGGTAATGGCCCACTGATCCTGGATGCGCAGGAAAAAGCTCTGCATAAACAGGTCATTATAGCTCCAGAGGAAGGTAAAAATCGCGACCGTGGCGAAGGAGGGCTTCGCAAGCGGCATAACTATTTTACCATAGATCTGGCGGGCATTGCAACCTTCCATAAACGCTGCCTCCTCCAGTTCCACAGGCAGGGAGCGGATATAGCCGGAAAGGACAATGATTGCAAAGGACATATTCCCGGCTATCTGCGGAAGCGCGCAGGCAAGAAGCGAAATCCATCTGCTGCTGTTATTGACCAGTCCCCAGGACGCTTCCATGCGGAAAACCGGAACAATTGTTGAAAAAGCGGGAAACATCATGCTGGCGACAACCAGGCTGCTGAGGAATTTCCTGCCGCGGAAGAGGTAACGGACCAGGGCAAAGGCAGCCATGCCGGCCAGGAGCATCACCACAAGGGTTACCGTCCCGGAGAGCAGAATGCTGTTTGCGTAGGCTCCGAAAATGGGGACCCGGTCAAACGCCCTTCTGTAATTGGCCAGGGTAAAAAGATCTCCCGTCGGGACGGAGAAAGAATCCGAGAGGATTTTATCCTTCGCCTTAAAGGAATTCAGGCCCACCCAGATTAACGGGTAGATGGTAGTCAGAGACCAGAGGATGAGCACCGCATAGACCGGGATCATCCACAGATTTCTTTTTGATCGCTTCGCCATACCGCTCCCTCCTCTCAATAATCCCGATCCTTAAAGATCCGGTTGACAAGCTGCGCGGATACCACACCCAGCACAACAATCAGCACGGCGATGGCACAGCCGTAATCCGTGTTTCTCGTTTCCGATGCGTGATAATACATATAGGTTCCCGTCAGCCAGGTGCGGTTTAAAGGCATCCCCTTCGGGAACATAATCCAGGGCAGGTCAAAGGCCTTCAGCGCTCCGGTCACTGCCAGGACAATGCAGGTATTGATGACATTCTGCAGAAGCGGCATCGTGATAAACCGCACGCGCTGAAGCCTCGTGGCGCCGTCTATGGAAGCCGACTCATACAGTTCTTCGGGGATGTTGTTGAGGCCGGTTACCAGGATGACAAAATAAAATCCCACATACTGCCACATTACAGGGATCATCAGGGTGATAAACGCCCGCGTTTCGCTTTTCCAGTCGATAAGCGTCTCTCTGCCGAAGAGCTCCAGGAACTGGTTCAGCATGCCTTTGTCCCGCAGGAAAATCAGGTTGAACAGAAGGCCCAGAGCCGTCGCGGAGATGACAATGGGGAAAAAGTAAACCACTCTGAAAAATTTGGCGCCTGCCCGGATCTGGTCCACCAGCAGGGCAAGAAGCAGCGCTATGCCCACCTGGAACAGGATCGTGCAGAGCATCAGGATCAGGGTATTGACAAGCGCCGTACGGAGGTTTTTGTCTTCAAGCATCTCCCGGTAATTGCTGTACCAGGGATCCAGAAAGCCCTTGCTCTGCGCCGCCAGCCCGCCGATTTTCTGAAAGCTGTTAAAGATGTTCATGAC
>CAMOSC010000066.1 GCA_946624325.1 uncultured Clostridia bacterium
CCTCCGATCCTGCAGACGGACGAAAGCTGCCCCGGGCCGTGAAGACACTTCCGGCATGCTTCTATCCGACGTCTTTTTTGCACATTCTGATTTCATCCGACGATTTCCGTATACGTCCCCGAGCCAAAACACTTCCGGCTGCCATCCGTCTCATTTTCAAATATCGCGCTGGCATTTGCGGGGATGGTGAAATTCACACAGATCTTCCCCTCCGGCATACGCTTCCATGTCAGGGAAAGCCTTCCGCAGGGATGCGCCGTCCATGCGCTGACCTCGTCAATGCCTTCAGCAAAATGCGGCCGCAGCAGAATTTCATTGAAGCGGGATCCCTCCTTCGGGCCTCCGGAAAGCTCCCTGCGGATGGAATTCAATCCCGCAAGGCCTCCGTAAAACCACTCTTCTATACTGCCAAGCATCAGATGGTTCTGCGAGCCGTGCGGATTTCCGGGTTCCGGACCGTCCCAGTCCTCCGTCAGCGTGGTGGCGCCGCATTTTACCTGATAGCCGTAGCCCGGCTGGTCCGTAACCTGAACCATACGGTTGAGTATATCGTCCTTCCCATAGCGCATCAGCGCCGCCACCACAAAGGGATGTCCCACATCGCCCGCCGTGGTGGCAAAGCCCCTGACGGTGACGTCCCGTACGAGCATCTCCGCGACCTTGTCCACACGCTCATCCGGAACCAGTCCAGCGATCAGGCTCATGGCCTGGGCGGCCTGGCTTCCGTTGGCGTAACGGTTTGTCTGGTCGTCGAGGAAATGACGGTTATAGGCTTCATATACTTCGGCCTTTTCCGCCGCGAAGGCAGCCCTGTCCTCCTCCTTCCCGAGGAGACCGGCAACCTGTTCCATGATTCCGAGGTCGTAGTAATACATGCAGGTCGCCACAACCGGTACCGGCGTATTCTGGGAATAGGGCTTCATGGGCCCGATATCCAGCCAGTCTCCCAGCCCGTGATGCAGCAGGTGCCCGTAGGTCCGGCTCTTCAGGTAAAGCAGATACCGCTTCATGGCATCATATTCCGAAAACAGCGCCGTATCACCGTACATGCGGTACAGATACCAGGGATTGATGATGCATGCGCTTCCCCATTCCGGAGAATCCACAAAGCCTTCATGATAGCCGAAGACCACGTATTCCGGGCAGATATCCGGCACCAGGCCGTTTTCACGCTGCGCCTCGGCCATATCCCGCTCCATCTTCGCATAGAGATTCCGTACATTGAAATTGTAGAGAATCGACGGTCCGATCAGGTGGGACTCCTCCATCCAGGGAAGCTTCTCCCGGTGGGGACAGTCCGTCATATAGCTCTTGATATTCGAGAGCATGGCCTGACGGATAATTCGGTGGATACTGTTGAAAAGTTCATCCGAGCAGCTAAAATGCCCCGCTTCCATACTGTCCGGGTAAATAAATTCTCCTCTGAGCCTCTTTATGACCGGACGGCCGTCCGCTTCCCCGGCAAATTCCGCGGGCACGGCGCCCGTGACGCTGACATAGCGGAAACCGAAGTAGGTAAATCTCGGACGCCAGCACTGAACCTCGCTGCCATTCGTGATATAACGCCAGTGATACCCCTTAGCAAGCTTCTGTTCCGGCAGGCCGTTCCTGCCCAGAATCTCGGAGGGCGTCAGGAGGATTTCATCCCCGCCCGGGGCATGAGGCGCACCCGTCTGCGCCGCTTCCGGGGACCTGTTCTCCAGCTCCAGAAAGACCCAGCCCGAGAAATTCGTCCCCAGATCATAGACATAGGTATCCGCATCCGCCCTTTTCACGCTGACGGGATCGTATGTTTCCATAATCTTCAACGGCTCCTGCAGCTGCGGTACCAGCTCTCCCTCCGGAGCCTGGGCGCAATACGCGGGCTCCCAGTAACCGGCGCCTCCGGCGTCCGGGTTCCTGCTCCCGTCCGCCTCCGCTCCTGGAATGACGCCGCGCCCTTTCATGTTTTCCGCCCCGGAACCAATCCGCAGGCTTTCCTGGAATCCGGGCAGCGAAAATCCCGGCTGGTCAAGCCTTGCATCAAAATCTTCGCCGCCGTATATACCGGAGTAGAGAAGGGGGCTGTCCGCCATGCGCCATTCAGGACTGCTGACCACATCCGTGCGGGTACCGTCCGCATAGCTGATGTTTAACTGCAGCAGAAAGCGCGGCAGCCCGAAGGTTCTCGGGAAATAGGCGTATCCCTCATCTGTCACGTTAAACATGCCGTCGCCCAGATACAGGCCGATTGCGTTGCCGCCTTCCCGCAGCAGCCCTGTCACATCCAGACAGGAGTACTGGCAGCTTTTCCTGTAATTTGTCCAGCCGGGCTCCAGCACACGGTCGCTCACCCGCTCACCGTTTATCCATGCCTCATAATGTCCCAGGCCGCAGAGATACAGCTTTCCCCTTGCGGGCTTCTCCTTCAGGGAGAACACATGCCGGAAGATATGGTGCTTTCTCTCCTCCGGCTCGCCAAGCCATTCGCCCTTCCAGTCGGAAGCCGCAAACAGGGCTGTCTCAAAAAAGCTCTCTCCGGAAAGCGTCCCGTCATGCTCCGCAATCGCCAGCTCCACGCTCCAGCAGTATGCGGTATCCGGCTTCAGACCCTCCCCGGAGTACCAGATCTCCACGGCATCGGACTCCGTCCTCCCGCTGTCCCAGACCGTCTGGCATGTCGTTTTCTCCCAGACCCGCACCCTGTATGCGGTCTGGCGGATATTGTTCTCATCGCTTTCGATCTGCCAGGAAAAGCGCACCGCCCCCCTGCCGACCCCGATGGGTTCTGTCTGCAGATTTGTCTTCATGGCGCATATGGAAAGCATCGTTTTTCTCCTCAAAATCGTTCCGGAACCGAAGGAACCGTCAGCCTCCCGAATGGGATACATTGCGGATCTTCCGGAAATACTTCTCCGGCGCCGCACCTTTACAGTTCATATCATACCCGGATATGGGCAGGAGTACAATAGAGTTTTTCCGACAAATTCAGTCTGGGCTGCCTGCGGGTTACCCTGCCGGCCGCCGTTCAATCCTGAGCACATTCACCCGCTCGTCATAGGCACAGGAGGTTTTGGGAAGCCATGAGACAATCGCCGGGACCTCCATCACCAGCTGACCCTCCGGCGAGAGGAAAGGTTCTCCGTCCATCAGGTTTTCCGCGCCGTTGACCACAAGATGCGTCCGGTGAGACGCTGCCTCAAGCACTTTCCCGTCAGCGGTGGTAACCGTCAGCTTCTCTGAAGCACGGTCAAAATTCCACTCGAAATCCTCCTTCCAGTCGCCCGACTTCATGCGCTCCAGGATGCAGAGCACGGCGCCCCAGACGGCTCCGTTTTCATTGACGCTGCGTACGCCGCGGGTGTCAGGCTCCTGTCCGTTTACCAGAATCTTGCAGTAGCATTTATCCTCCGGGACATACTTTACCGCGTCCGCTTCGGGGATTGCCGGGAAACCGACCTGCGCAGTATCTTCCCTGCTCCCCGCAGTTCTGCCTTCCCGGGCAGAACAGGAGAGCCTGTCCGCGCCATTTTTCCGCTGTTCCCCGGAAAGACCGGTATCACCGCCCTCCGGATCCGGAATAACGCTCTCAAACCCGATGACTGCCGCTTCCACGCCCGGAATGTCCGCCTTAGCCGTCAGCCGCAGCTTTCCGGCGCTCTTTCCCGCCCGCAGAAAAACTCTCGCCTCACCGCACTCCGCAAAGACATAGGGCTGATGAATGACGCTCCCCCGATGGGCGGACAGCGGCGGTGCTCCCGCGAGGGATTCCGCTTCCCGCTTCTCCTCCCCGGTCAGATTGAAACAGCCCGAGGTATAACCGCCCAGAAATGCGGCCTCTCCCTCCAGCGTAAAATCAATCCGGGCATCACAGAGCGGACAGATATGCCCTTCCGAGTCCAGAATCTGAATGTCGGCAAAGGCTATATCTCTGCCGTCTGCCCTGAAGCCTTCCGGCGATGTGTTCAGGGTCAGGCGGAGGCTAACCGGTTTCCCCGCGGTAACCAGTCTGTGCTCTGCGTCAGGCCGGTTTGCGGCAGTATGCGTGTTTTCCGTGCCGAAAGCATATCCTTCCGCCCTTATCTCACCGGATTCCGTCACGTCAATATCCGGAAAAGCAAAGATAAACCCGTCCTGAGGCTTGCTGCAGGCTCCCTTCTTTACCCCGTTGACATAGAGCTCAACCGTTTTGATCGGATAGCTTCCCGCGACATAGACCGTTTTCCGGCGGGGATCCCGCCTCCCGAGCTCTCCGGTCTCTTCGAAATAACTGCCGTTGAAGCGCTTAAGCGGATAGCGGTAGTTTTCCTCCGAATCCGCAGGGTAATTCCAGTGGCCGAGAATCCGAACCATCGGCTTCTCCGACTGCAGGACCTGATACAGATAGAAATTCTGTTTCTTCAGTCTCGCCGCATCCACCCTTCCGCTCATCCGGCCGTTTTCCGAGTAAGACTGCCTGCCGTGCTGGGCGGAATCGGTCCAGCAGAGGGCTGCGCACGCGCTGTACCAGTTTTTCCCGGAGGCTCCGCCGATCCGGTCGAAGAAAAACTCCGCGTAGCCTTTGGTCTCCGCCAGGCACAGCTCCTCCATGGTCAGATCATAGAAATCTCTGCCCACCTGTTTTTTTCCGCCCTTCCCGATAAAGAGATTCCGGTAGTCATAATCCGGCGGGGTGAAATCGTCCCAGACCCGCTTCGGCGCCTCCTCCCGGCTGTATTCCGTCTCGGTAATGGGGCCATGCTCCGCCAGAAAACGGGCGGCATGGCGGTTCAGCATGGTTCCGACATATTCCGATTCCGCCAGGACTTCTTCCGTGTTGATGGTCCGGCAGCCCATAAAACGTCCTCCCATCGGATCCAGATGCTCCTTCAGCAGGCGCATCTGCTTCATGTGCTCTTTTCCGATGGAATTGTTGCCCGCCTCCCAGAAGAGAATGGATGGGTGATTTCGGAAGGCAATGATCACATCCCGCATCAGTTCAAGGCGCTGGGCCCACGCTCTCCCAAAAGCTTCCGCTTCCTTGTCGCCCGCAGGCTGCGTGATCACCACGCCCTTTCGGTCGCAGCTTCTCACATCCGCCGGGGAAGCCGCGACATGCATCCACCGGATATGGTTTGCGCCGCTCTCCCGCACCAGCTCCATGTCATAATCCTTCAGCCACTGAGGGGCAATGCCGATGGCGGGCCACTCGTTGGATGATCTCTGGGCGTATCCGCTCAGCCACACCGCCCTGCCGTTGATAACCACCCCGCGGTCCTTGTCATACTCCGCTTTTCTGAAGCCGGTAGTGATGATCTCCCTGTCCGTCTCTGTCCCGTTCACAGACAGAATCACCTCCGCCCGGTAAAGGCAGGGGGCATCCGGACTCCACAGCTTAAGCGGGAGAAGTTCCGAAACCGCCCTGACGGGCGTCACCCTGTCCGACCTCCACTCGGTCGAGGGCATTGCCTCCTCCGGTACCGGCAAAAAGCCTTTGCCGTCCGGATTCCTGCGGTAAGCTTCCTCCGGAATAATGGTCGCCGCGCATTCAGGCTCCGAGGCTTCACAGACCGTCCCGGAATCCGAGGCAAAACTGCAGACCTGGTTTCCCGCGGCATCCAGCAGATTGACCTTCAGGGATACCTCCGCCCTTTTTCCCGAGACGTTAACCGTCTCCGCTTCCACATTGACTTTTGCAAAACCGCAGCCGTCTGCCCCAATCTGATAATCAGACCCGTAAATATAGGTTCCCGCGGTTCTCAGATTGCTGTAGTACGGAAGGGAAAGATGCACCTTTGGCTTTACATAGAGATACACCGGGCGGGTGAGTCCTCCCACGCTCGGATTAAAGTCATTGCAGTTCCACTGGAAACCTACACCCCTGTTTTCCACGGGAACCTCTTCATCCTGCGGGAAAAGAAAGCTTCCGGGTTCCGCCAGAGGATGATTCGGCGTTTCCGCTATACAGAAGGGGATATTCCTGGACGCAGTGTTGTCCGCCGCGATTGCGATCAGGTTTTCTCCCTCCCGGTCGGCATAGGGCGTTATGTCAAGGGCAAAAGGAGCCACGCCATTTTCCGACCAGCCTGCCAGCTTTCCGTTGACATAGACATAACAGGCCTGTCTTACCCCCTCAAAGGCCAGAATAAGGCGTCCTCTCTCCGCTTCCAACCCCTGCGGCAGCGTAAAAAAAAGACGGTACAGCGCGCAGGTCCTCTTCTGTCCGCTGCCCGCATCCTGGATCCGCGCGGCAAAAAGGTCCGCGTCATTAAAGGTGTGCGGTACACAGACCTCCTTCCAGTTTTCGTTCTCCTCATAGTCCCGTTCATAAAAGCAGCGGCCATGGGCATCGCGGCTCTCTTCCTCCGCCTTTTTCTTCGGGAAGCTTTCTGCAAGGTAGAAATGCCAGTTATCGCAGAGTTCAAATCGGTTCTTTTCCATACTGCCGCACTTTCCTTTCGTAAGGGAAACACCGTTTTAAGCGTTCCCCTGATATTCCCAGCCGGTATCCTCCGTGAAGCGTCAGTTTTCTGAACCTGTTCAGCACCTGACTCTAAACAGTTACAGTTTTCTCGGGAAATCCGCCTGTTTTTTACCCGCAGGAATATACAATCCGGATACGGTTTCTGCGCATGCTCCGGTATATATCCGGACCGGATGCCATTAAAGACCGTTATATTTCATCTCTTAGGGAAGCTGCCGGTCATTGATCTCCCTGTCGTCCCACTTATGCGGAATATGCTGCTCCGGGGTTCCTGCTACGATGAAATACAGCACCCTCGTCTTCTCCGGGATGGTGAAGCTTACCGTACTTTCCGCGGCAGGAGGCATAAGCCACCCTCTGCCAGGTTCCGTCCTCTTCCTCCACCGGGCTTATTCTGTCGTCGCACATCCGGCAGGCCTTCCGGCACAGATTTCCGCAAGGTTTCCCCAGGCCGGCAGGGAGCGCTTCCTATCTGCCGGCTGCCGCATTGCTTACTCTTATACTTCCCTCTTGATCACTTCGATCACATTGTCCTTCTTCAGCTTCTGCGCCGCGTAAAGCATGGAGGCAAATACCACAAGGAATACGCTGGCGGTGACAATAATCAT
This sequence comes from uncultured Clostridia bacterium, assembly GCA_946624325.1. GTDB lineage: Bacteria > Bacillota > Clostridia > Lachnospirales > Lachnospiraceae > Anthropogastromicrobium. The sequence goes on from CAMOSC010000066.1 coordinate 7,051, forward strand.
ACTCTTTACGGGCACGATGAAGTTCATTACTGCCCTGGAAAAGGCGAGATCATAGATGAACCAGCAGACAAGGACCGACACGGGCAGTCCCGTAATCACAGCCCGCAGGCCGCAGAGCAGGCATTCGTAATTTAAGATGCTCAAAACCCCTTTGTCCGAGAGGCCTATGGATTTGAGCATGGCGAACTCCCTCCTGCGCAGCATGATTCCGGTGGAAATCGTATTGAATACGTTCGCGGCCGCGATCAGGGCGATCAGGATGATGAAGCCATAGGAGAAGACACGGACGACAAGGATCAGCATCCGAATCTGCTCCTGTTCCTGAGCGACGTTCTCCACACGGTCCGTATTATAGTCCGGATATCTGCCTTTCAGAATTTTTATAACTTCCTCTTCCACGTCGAGGTAGCCCTTCGTGTTCAGGCCGAAGGATACAGTGCTTAAAGCCGCGCCGGCATAGCCCTGTCTGACAGCCGGATCCAGCACATCGTTTCTGAGGCTGTAGGGGTAGAGAATCGTGCACTGTCCGGAGGGGAGAGTGGAAAAATCCGCCTTTGTCACGGCGGACAGAACAAAGCTTTGCTTCAGCTTCGCCTCCTCCGGGGCTAAGAGTTTCGCCATCGACCAGTCGGGGACAAAGTCCGGCTGTTCAGAGCCTTCCCAGAAGCTGTCCAGGTCTTCATCCGCCACGTAGGCATACCACATCGTCCCCTCCGGGTCGTAATATGTTCCCGCGCTGCCATACCCTTCCAGCTCGCGATCCAGCACCCACACGGCCTCGACCGGCAGCTTCTTCTCATCCAACACCTTATAGAGATACCACTGGGTTGACCGCTTCTCCCAGTTATAGTCCATGAGAACGGTCTGATTGTGCATAATCCCCTTCGGATCTGAGGCGTCGAAAAAGGCTTCCTCCGGCAGGCCCTCCCCGGCCAGGATCTCCCGGAAGGATTCGTCATCCACAAAGGCTACAGGCACAGAGCTGAAGCTGTTATTATACTGGAAATAATCTTCTTTGGCCGTCAGTCCTTCAACATCATTTCCCATCATCCGGACGGGAGCCGCATAGGACCTGCCCTCTTCCTCCAGAGCATTCAGCGTGCGGGCCAGGCTCTCATCCATGGCGGAGACCGGGAAATATATGTTTTCCAGCACATCCGCCGCGTATGTTACGTTCGTCACGCCCGGTATGCTCAGGAATTCTTTCTTCAGGGAATCCAGCTCCTCCAGATCTTCGCCTGTCACGCGCGCGATAATATCCGCGGACGGGTTCATGGCGCTCGCGCTCTTTGTTGTCTCCTCCAGGTTGTCGCAGAAAGAGGAAGCTCCCACAAACAGGACGATGCTCAGGAAAAGGGAGATGGTAATCGCCCGGTACTGCCTCCTGTTCCGCTTCATGCTTTTGGCGGCCAGCGTACCGGAAAAGCCGAACAATTTCCGCACAAGCGGATTCACCTTCAGGGATTTTGCCCTTAAGCGGATATCCTTCGTCTGGCGGATAGCCTCCATCGGGCTGATGCGTATGGCCCGCACCGACGGGATAAAGGCCGCCGCCAGCGTGGTGACAAGGCAGATGGCAGCGCTCAGCAGCAGCGGCTTTACGCTGATCACCAGCTTCATCTGCGCGCTCGTCTCTCCCCAGAACATGGAGGCAAAGGCATCCCTTAAGGCAAACAGGGTAATACCGATGCCGGCACAGCCCAGGAGCATACCGGCCGGAATTCCGATCACGCACAGCACAAGAGCCTCGAAGATGACGCAGTAGCCCACCTGGAATTTTGTCGCTCCGATGGATTTCAGGATACCGTACTGCCTGGTGCGCTCCGTCACGGAAATAGCGAAGGAGTTGTAGATCAGCGACACGGATCCCAGAACGATCAGAAAAACAAGCACAGCCGCAATGCTCTGGAAAATGGCCATGATATTGCGATCCGGCAGCGCCCCGTAGAAGCTCAGGAGTTCCACGTTGGGCAGGACTCTGTCGCCAAGCTCCGGATGGTCCTCGATGAAGGAGAGATATCTTGCCGGATCCTTCAGCTCAAAGAAGGTGACTTTCGGCCCGATCGCCTGCAGGATACCGCCTCCCGGGCCGGTCAGTCCGTAAGGACTCCCGCTTAGGAACTGGTTCAGAACCGAGCTGATTCCGCTTATGATGCCGGTAACCGTGAGCGTTTTTCCGCCCTCCGCCCGAACCGTATCCCCCGGCTCAAGGCCGAAGCTGTACTGGGCCGGGAGCAGGAGTTCCTTATCGTTTTCCGGCAGCCGGCCGCGGGAGAGCGTGAGCACAACCATTTCCGGGAAGGCGGCATCGGCTATCGCGCCAAGCATCACCGTCTGCCGATCGTCCTCCTCCCCCAGCTCCAGCGTCCCGCCGAACTGAATGGAAGCGGTCCGCGCAATCCTGTCATCCTCCAGCGCGGCAGCGTTTCCGAGAGCCGAGAAGGCAGCTCCGTTCCAGGGTCCCACGACCTCCTCCTCCATCGCGATCAGGTAGCAGCGGGCACTGTAGACCGCCTCGATCACCGCGGTAAACAGGGCCATCGAGAGAATAATGCCGATCAGGGTGACCAGGGTCCTTGTCCGGCTGCGAAGCAGGGATCTTAAGGTGTAATTTCGGAATACCTTCAACTCTTCACCCCCTGATCCGCTCATCGCGCACGATGCGCCCGTCTTCCACGGCAATGATCCGGTCCGCCTGCAGGGCAATCGACTCATCGTGGGTGATAACGATCATGGTCTGACCATACTTCTGATTGGAGAGTTTCAGGAGCGATACGATCTCCTGGCTGTTCTTTGAATCCAGGTTTCCGGTGGGCTCGTCCGCCAGCACAACGCCCGGCGCATTCATTAGGGCCCTGCCGATCGAAACCCTCTGCTGCTGGCCGCCGGAAAGCTGGTTGGGCAGATTGCCCCTGCGCTCCTGAAGACCAAGGGTCGTGAGCAGGTCCTCCAGCCTTTCCTTATCCACCTTCCGTCCGTCCATCAGCACCGGAAGGGTGATATTCTCGACCACATCCAGCACAGGTATCAGATTGTAAAACTGATAGATCAGGCCGACCTGGCGCCTCCGGAAAATGGCCAGGCGGTCCTCATCCTGGCTGTACACATCCAGCCCGTCCAGGAACACCTTGCCTGATGTGGGGCGGTCTACCCCGCCCAGGAGATGCAGCAGCGTGGACTTGCCGGATCCCGAAGGCCCGATAATCGCCAGGAACTCTCCTTTCTCCACCGAAAATGACACGTCATTCAGGGCCATGACTTCCGTCTGACCCTTACCATACGTTTTGGTCAGATGCTCCACACGAAGTATCTCCATATTGATCTGCTCCTCCCTGCAGCAATGATTCCTGCAGATGCCCGACTCACTGGTGCCCTGCGGGATGCCATACTTTGCCTCATTTTTGTATTCTGATACTGTTCTTTTTGTCACTTCCGTCATCTATTATTGCCGGAAGACCGTTCATTCTCTGTTCTGTTCACCCCAGACACAAAGCTGATCCAGCACCTTCATAAGAGATCTGCCGCGGCCGCTTAAGCTGTATTCCACCTTCGGAGGAATCTGCGGGTACTCCTTTCGCTCTATCATATGGTCTCTCTCCAGTTCTTTCAGATTGGAACTCAACGCCGACACTTCCCACGTGGTGGAAGCAGACTATTTCGGCATCGAATCCGGCAACAAAGTCACGGACAAGTTTTTAACAAGGTAACGGAACGCGTCGGGGAAGCCTTCAAAGACGGCCTGAAGCTCAGAAAATAAGTTTTCCGTTGTCTTGAATCATTGGTAAAGGCCTTTTTACAGCATATTCCCGGATGAACCCGATCACAGCCTTTGCGGCGCCCTGCCTCCCGAATGCTTCGTCTTGCTGCAGTCTCATTAGAAGTGCTTTACGAACGCTTCACTGATGGTTATAATAAATACCATGATATTCTCTATCGGCATATTATACCATCAAGACTCAGGAGGATACCGCAGCATGGAGATCCGCACACTCCGATATTTCCTGGCAGTAGCCAGAGAAGAGAATATGTCCCGCGCTGCCGAGCACCTGCATGTAACGCAGCCTACACTGTCCAAGGCCCTGAAAAGCCTGGAAGATGAGCTCGGCAAGAAACTTTTCACCCGGCACAGCTTCAGCATCGCGCTGACGGATGAAGGCGTGCTTCTCAGAAACCGGGCCGAGGATCTGGTCTCCATGGCAGACAAGATTGAGCAGGAGTTTCTGACTCTTGACGACATCACCGGCGGAGACATCTACTTCGGCCTGGCCGAATCCTACCAGATCCGGTATCTGGCAAGGGAAATCCGGGAATTTAAGAAAACATATTCCGGCCTTAAATACCACATTACCAGCGGTGATACAGAGCAGGTCACGGAAAAGCTTGACAGAGGCCTTTTGGATTTCGCGGTGATCTGCGAAACGCCTGATGAGAGAAAATATAACTTTCTTATGTTTCCGGAGGCAGACTATTTCGGTGCGGTCATCCCCGCGTCTTCGATACTGGCACGGAAGGAATGCGTTACCGCGCAGGATCTTGCGGGCCAGCCTCTGTTCTGCTCTGAGCAAAGCTGGAAGAACGATATCCGGCCGTGGGCCGGCGACAGATTCCCGCAGCTGCATCTGGAGGGCTCCTTCCGCCTTTCCTATAACGGTTCCATGTTTGCGAAGGAAGGCCTCGGAATTCTGCTTACGCTGAACAATCTGGTTGATACATCACCGGAAAACGGACTGGTCTTCCGGCCGCTGTCGCCGCGCCTTGAAATGAAAATGTATCTGATCTGGAATAAATACCAGAGCTTCACGCCTATCGCCGAAAGATTCCTGCAGCAGATAAAAGCTTCATTTATTGCGGAAACAGTCAATGGGAAGCCTGCGGCCGCTCACACGTGATGTTCTGGTTTTCACAGGCATTGAGGCTTTCCGGATTCTTTTGTCTGGATATAGTCCGTATGAATGGTCGGAATAGTTCGCCGCTTCAGATTGTACGCTTCAGATAATCCGAATTCTGCCCCTGTCCGGCTGCATCTCAAAAGAGAGCATACAGATCAGCGCTAAAATCGCCCCCTGAAATGTTCCCTTTCCATCAAGGTTGATAATGCTTTTTTCGTAATCTTCATTAAGACAGCAATTCCCGCAGGCCTCTATTTTCAAAGAATCAATATCCGTATGCGAGACAGTTTTAACATTTTTCTTGTTTACAAAAATACTCCGCCGGTCTGTCACGATAAAATACTCTTTTCCCTTGGAGAAGATTCCTTTGTTTCCATATACAATCACACGCTCGTTGACGTCAATGGTTTTTTCCAGCAAAGGCATTGCCTTTTCAATCTGATCCTCGCGCACCCCTTTTACGGAAATATCATCTGAAAACGTGAGCTTTCGGAGCATATACTCTTCTACCTGACATGCTTTTTCAAATGTGCTCATGCAGCGGGCAATAGTCTTTATGACACCTGCTCCGCTAGTATTCTTCATAATCTTTGAGAGGTCTTTTTCTATCAAAAACACTTCTTCATTCAAGCCCTCGTATGCTTCCGGGCGTGTTGTCCTCTCCTGATCCGCTCCGTCGTACTTTGCGCCGCAATATGGGCACAGCCAGATCTTCTTCATCGGCTGCCGTACCAGATCTCCTCCGCACTGCGTACATTTTTTAATCTCCATATATAACTCCTTTACCGTGATGTCCCTGCGGAATCATCTGAAACCCAATGCGCATATCCATCCACCGCATAGCGCGTAAACATTTTCACATATGCTTCCACAAGCTCCTCTTTACTCAGCAGAAAGCCGCTGCCATCGGGCGTTTCCGCAACCGTATGTCCCTTCGCATCTTCAGGGCCGGGCTCCTCAGTTCTCTACCTGAATCTGGCAGGAGCGCATGGTTTCAAGGGCGGCCAGATGCTTCTCGGGAGTAACGCCTGCACAGCACCCGGCATCCACGGAGATTTTCACCTCAGGCATGAAGGCCTTTATGAGCAGGGCGTTTGAAACGACACAGATGTCCGTGCACAGACCGACAAGCTCCAGTTCAATATCCTCATTCCGGGCAAGCTCCTGCAGGTCTTCGGCAAGCGCCACGCTGCCGAAGGTGGGCTTTTCGTAAATATGTGCCCCGGTAAGGACCTGCGCGATCTCCGGATTGAGTTTCCATCCGTCAGTTCCTCTGATACAGTGCGGCACAGGCAGATACCGGCCCTCCTGCGTGTCCATATAGTTTTCCGCATGCGTATCCATGGTGGCATACACATTCTCTGCCGGGTAGGAGCGTATTTTTGCACAAACCGCATCGACAATGGCGGCGGCTTCCTTTGTGCCGAGCGCCGCATCAATGAAATCGTTCTGCATATCGATCACAACAAGTATTTTTCTCATGTTCCATCCTCTTTTCGGCTGTCCATCAGCCCTTCGTTTTCTGATCACTACCGGATATGGCCATTCCGCTTCCAAACGGATTTTACGTATGACGTTTTTCTTCACCTTTTCCTGCTAAAGCAATCCCAGTTTTAAAGATTCACAACATGTATTATTTTACCATCTTTATGTATTATATGCAATAGTATCACGGAAGGGGAATGCTGTTCGCCCATCTTCTGTGTATTCTGCGGAAAACAGAAATCGCTTCCACGCCTGCGGGTTCCTGCGCCAAAAAAGAAGCGCTTCCGAAGAAACGCTTCTCAAAAATACTCTTGTGCCTATATGTCGGTTCATGTGCCGGAGTTGCTCTTTTCACAGGATCAGATGCTCCATCCTGCGCTGGCATTCTGCAGCTGCGTCATACGTCTGAA
>CAMOSC010000067.1 GCA_946624325.1 uncultured Clostridia bacterium
CCCGCGGGGGCCCTGCCCCGCAGTGCTACATCCTGAAGAGCAGCTCCCTCCCGAGGGAGATAAAATAAGCAATACCCTGAGAGATCATGCTGAAAAACAGCATCAGGATAAATACCATGACAAGCATCGCAAAAAGGGTGAACACCGTAAAGAGCAGGTTCTTTCCCATGGAGTATTCATGGATCTGCCCCATGGCCACCACAATCAGGACTGCTGAATACACCAGCGAGATCGCGCTTACCACGGCGTAAAACTCCGCCTCGTCCACGGTAAAGCCGTGGGAGATCAGCATGAGCGGCAGCTGTACCACCACATAGGGCGTCATGCCGTAACAGGTGCCCATATACACCTGGTACAGACGGCCTTTGCCGTCAAAGAGCGTCGTCAGCGCCCAGTTTCCGATAACCCAGAGGGCTAAGGGGAAGAGGATGCTCGCGATATACAGGAAGATATTCAGATCCTCCCAGTAGACCCGTACAAACAGGAAGCTGGTATACTTCAGCTTAAAGATGCGCAGAAGAACGGCGGCAATAAGGATGGTGTGTGCCGCTGCCATGGTACCCCGCTTTTCATGGGTAAGGTCCCAGAAGCCGTCCAGCGGATGCGTGGTGCAGTACAGCGCAAATTTCAGCGAATCCAGGTATTTCGCAATTCTTTCATTCCTGATCCTGGTTTTTGTCGTTGAAGCAGCCATTTTGGTCTCCGTTTATCTTTATTTGCAACTGTTCAGAGCCAGCCGCTCTTATCTGAGGAAACGCTTAAATCAGTGTTTCCCCAAGCCTACTGCCCCCTGAAACCCGGCTGGAAAATATCCGCCCTGTCAATCTCCCTGCGGACCGCCCTGATCCTCCCGATGGTCAGCGGGATCAGGAACAGTGCCAGAATACCGGCCACAATGTAGAAGATATTCTCCTGGACCCATTGCTTCCGGTATTGCTTATAGGCCTTGGACCAGTTCTTTCCGTCATATTTCAGCTCGAAATAATCCATGGCCTCTTTATACTGCTCCTGCCGCAGAAGTGCCCGGCCAATTCCGATGTAGGCCAGATCATAGTTGCCATTTAATGCCATCACCCGCTGCCAGGAGGCGTATGAACCGGCGTAATCGCCTTCGTCGAATTGCTCCACCGCACTGTATATCAGCTCTCCGAACTCCGTCGGCACGAAAACCGTGAGCGCGCAGTCCTGGGTGTCCAGCACGAAAAGATTGCGGCCGATATGCTCAATGCCCACCGGGCGGCGGAAATATCCATCCATATTGCCGTTTCCGCCGAAGGCGCAGACCATGCGCCCCTGGTCGTCATAGCCGAAAATCCGGCCGCGGTTGCGGTCCAGGCAGTAGTAGATGTCATTGTCCAGGACGGTGACGTCGGTGAAATACGACGGACCCGAAAAGCCGCCGCCGGAGCCCGTGTACAGGTCTCCGTAAACGCCCCAGTTGCCGTTGCGCACCAGGATATCGTTGCCCAGGAGGTTCAGCTTGCGGACCACTTCCTCATCATCCTCGCTCGTGGCGCCGATGGTGCCGTAGATGAAGCCCTCATGATCCATGTACAGGTTCGTATACTCCGTCGGGACGAAGGATACCATCTGGGCTCTCTGCTCCTGCGTCGCCAGGCGCTTCCAGACGTAATCCGTCCAGTCGAAGGAAACCGGCGTCGCGCCGACAAAGCCGGAGAACACGCCGTCGTTCTCGTATTTGATCAGGCCCTTGTTGATGCCGGTTGCCACGCAGTAAACACGCTCCGCAGTATCCACCGCTATTTTGCTGGGCTGGAAGCCGATAGCCGGATCCAGCGTGTTGTCAATGGGCTTATCAAACTGCATCAGGTAGTTCAGATCCGCGTCCAGCTTCAGGATGCGGCCGTTTCCCTGGTCCGCTATGAAGTAATTTCCGTCCTCCGAAACAACGAAATCCGTAGGATTCGAAAAGGTGGTCACGGCCGCATCGCCCTTAAAGGAATCGATGATGCGCACGACCTCCACTTCCTCGGGGGAATGGATCTTCAGCTCAAGGATCCGGTTGTTGCCGCTGTCGCAGATATAGATTCTGTCGCCGAGGGCAAAAATCCCCTGCGGGGTTTTCATGCGTGTCTCCAGACCCAGCTCCGAGGAGGTAAACACCTTGCAGACCGAATAGAGATCCGGGCTGTACTGGACGTCTCCCCAGTAATCGTAATTGTAGGTGTAGGAGCCGTCCGCCAGAACGCCTGCGGGAAGGCTTCCCGCAATGACGGCGGCCGCCGCCAGAATTCCAAGTCGTTTCCAGAGTTTCATATGGTTTCACCTTATCCCGTAATGGTGCCTGCCTTGCAAACCGCGGCCGGATAATCCGGACAGGCTCGGCAGGGCGGTGGAAAGAGCATCCCAAAGATTGTCTCAGGCAGGAAAACCTCCCCGGCATCCGCTGCCCGGGGCCGCTTTTCCGTCTGCTCTGTTTAATCCTTCAGACCGGAGCTTGCCATGGTCTCCAGAATCTGGCTCTCGGAGAAGACGAAAATCAGAATGGGAACAATCATAACCACAACCAGCACGGCAGCGCCCTGACCGGTTCTTGCAATGCCGCCGCTCTGGATCTGCTGCAGCGCGTACACCAGGGTCTTGCGCTCCTCGGAGTAAATGTAGGTGGACGCCCGGTTGTTCCAGAGGGCCTGAACCGAGAAGATGATTAACGTCATCCAGGCAGGCTTGACGTTCGGCATGACGATCCGGATGAACACCCGCCACTCGTTTGCGCCGTCAATCTTCGCCGCCTCGATCAGGGAGGTGGGAAGGCCTTCCATAAACTGCTTCATGAGGAAGAGGCCCATGGGGGAGGCGAACGCCGGGATGATGATGGCCCAGTAGGTATCGATCCAGCCCAGGTTATTCAGGATGATATAGTTCGGGATCATGGTGACGTAACCCGTGAACATCATGGATACGGTAATGATTTTAAAGAAGGTCTTATTCCCGGGGAACTCATACTTTGCCAGCACAAAAGCGCCCATGGATGCAATGATGAGGTGTCCCGCCGTACCCACCACTGTGATGAATACCGTATTGAACAGGTAACGGGAAAAGGTTACCCAGGATTTCCCCATGGTAACGAACAGGTCCGAAAAATTGTCCAGCGTGGGATGCTGCGCGAAAATGCGCGGCGGGAAACGGAACAGCTCGTCAAGGGGCTTTAAGGCGTTGCTGACCGCATAAATGATGGGGAACGCCATGATAAAAGCCACCAGAATCAGGAACAGGTACAGCACGATGTCGCCCGCGATGGAGCGGTTCGGCTTCCTCCTGGTTATCAGGGGCTTATGATATTCTTTCTGAACGGTGCTTTTTTTCTTTTTGCTCACGTTCCCACTCCTTATGTCCGGTTCCGCAGGGACCTGGCCCGCACAGAACCTCCGCTGCCCAGTGCAGCATGTGATTGCCGGTGTCCGGATATTCCGGGAAAACCGCCGCGGTACTGTTCGCGGCTCCGCCGCCCGTTAGTCTGCCGCAGAAAAAGCGGCTGACGCATTTCCCCGGATATCCGGCATGAAATGCTTCAATCAGTTTTCCCCGAAGCAGACAGCATTACGTTCCCACTCTCCTCAGCAGCGCCTGAATGGCCTTGTTGCAGAGGATCATCATCAGGAACAGAATCGTTGCGATCGCGCTGGCATAGCCCATCTCGTAGCGGGAGAAGCCGTAGTCGAACAGATGGGTTACGATGGTGCGGGCCGCGTAGTCGGTGCTGGGGTAGCCGCAGAGGGCCATGGTGACCTCGCAGACGCCGAAGGCCTGTGTGATGGACATAACCGCGCCGAACATCAGCATGGGCTTCATGTTCGGGAGCGTGATGAACCACAGCTCCTGCCAGCGGTTCTTCACGCCGTCCATATAGCCGGCCTCAAACTGGGAGCGGTCCACGCCCTGAAGGCCCGCCACGAAAGACAGGAAGCCGGTGCCGAGGCTCATCCACAGGATGACCAGCATACAGATGGGAAGCATCCACTGCGGATTGATCAGCCAGAGGATCGGGGTATCGATGATGCCCATATCCATGAGCAGAGCGTTTACGTAGCCGTAGGCGTCGCCGCGGAAGAATACAGAAAAGATCACATAGCAGTTTCCTGCGATGGACGGCGCATAGAACACGATTACCGCGACGCTGCGGATCCACCGGGGAAGCTCGTTGATCAGCCAGGCAAACAGGAACGAAAGAATGTATCCCAGCGGCCCCGTAATAATGGCGATCATCAGCGTATTCTTTACGCTGATCAGGAAGATGTCATCCTCCAGGATCAGGCTGATATAATTCTGGAGACCGATCCAGCGGGGAGACTCCAGGATATTGTAGTAGGTAAAGCTGTAGCGGATGGACGCCACAACCGGAAACACATAGAACATGCAGAACAGGATGGCATAGGGCGCCAGGAAGAGATAGCACATCTTCCTCTGTTTTGCCTTTTTCCATGCAACCTTTGCATTGTGCTTTCGCAGCTTAAAATACTTGCTGATGTATTCTCCCATACCTGCTCCCTTACTCTACCGGCATGCCGAATTCCCTGCGCTTCTTGGCGATTTCCTCATCGATCTTAATGGAATAGTCGATGATGGTCTCGCGGGAATCCTCTTTCTCGTTCAGCACCTTCCTGATGGCGTTGGAGATGTGACGGCCGGTAAAGTATCCGCCCGGCACCTCCCGGATGCCCCGGGTTTCGTCCCACTGGGCGTTGAGCACGGCGATATCGTCCATGCTCCAGGAAAGGTTCGAGAACGCATCCCGGTTGGCGGTGGCGTAACGCGCCGAGGAGCCGAGCAGTGCTTCGATCTCGCGGCCGAAACGCACCTGCGTATCCGGTTCTGCCCACCACTTCATAAACGCCCAGGATTTCTGCCGGAGCGCGTCGTCTTCGGTGGAGATCATCATCGTGGCCGATCCCGTGATAAAGTCGGAACGGTCAATATAGGTTTTTCCGTTTTCATCGGTCCGTTCCGTGCCCGGGATCAGGGTGAAATCCCAGAGTCCGCGGATTTCCGGGGCCGATACCATCAGGGTGTTGTAGATGGAGTAGGCCTGGATGCCGATCGGCATCTCGCCGGAACGGAAACGGCTGACAAAATCGTAGATGGTCGGAATGCCGTAATCGTTGAAGTAGCGGACGTAATCGTCAAAAGCCCGGATGCCCGCCTCGTTGTCCACCGTGGTTTTGGTTCCGGCCTCATTGTACATGTCGCCGCCGTACTGGAACAGCAGGGCGAAATACATGGACAGGTCCGGGACGTTCGACATGATGGATGTGGATGCGCCCGACGCGCCGCTGCTTCCGGCTGCCGTGGGTATGCCCACCGACAGGTTGCTGCCCTGGATGGTGGGGAACATCTCGATCAGTTCCTTCCAGGTCTGCGGAGGTTCGAGCCCCAGCTCCTCCAGGACATCCTTCCTGTAGAACATCACGTTGAAGGTCTGGGTCTCCGGGACAGCGTAAATGTGGCCGTCCAGACGGTACTGTTCATAGGAGCTCTCGGAATAGTGCGAGAAAACCTCCTCCCAGTCCTCAAACTGGGTCAGATCCTCCGCGGCGTTACGCAGCGCATAGTTGACCGGCTGGTCGGCGCCTACGGAGAGCACCACGTTGGGACCCCTGCCCGCCAGAACCGCTGTCAGCAACGCGCCGGGATCGACAATCTCCACATTCACCTTGACATTGCTTTCCGGCGTGAAGCTGTCGTCCACCATGGTCTTTAAAATGGTGCCCTGGTCGCGGCCCGTCAGCACCCACACTTTGACAATGTCATCCGATCCGTCTTCCGCATAGACGTCGCCGACGGAATTATAATCCACAAAGAAGGATGCAAAGAAGGACCTGATTTCATGTCCGAAGCCCATAAACACATTGGACCGGTCTTTTTTCGGCGTGACGCCGGTACCGGAAATCACCAGGTAATCCACATCCAGCCTGGTGTCATTTAAGTTCAGGGACGCCGTGCCCAACGCCGTAATGTTGTCTTTAAAGGTCGTAAACTCGGTTGTGATATTCTGCGGCTTCCTGCCGAAGCGCTCCAGCTGCTGCGCCACGGTCTGGGCCGTGGCGATCTGGTCCGCCTTCTGTCCGCTGTATGCCACCATGTCGTCCACGATCTTATAAAGGCGCTTCGCCTCCAGATCCATGGCTTCCATAATCTCGGGGTAGGTGGTGTTGATATTGTAGTCGCGGTAACGGTCCGGATTGGCGCCGGTATAGATCAGGATCTTGCGGTAAATCTGGTTCAGCCGGTAGGTTGAATCCTCAAGGTCGTTCAGGATGGGGCCCATCCCCCCGAGGGTTGCCTGCAGACGGATGGTGTGCTCACCCTTTGTCAGATAGAAGTTGTAGGGCGTGCCGTTTTTATCCGCCAGATCCTTGCTCTCCCAGTCGTTGCTGTAGGCAAAGGAAATCTCGTCCAGCTCCCGGAAGGGTATCCCGCCGTCGATCAGGACGCTGCGGCTGGAAACGCTGCCGCGGGAATAATTCTGACGGCCCTTGATCATGATGTTGTAAAAGCCGTCCTCCGGTACCTCGAAATTCCACTCGATCCACTGGCCGTTGCTGCGCCAGGTATCGCCGCCGATATAGTTGAGCACCGTGGAAGTGACGGAATTCGGAACCGTGGTCGGGGACGAACGGTCGTATTTCGCGTACAGGGAGGACTCGGAACGAAGCGTGGAATCCTCGCCCTGAACCGTCAGGAGGAAATTCTTCGAGGCATCGCCCCCCGCCTCCTTCGGCTGGTCAGCGAGATACGCCTCATAATCCGGCTCCGGCTCAACCGGCGTGAAAGCCAGCTTCCGGATATACATCGGCTCGTTTTCCGCTCCGAGGGTGAGCTTATTCTCACCGCTCTCCAGCCAGAAAACATACGGCTCCTTTACATAGCCGCGGTCATCCCTGAAGCAGGCGCTCTGCCAGTCGTAAACCTCCACCTGCGTGGGACGGATTTCGTTTCCCTGGTTATCCTTCTTAACGGGGCCCCCGTTTGTCCAGATACGGGTGAAGGAGATGTTCCTGGCATCCTCAAAGGGAAGCTCCCCGTTAATGTATACCGCGCGCTCCGCCGGAACGCCCCTGGACTCCGGAAGCAGGTACTCTATGTAGAGGTTATAAAAGCCGCTCTCTTTCACGTCCACCTTCCAGGTGGTCTCCGAACCGATTCCTGTAAGCAGGGCTTTTTCTTCCCCGTTTACATCCTTTTCCTCGGAAACCTCTCCCTCAGAGCTGTAATCAAACAGCTTTACCTCCACGGGTTTTTCCGGATAAACGGCTTCGCCGTAACCGTTTACATAGCCGCGGTAGGTTCCCGGACGTTCCATTCCCGCAACTTCCCTCGTCAGATCCACGCCCGCATACTTCTCATGGAAATCCTCCGCGCCGCGCATGACAAGGGCGATGATCACCCCGGCCACCGCAGCAGCCGCAATTACGGCGATAATGATTCTTTTCACGGTTTTGCTCATAGAGGGAACCTCCATATATGTCAGGCTGGATTGGAAACTGTCGTGTTATCGCGGAAAATGCGCTTATCCGCATTTTGTCGTGACTTTTATTGGGTTAAAAAGTACCTGTTTTGCACAGAAAAAGTGGTCAGATAGCCGGAAACCGCCGTAAAACCGTTCCGCTTTCCGGGCCTCCTTCTATGCGCAATCGTTTTCGTCTTTCCAAAATACACTGATATTTATTTAGTTTATAACACTTTTTTCACCGGTCTGTCAAGCCTCTGGTGATTTTTTGACATTGTTTTTCGTTTAACCGTGTACTCTTTTTGTTATTAATGATTAAATATCCTTATCCAATACTCAAAAAGTATCATTTCCTGCTCCTCAAAAACCAGGGTTATGGCCATATGCCCAAAAATGCCGGCACTGTCCCGGTTAAGCATAAAAAGCAGCTTCCCCGTGCCGGTGCCGGCATTTTCTGCCGCATGACTCAGTGCTTCGCGCAAAAAAAGAACGCGGGCGTCCGGGAGTACTGGGCAGCAAACCCGGACAAAAAACGCGTTCTGGTATGACGTTTCGGGGTAGGCTATCGGCCTGCAGCTCGACGCTTCTGGCAGCAGCGGGCCGTACTGCCCTTTCCCGTACCGTGGGCCGGATTTCGCAGAGGGTCTGCAGACAGCCCTCATTCCCTGTCTTCATGGAGGGGCACGTTAATCCATTTTCTGCCATGGCGGAAACAATGCTTTTCCGCCATGCGGAGCCGGCCGGCTTTTCCGTTAAGCATGTGCGCGGACACCCCTTTGCGGAAACCGGTCCGTCCCTCCGTTTCCTTTTTCTTCCAGGCCATGGCAAGCAGATACAGTACGGCAAATTCCAGCAGCATGATCTGCCAGCCGGCTATGGAAAGCCGGTCCGCCAGCTGCTGGGCATATACCGTCATGCCGATGGACAGAGCCTTTGCCGCGGTAGAGATCACCAGGAAGCTGCTGCTGCGAAGCTTCATCGCCCCCGCGCCGATACATACCACGCTGTCCGGCAGCACCGGCAGCACAAACAGCCCCGCAATGGCAAGCTTCTCATGCTCCCGCACAAACAGCGCAAACTCCTCAAATTTCCCGGAGCTCCGTCTCTTCTCCATTATTTTTCCGGAAATATGACCGGAAAGCAGGAACATGGCCGCAATGCCGGCCTCCGTTCCCGCAACGCCCAGAAGAAAGGCCGCATGCTCTCCCAGCCGCTCAATTCCCCAGCATATCAGCACAATCTCCGCTATGGGGAAACAGATCGGCCGCAGAAAGCAGCAGAAAAAATACAGCAGTGCAATCATCATTAACAGCTCCCTGAGCATACCGCCTGAAAAGTATTCCCATCCGGCGGCATGCAGACAATCCGGCCAGGCCGCGGCGCGTTTACAGCTCATCTTCTTTTATACTCGCGAACGAATTTAACTGCAGATTGCAATTCTGTGCCGCGGTATATGCAGTTACACTAGAATAATTGCCTCCGGCAATTATTAAGTGTAACTAGTATAACAGCTCCCGGTAAATATCCCGCCTGCTTACGCCCCGGTCCTTCGCCACAAGCTTCATGGCTTCCTTACGGTCGACGCCCCGGCTCTCATAGAGCTTCATGTGTTCCTCAATGCTCATTTTCTCCCAGGCGCCGATCTCTTCCTGCCGCGCCTCCCTGGGGTCGCGGCCCGCAATCACCAGGACAAACTCCCCGCGGGGCTCATTTTCCGTAAAGTATTCAAGCGCTCCGGCCAGCGTGGTCTGCAGAAGCGTTTCATGCTTTTTGGTCAGCTCCCGGCATACGCTGATGCGGCGCTCCCCGCCCAGCGCATCTCCAAGCTGCGTCAGCGTTTCCTTCAGGTGATGGGGCGCCTCATACAGAAGAATGGTCCGGGTTTCACCCTTCAGCTCCTCCAGGATCCGCGCGCGCTCCTTTTTATCGGGCGGCAGAAACGCCTCAAAGCAGAAGCGCCTCGTACTCAGACCGGACATGGTCAGCGCCGTAATGCAGGCCGCCGGCCCCGGAAGCGACGTCACGGGAATCCCGGCTTCCAGCGCTTTCTGCACCAGCACCTCCCCCGGGTCCGATATGCCCGGCGTTCCGGCATCCGTAATACAGGCTACGGTTTTGCCCTCCGACATCAGCCGTACCAGATAATCCGCCTTATCATACTTGTTGTACTCATGGTAGCTGGTCATGGGGGTGGTAATCTCAAAATGATTCAACAGCTTTATACTGTTTCTGGTATCCTCCGCGGCAATCAGATCCGCCTCCTTCAGCGTGCGGATTACCCGGAGCGTAATATCCTCCAGGTTGCCGATGGGTGTTGCGCACAGAAACAATCCTCCCGCCATTCTTCCTGCCCCCTGACTCTGTTAACGCCCTATGAAAGGTGCGATCATGATATCCCCGCTATGCCCTGCCGTGTATCTGCCGGATCTGCAGAGTTTCGCTGCCGTCCTCCTCCTGCAGGATCACGGGCGGCTCCGCCCGAAGCTCCGTCCTGCCTCCGCGTATTCCCTCCACCAGCACCAGCACGGCCTCCGCGCTCAGCCTGGGATACACCATGACTAACCGCCTGGGTGAAATGCGGCTGCGGTCCATGCCCGCAAGAATTTCCGTGAGCCGGTACGGGCGGTGCACCATATAAAAACGGCCTCCGGGCCTCAGCACCTTCGCGCCTTCCCGGAGCACATCCTCCAGCGTGCAGAGCAGCTCATGCCGCGACACCGCCTTTGTGAGGTCCGGGCTGTGAAGCCCTCCCCCCGCCGTAAGATACGGCGGATTTACCGTGACAACGTCAAAAGAAGACCCGCCGAATAATGCGGAGGCCTCCTTTACATCGCCCTGTACAACACGAATCCGGTCCTCAAGACCGTTTAGCGCCACGCTGCGGCGCGCCATATCAGCCACCTCCGGCTGGATTTCCAGCGCAGCAAAATTCTTCGCGCCGGTTTTTGCCGTCATCAGAATCGGGACCACGCCGGAACCGGTGCACAAATCCAGTACCCGCTCCCCATCCGCCGCCTTTGCGAACCAGGAGAGCAGAACCGCATCCACGCCATAGCGGAAAAACGATGCATTCTGGATCAGCACCAGACCGTCCCGCTCCAGATCATCGATCCGCTCCCCGGGGAGCAGACGCGTCCTGTTCTCTGTCAAGCTCTCACCTCTCCAGCTCCTTGAGCTGCTTCATCTCGCGCTCCGAAACCTGGCCCTTATCGCGCTTGCGGCGAGGCTTGAACTTCAGCTGGGATACACGGTACTCCCGGATTTCCTTGTCGTCATTGCCGATATTCACAACCACCTTCACCGTCTGACGCAGTACGCTCACGCTGTGCACCTCGCCCTTCATCCCGTCATCCGTGGTGACAAAATCCCCTACGCTCGGGAGCTTTGAATTGAGGTACTCGTAGGTCTCTTCCTCATTTTTCAGGCAGCACATCAGCCTTCCGCATACGCCGGAAATCTTGACCGGGTTCAGGGAAAGGTTCTGTTCCTTGGCCATCTTGATGGAGACGGGGACAAACTCGGAAAGATAGCTGTGGCAGCACAGCGGCCTGCCGCAGATGCCGATACCTCCGAGAATCTTCGTTTCATCCCGGACACCGATCTGGCGAAGCTCAATCCGGGTACGGAAAACGGAGGCAAGGTCCTTGACCAGCTCCCGGAAATCCACCCGTCCCTCAGCAGTAAAATAAAAGAGAATCTTGTTGTTGTCGAAGGTGTACTCCACGTCGATCAGCTTCATATCGAGATGATGCTTCGCGATCTTCTCCCGGCACACCGCAAAAGCTTCCCGCTCCCGGCGGCGGTTATCGGCCGCCCGCTTTTCATCCTCCGGCGTGGCCACCCGCACCACGGACTTTAACGGCTGAATGACCTTTTCATCATCCAGTTCCCGCGGAGCCAGAACCACCCTGCCGAATTCCGTGCCCCTGGCCGTCTCCACAATAACATTGGAACCCTGGGCGAGTTCAAAACTGCCCGGTGAAAAATAGTAAATCTTCCCGGCCGTACGGAACCGGACTCCTATAACCTTAATCATGCAGATAAACTCCTGCTCACTTTCTATATAACCCGCATGCCCCGCAGCCGGGGCCGTCATCACCGACAAATACACCGGGGCGCGGATACCACCATGGCCACCCTCCGGGGGCCGTTTTCAAAGTAATCCGCATGCCCCGCAGCCGGGGCAACCAATCAGTGCACGCCCGCGGCCTCCCGTATGGCAATCCAAAGAAGCTCGAGGCTGAGCGAATAATTGACGTTCGCATCCAGACGGCGCTCCGTCACGTCAATCTCCTTCAGGATATGCTCTATCCCGTTATAGCTGTATTTCTGGGAAAATTTTCGGATGGATGAAAACTCATCCCCGAATATCAGGAGGTTCGGATCGCTTGTGGCCTTGAAAAGAAGAATATCCCGGTACCACATGCGGATAAAGGACAGGATGTCCATAATCTCCAGTTTGTATTCCTCCAGTTCCCCGATTCCCTCCAGAAGGCTTCCGAAGCTCATGCTGTCTGAACGCTTCAGAAGCTCCATAATACGCCCTGTCATCTCGGAAAACCGCTCTGACTGCGCCAGCTTCAGGGCTTTTCCGATGTTTCCCTGGGAAAAACGCACCAGGGAAGGGATTTTCTGTTCATCAATCCCCTGCTCCTTCAGATACCGTTCAAGAACGGGATTCGATACCGGCTTCATGGTAAGGATCACGCTGCGGGAGCGGATGGTCTCCAGGAAAGCCGCCGGATTTGTGGCGAGCAGCATCAGTATGCCGTACGCCGGCGGCTCCTCAATGGTTTTCAGCAGGGCATTCTGTGCCTGGACCGAAAGCTTCTCGGCTTCATCCACAATGTAGATCTTATACGGGCTGCTGTAGGGCTTGATCAGCATATCCCGGACAATACCGTCGCGCACATCATCCACGCCGAATACCGTAGGCTTTGCGTGCTTCGGATAGAGGACATCCGGATGGCTCCCGGCAAGAAAGCGCGTGCAGGCCGGGCATGAACCGCAGGGCTTTTCCCCCGGTGCTTCGCAGATCAGCGTCTGGGCAGCTGCCTTTGCGAGCGTCATCTTGCCCAGGCCGTCCTCCCCGCCGATGATATAGCAATGGGAGATCCGTCCGGACTCCAGCGCGCGCCGGAAATACTCTTTGACTTCCTCATTTTCCAGTATGCTCTCAAGACCTGCCATCTGCCAACTCCTCCTGCCTGTTCCCGGGGATCTTATACCGCTGCCCCTGTCAGGCTGCATACACTTCCCGGGCAAAATGCCGATACTCTGGCCGGCGTGATGATATACGGGAACAGCTTCGGCAATTCCGGGAATTTTCCGAAAGCCATACCGTTCATTTATCTGCCCGTATCTTCGCCTGCGCATTCCATATGCAGGACATTCCTCCCGCAAAGCGGTCTGCTTAACCATCGTATTATTATATCATACTTTCCGAATGATGAAAAGGCTTTTATCAACTCTCCGGGAAAACGTTATAAAACCGTAAGAATGCGCCCCGTTTTCCTGATTTGTCACTGTTCAGCGCCAAGCCCGCCATTATCAACACAGATCCGCAGGGGCTCTGTCTCCCGGAAATCCCCGACCCAGATCCAGGCATACTCGGTCATATCCAGCAGAAAGACCTGCTCCGTCTCCGTATCGGTGCCGTTCATCAGCATCCTGTTCAGATTCCCGTCTTCGTAAACGGCCCACGCCCCCGCCCCGCTCACACGGATATGGTAATTCACCAGGCCGGGAAGCCTGCGGAAACGAAACCACATTTCCTGCAGCCCTGCCGTACTGCCCAGCTCATATAAATGCCCGTTCAGGAGCAGGGAGGCCCCGACATCATGTACGGGCGGTGCCTCGGGATAAACAGGCTCCCGCAAAGCCGCGGTTTCATTTTCCGTATACATCGCCGTCTCCGACCGATCCTCCGGCTGTGCGGCTTCCCTGACATCCGGAAGCGCCGCGCGGATCAGTACCGCCGCAGCCACACCGATGCCTGCAAGCACCGGCAAACCCCAAAGCCGCAACTTTCTGGCAGAGGATACTCCCCGCCCTGCCAGCTCCGCCCCGCCGGAACGTGCACTTTTCCCGCCGTGCGGCAGATCCCGCTCTGCTGACTCGCCTCCGGCCGCAGACGTCTTCCTCTCCGTACGGAGCACATCCCGCTCTGTTGACTGGCCGCCACTCGCAGCCTTCTTCTTCCCCGCACGGAATAAAACCCGCTCTGCTGACTCGCCTCCGGCCGCAGACGTCTTCCTCTCCGCCCGGCTCAGGC
>CAMOSC010000068.1 GCA_946624325.1 uncultured Clostridia bacterium
TTTTGCCGCCGGAAGAAACCCGTTATCTGGAAGAGCCCTATGTGCCGCATCCGCTGGCCGGGGTTATGGCGCAGAACAAGCCTGCCGCTGCAAAAGAAAAGCACGTCTGGTCCACAGGCGACCAGAAAATCGGAAGGTAAGCTTAGTCTGAAGCGGATTATTCCGGCATCGTGAATGTCTGGCGGACCGACCGGACATCGGATCTGATCAGTCAGAGCCGGCTGGCTGACAGACATATTCTCGGCTGCCGGCTGAAGTTTCGTGTGCGGGCCATCTCGATGCGGCAATCAATTTGTTTTGCAGTCAAGGAATTGCCTTGCGCGATTTAATTCTTCTATTGATTATATATCTTTTCGATTGGACTTTACGATGACGTTTCGATATAATGAAGGCATCATAAATGAATTTGGAGGTCAAGACCATGGCTAAGACATTAATCGCTTTCTTTTCCAGAGCAGATGAGAACTATTTCTCCGGCGCGATGCGTTACGTAAAGGTCGGCAATACCGAGATCGTTGTAAACCTTATGAAAGATATGGTCTCTGCGGATACCTTTAAGATCGAAATGAAAAATCCCTATTCCCCCGTCTATATGACCTGCATTGAGCAGGCCAAGAAGGACCTTCGGGAAAAGGCAAGACCGGAACTGGTAAGCTGTCCGGAGAGCATCGATGAATATGATACGATCGTGCTTGCGTATCCGAACTACTGGGGAACGATGCCGATGGCAGTGTTCACCTTCCTCGAGGCGTTTGACTTCACGGGAAAGACGATCCTTCCCCTCTGCACGAACGAAGGCAGCGGCATGGGAGCCAGCGAGCGAGACATCAAAAAGTGCGCACCGGGTGCAGAGCTTAAAAGAGGCCTTTCCATTACCGGCAGTGAAGCTGCGAATTCCGGTGGCAGTATCCAGCGCTGGCTTTCCGCCAACGGACTGATCTGAGGAGGAAGGTTATGAAGAAAAGGATCGTACTGCTGCTGGCATCGTTGCTGATGCTTGCGGGATGCGGGAGTTCATCTGCTCCCACAGGCGCTCCGGCACCTGCTCAGACCGTGCAGGAAAAAGCCGGGAATTCACAGACAGAGGCAGCCGGCACAGAAGCAATCAGTACGGCGGCAATCAGCGCGGAGGCAATCGGTACGGAGGCAATCAGTACGGAGGCTCTGTCTGCCGAAGAGACTGAAACGGACAGCGCGGAAGCTGCCGCGGATACTTCCGGTACGGAAACGGAGAATTCTTCCGACACGCTTGTGATCTATTTCTCCCGGACAGGTGAACAGTATACCGTCGGAGTGATCGACAAAGGCAATACGGCGATCGTGGCGGAGATGATTGCAAAAGAAACCGGGGCAGAGCTCTTCGAGGTACTTCCCGAGGAAGATTATTATCCGTATACCTACAGCGAACTGACGGATGTGGCCAAGAAAGAGCAGAACGAGAATGCAAGGCCTGTTTACCAGGGCAGCCTGCCTGATCTGAGCAGCTATTCGACTGTCTTTATCGGAGCTCCGGTCTGGTGGGGCGACTGGCCGATGATCATGTACACGGTCTTTGAGAACAATGATTTTTCGGGAAAGACCCTGATTCCCTTCTCAACGCACGAGGGAAGCGGCCTGTCGGGCTTTGACAGAAAGCTTCAGAGTGCCTGCCCGGATGCGGAAGTGCTGAGAGGACTTGCGGTTCGCGGGAACGATGCGCAGAACAATCAGGATAAAACAAGAGAGGCCGTCAGTGGCTGGCTCGATGAGCTGGGCTTCTGATCGGAGAGGAAATTCTGCGGGAGAAGTTTTTGCGAGAGGGTATTTTACGGGAAAGGAATTCTGCAGGAAGGGAATTCTGCGGGAAGGGAATCCCTTCCGCCTTGAGCCGTGCCGATTGCAGCGTGAAAAGCTGCGCTGCAATCGGCACGGCTTTGCCGTATGGCAGAAAATACCGTCCTTGTCCCGGTTAAGCTTAAAAAGGAGCTTCGCCGTACCTGAGCTGCCATTTTCTGAGGAACAGCTGATTCATGCAGCATTTTCTTATCGGCTTCCGGCGGATCGCATCCACCCATCGGGCACAGGCGGATTTCCTAAGGAAACCTTCATGCCCCACCCGGCGGGGCACGACCATAGATGAAAGTCCGGACTTTTACAGGAAATTGACGCTTCGCGTCGGAAATCCGGCGTGGGAGACGCTTTCATCAGCGTTTCCCTAACGCATGACGCATTGTTTCGCGCAGAAGAACAGCCCGCGGCGTAATAGCATACGCTGCGGGCTGTGCGGTTATAACGCATATTTCGAGACAATTCCCTTCAGGATTTCCACGCACAGTTCCATGGACTGGATGCACGCATATTCGTATCTGCCGTGGAAGTTTGCGCCACCGGTGCATAGGTTCGGGCAGGGAAGCCCCATCTCGGACAGCCTGGCCCCGTCGGTTCCTCCCCGGATCGGACGTGAAACGGGTTCGATATTCAGCTCCCGCATGGCCGCTGAGGCGTTTTCAATCAGGTGCAGGTGGGGAAGGATGAGCTCCTTCATGTTGGAATAGGAACCGGTTTCAACCAGCTGTACGGTTCCCGGACCGTATTTGGCGTTCAGAAAGGCGGCGGCATCATGCATCAGCCGGATCTTCCGGGAAAGCTTTTCACGGTCATGGTCGCGCACGATATAATACATGGTCGTGTGATCCACATCCCCTTCGATATTGCTGAGATGATGGAAGCCTTCATATTCTTCGGTATTTTCCGGATGTTCAAAGGCAGGGAGCATGGTTTCAAACTCCATGGCGATCAGGATGGAATTTTTCATGCGTCCCTTCGCGCTGCCCGGATGGATGCCGAAGCCCTGTATCTCAACCCGGAGATTCCTGGCGTTGAAGTTTTCATATTCGATTTCACCCAGTGTGCCTCCGTCCACGGTATAGGCGTAGTCCGCTCCGAAATGCTCCACATCGAAGCATTCCGCCCCGTTTCCCACTTCCTCATCGGGCGTAAAGCCGATGCAGATTTTCCCGTGGGGGATTTCGGGATGGGAGAGAAACCAGGAGGCCATGGTCATGATTTCCGCCACGCCGGCCTTGTCATCAGCGCCCAAAAGCGTGGTGCCGTCGGTGACGATCAGATCCTTCCCCTTCATGGAACGCAGGCTTTCAAACTGGTCCGGGCCCATGCTGATGTTTTGCTCTTCGTTGAGGATAATCTCGCCGCCGTCGTAATCGGTAATGATGCGCGGCTTTACGCCGCTGCCGCTCATGTCCGGGGAGGTATCCATATGGGCGACAAAGCCGATGGCAGGTACGTCCTTTTGAATATTCGCCGGAATTTCGGCATATACGTAACAGTGTTCGCTCAGACGGACGTTTGCCGCACCGATCTGCTCAAGCTCCTGCTTCAGCAGACTTGCGAGATCAAACTGCTTCCGGGTGCTCGGAATCTGTTCGCATTCGGGCTGGGACTGGGTATCAATTGCCGCATAGCGAAGGAAACGTTCAACTACTTCTGTCATCCTGTCCTCCTTATGATTCTCTGACTGTCTTTGTCAACTCTGCCCGGAGCAGCCCGCTTATAAGCAGTCCGGAGCATTGTCACGGAAAAAATGGCGCGGATATCATCCTGACCGCGCCGAAGGCGGACCGCTTTCAGGGCAGACCGCCGCAGAGGTATGCCGGTATTCATTCAGTATACCACAGGAATTCGATAAAAAATAGATTGATTCTCCTTTTTTTTATAGTATAATGGATTCATGAAATCGGCTGTCTGCCGTCTGTTCGGAGACCGCCCACGGCTGAACTTTTGTCGGGCGCGGATGCAAAACAGTCATCCGCGGTTGTTCAGTCATAGTACAAAACTGCGTTCTGGGAGGAAAATACCGGGAGGGGAAGGATTGGATTACAGGGAAGCGGAACGATATCTGAAAAATGCGGGGACGGGGCGCGGAATGCAGCTCGGACTTTCGAGGATGCGCCGTCTTGCCGGGCTTCTGGGCAATCCCGAGGACAGGGTGCCGATGATCCATATTGCCGGAACGAATGGGAAAGGGTCGGTGGCCGCCTGGCTGGAAGCCATCCTGACGGCGGCGGGGTACCGCACGGGCGCCTATACTTCACCGGCCGTGTTTTCCGCCCTGGAGCCTTTCCGTATTGACGGTGCCCCAATCACCGAAGAACAGTTTGCGGCGCTTGTATCAAAAGCTGCCGATGCCTGCGGCAAAGCTCCGGATGCAGCCCTGGAGCCTACCCGTTTCGAGCTGGAAACCGCCTGCGCTTTTCTGCTTTTTGCGGAGGAGAACTGCGATATAGCCGTTGTTGAAACGGGGCTGGGCGGGGATGAGGATGCGACCAACATCATGTCCCGTACGGTTTTGAGCGTGATCACTTCCATCAGCATGGACCATGGCGCATATCTCGGAAATACAACGGCCAGGATCGCTTCTCACAAAGCCGGCATCATGCGGCCGGGGATCCCGTGCGTGAGCGCGCCGCAGGAAGCTTCCGTCCGGCAGGTGCTCGGGAGCATGCAGGATCCTGCATGTTTGCTGTTTGCCGATCCGGAGCGCTGTACGGTTTTGTCTTCCGGGCCAGCGGGAACCGTGTTCACGGACCGGCATTTCGGAAAGCTCACCACCACCCAGCACGCTTCCTGGCAGCGGGAGAACCTGGCGGTGGCGCTTACGGCGGCCGAATCGCTTCGCTCCTCGGGATTTGACATATCGGATGAAGCGGTGCGGACAGGTGTCGCGGCCATGCGCTGGCGCGGCCGCTTTGAAGTGATCGGCAACCCGCCGCGCGCCATTCTGGATGGCGCCCATAATCCGCAGGGGGCATCCGGGCTGTTATCAAGTCTGAAATGCTTCCCGGACGGCAGGAATCTGGCAGTTGTAACGGGCGTCCTTGCCGATAAAGACTACCGGGGGATGATCGGGCGGCTGTTTGCCGGCCCGGAGGGCATTGCGGGGCGAACGTCCGTCATCTGTACGCTGACACCGGATTCTCCCCGGGCGTTAACGGCTGAGGCGCTGGCCGCCGTTTACCGTGAACTGGTTCCGGATATCGCTTCACGTGCCTGCGGGAGCGTGGGGGAAGCGCTTGAATACGCATGCCGCTCGCATCCGGAAGACCTGATTCTGGTATTCGGTTCCCTGTCATTTCTGCGGGAGGCGGATGCCTGGCTGGAGGCACATCCGCACGGCGCGCCGCGGCTGCAGGGAGGCACCGGACAGATGTAATGGAGGAAATATTGTTACATGGACATAGATAAGATTGAAGCGGCGGTTCGGCTTTTTCTGGAGGGCATCGGGGAAGACGGCTCAAGGCCCGGACTCGCCGAGACGCCGGAGCGCGTGGCAAGGATGTGTTCAGAGCTGTTCGGAGGGATGGGAGAGAATCCCGCCTCCGTTCTCTGCAAGCTTTTTCCCTCTGAGGACAGGGAACCCGTACTGGTCCGGGACATCGACTTCCAGTCCGTATGCGAGCATCACCTGCTGCCGTTTTTCGGGAAGGTGCATATCGCTTATGTGCCGGACGGCGAGGTTGTCGGGCTTTCAAAGCTGGTGCGCTGCGTGGGAATCTGTGCCAGAAGGCTGCAGATTCAGGAGCAGATGACCGTGCAGATTGCGGATGCGGTGCTTTCCGCCTTTCACCCTTCGGGTGTGATGGTGGTTGTTGAGGCGGAGCATATGTGCATGACAATGCGGGGTGTCCGGAAGCCGGGAACAAAAACCGTGACGTTTCAGACCAGAGGCGTTTTTGCCGAAAGGCCGGAGCTGGCGGACCGCATGCTGGCAAGGATGGGACTGGGCTGAGGTTCTGCACCGGCGGAATCCATGTTTCTCAAGAGATTGCCGCCTGGTTATGAACGGCAACAAAGCCTTCATGCCTCACCTGGCGGGGCACCACCATAGATGAAAGTCCAGACTTTCACAGTAAATATCGAAGATATCCTGCAAAACAGACGGAGGTGGCACATGAGCGATCGGGTCAAAAAAGCTTTTGCCGCGGGGGCATGCTTTCTGGTGCTTCTGGCGGTACTGATGATTCTGCTGAAAACCGTGGATATAAAGCCCATAGGTCCCGTTGGAACCGAAGTGGGCCTGGCCGGAATCAACGGTTTTTTTGCAAAGCATTTCGGGTATAATGCTTTCTGGTATCATCTGTCCGGGGGATTGGGAATAGCCGCAATCCTGTCAGCGGCCCTGTTTGCGGCGCTCGGCGTTTATCAGCTGATCCGGGGAAAGAGCCTTGGGCGTGTGGACCGGCAGATCCTGCTTCTGGGCATTCTGTACCTGGTGGTGATTATCCTGTACCTGGCATTTGAGAAAATCCCCTTTAACTACAGACCGGTTCTGCTTGAGGATGAACCGGAACCGTCCTTCCCTTCCAGCCATACCATGCTGACCTGCACCGTGATGGGCAGCGCCATCATTATCTTCGGGCACCTCATCCTGGACGTCAGGCTTCGGAAGATCTGCAGGGTTGTTGCCGCGGTGATCATGGTGCTCACGGTTCTGGCACGCCTGTTTTCCGGCGTTCACTGGTTTACGGATATCCTTGGGGGTATCCTGGTGAGTGCCGCCCTGGTATTCCTCTACTATGGCGTGTTCCTGCGGGTTGAAGAACAGAAGAACCGGGCAAGGAAGGACGGTAGACAGACAAAGGGCCGGTAAAGGCCGGGTTGGCGGAGGAAGGCATGCAGCCAGAAAACAGAGGGACGGACCGCCTTAAAAAGCGTATTTTCGATATCATCCAGATCGGGAATAAGAGCGATACGGCAAGCCGGGCTTTCGATATTTTCATAGTAATAGTGATTGTAATCAACATCCTGACCATGTTCCTTGAGACCTTCTCCGAGCTGGAAGCCTGGTCAGGGGTATTTCTGGCGGCGGAAATCGTTACGCTTTCCGTCTTCTGCGCAGAGTATGCGCTGCGCATCTGGACTTCCTGCTATCTCTTCCCGGAGGAGGGAAGGGTGAAGGCCGCGCTGCGCTTTATGCGTTCACCGGACGGCCTGGTGGAACTGCTGACCATTCTGCCTTTCTTTTTCCTGACCGGGATGGTCGCGCTGAGAATGCTGCGCGTTGTGCGTATTTTCCATCTTTTCAGGATCAATGCCAGCTATGATTCCTTTCACGTGATCACGTCGGTTCTCTATGAAAAGAAAAATCAGATTGTTTCCTCCGTGTTTATCATCCTGGTCCTGATGCTGGCTTCGTCTCTCTGCATGTACAGCGCGGAGCATGAAGCGCAGCCGGAAAATTTCCGGAATGCTTTCTCGGCGGTCTGGTGGAGCATGTCCACCCTCCTGACAGTCGGCTACGGGGATATTTACCCGGTTACGACCGTGGGCAAGCTGATGGCTATCGTGATCGCATTTCTGGGGGTCGGAACCGTCGCCATACCTACCGGTATCATTTCCGCCGGCTTTGTGGAGCAGTATACGGAGCTGCAGAACGGGGCTCCAAGCGCCGACATAAGCCTGCAGACCGTGGTGGTGGACCTGGACAGCGCCTGGATCGGCTGCTCCATGGAGGATATTGAACGGCGCTTCGGCTTTACGGTGGTGCTTGCAAAACGCGGTCAATCGACCATCAGGTCTTCTTCGTCTGCCTACAGGGTGGAGATGGGGGACGTCCTGGTGGTTTTCAAGGGGGAACAGGAGGACGGATGCGGATAAGGAACAGCAATTTTGCCGAAGATGGAAAAACCTGCATCTGCGGGATCCTGAATGTGACGCCGGATTCATTTTCGGACGGCGGAAAATGGAACACCCTGGATGCCGCGCTTTTTCACGCGGAGGAGATGGTACGGGAGGGAGCGGGTCTGATCGATGTCGGAGGCGAATCCACAAGGCCCGGCTGCATCCCAATTGAGGAGGGCAGGGAGACCGAGCGCGTGATTCCGGTTATTGAAGCCATACGAAGCCGTCTGGATGTGCCGCTCTCCGTCGATACGTTTCATGCCGGGACCGCCAGGGCGGCCATCGAAGCCGGGGCGGATCTTGTCAACGATATCTCGGGCCTGAAGGCCGATCCGGAAATGGCCGGGGTTATTGCCGCGGCGAAAGTCCCCTGCTGTCTGATGCACAGCCGCAGGGAAGCGGTATACGCTTCTTTCGCGGAGGATCTGCTGGCCGACCTGGAAGAGAGCCTGGAGACAGCCCGGCGTGCGGGCATTCCGATGGAATCCGTTATCCTGGACCCGGGGATTGGCTTTGGAAAGACCCGGGAACAGAATCTGTGGCTGCTGAATCACCTGGACCTTCTGAAGGGCTTCGGCCTGCCGCTGCTTCTCGGGGCAAGCAGGAAGTCCGTGATCGGCCTGACCTTAAATCTGCCGGTCGGCGAGCGGGAGGAGGGGACGCTTGTCACAACGGTTATGGCTGTGCTGGCAGGCTACCGCTTTGTCAGGGTACACAATGTGAAAGCGAATGTACGGGCTGTGCGGATGGCGGAAGCGATCCGGGACGCAGGCTGAAATCCGGGAGGTACGGATGGGCATTATTCGGATTGACCGTCTTGAGGTGTTCGCACACCATGGATTTTATGAGGAGGAGCAGCGGCTGGGACAGCGTTTCCTGGTAAGCCTGCTGCTTGATGTGGATTTTGCGGAGAGTGCGGCGGGGGATGATCTGGAGGCAACCGTAAGCTACGGCACCGCGGCCAGGTTTGCGGCGGATGAACTCCGGAAGGTCAATTACAGACTGCTGGAAAGCGCTGCAGCGCATCTGGCGGAAGCACTGCTGCTTCATTTTGAACGGATCCGGAGCGTATCCGTACGTCTTGAGAAACCGGGAGCCCCTATCGGGCTCTCTTTCCAGTCCGTGGGTGTGGAGCTGACCCTGGCATGGCATACGGCTTATCTCGGACTCGGCTCCAACCTGGGCGAGCGGAGCGCTTTCCTGGATCTGGCCGAGGAGCGCCTGAAAGGAGCTTACGGCATCCGTCTGGAGGCGGTCTCATCCAGACGGGAAACCGAACCGTGGGGATATACGGACCAGCCCTCTTTTCTGAATTCCTGCGCGCGGATCCGCACCTTCCTTTCGCCGGAGGCACTCCTGGATACGGTTTTGCGGATTGAGCGGGAGGCAGGGCGGGAACGCAGCCTCCGCTGGGGGCCGAGGACGCTGGATATCGACCTTCTGCTGTATGATGATCTGATATGCGGGACCGAGCGCCTGGTACTTCCGCATCCCGAGATGGAGAGAAGGCAGTTTGTCCTTGATCCCATGTGCGAGCTGGCGCCCTGGCTGCGCCACCCGGTCAGCCATAAGACCATGCGGCAGCTGGCCGAGGAAGCCGGCCGTGCGGGAAAGAGCTGAGAGGGAACGGGATGAAAGTCAGGGAAGTTGCCTCGGAATTCGGGGAGATAACGGACGGCGAGGTACGGCTGGTGCTGTTAAGAGACGACCCCGGCGACCCGAAAGCCTGCCTGGTGCCTTCCCTGCTCTTTGCGGTATGCGGACGGGACGGGACGGAATTCGGCCTGTGTGAGCTGAGAATCGGGCACAACGAGAGAACCTATTACGGCGGAAATATCGGCTACAGAATCAAGAAGATCCATCAGGGGCACCATTATGCCGAAAAAGCCTGCAGGTTGCTGCTCGGCGTGGCGAGGCAGCATGGGATGAAATACGTTCTGATCACCTGCAATCCGGACAACGGACCATCCGTCAGGACCTGCGAGCGCCTCGGCGCAAAGCTGCTTGAGACGGCGGAGCTTGGACCGGACAATGAATGGCGCATGAACCGGGGTGATACGCAGAAGCGGATCTACCGGCTGGACCTTTGAGGCAGCGTCTTTTACCCTGCAGCGTTATTTTCCTGGTGCCGGACAGCAACTTTTTTTTGGGAAATCCGCTTACGCCGAGGAAGTATGCGGTCCTCCGGAAACTGCCGGGGAAACGCTGCATGAATCAGTGCTTCCCCGGTGTATAGAGGTACATGGCAGATGAAGAATGAGAGAAATGGCAGGGAACAGCATGCCGCGGAAAGGCTTTCCGGTATCCGGGAAAGGCTCAATGGCATCGACGTAGAGATGGCGGCCCTGTTCCGTGAGCGCCAGCGCCTCGGGGCGGAGGCGGCACGCTGCAAGCAGGAGCTTGGAAAACAGGTGCGGGATGAAGCGGAGGAGGAGCGGAAGCTGTCTCTGATCAGACAGCTTGCGGTAACGCCTTTTGAGGCGCAGGGTCTTTCGGAGCTCTTCCGCCAGATGATGGCGATCTCCAGAAAATATCAGTACCAGCTGCGGGAAAACGACGGGACAGCCGGGATGCCGTTTCCTTTCCGGAGAACAGACGGCCTGACGGGAAAAGGGAAAAGAGTGGTCTACCAGGGTGTGGAAGGGGCTTACAGCCATGCAGCCGCCCTGCGTTTTTTCGGCAGCGATGCAGAATACTTCCATGTCCCGAGCTTCAGGGCAGCCCAGGAGTGCGTTTCTGAGGGCAGAGCCGATTATGCCATCCTGCCCATTGAAAACTCCAGCGCCGGGCAGGTGGGGGATGTGTACGACCTGCTGCTCGCGTTTGAAAACAGCATTGTGGGCGAGATTTATCTGCCCGTACGCCATTGCCTCCTTGGGCTCCCGCAGGCTTCCATAAACGGGATCCGCAGGGTTTACTCCCATCCGCAGGGACTTATGCAGTGCCAGGGTTTCCTGAATGAACACAGGGATTGGGATCAGATCAGCCAGGCGAATACGGCGATGGCTGCCATGAAGGTGGTGGAGGAGCGGGATCCGGGAAACGCAGCGATCGCAAGCGCCCTCTCGGCAAGGCTTTACGGGCTCGATATTCTGCAGGAGGGCGTGAACGACAACCGCGGGAATACAACGCGCTTCCTGATTCTGTCTTCTGAAAAGGTGTACACACAGACGGCCGGGAAGGTGAGCATCTGCTTTGAAATAGCCCATGAGAGCGGGAGCTTATATAATACGCTGGCGCATATCATTTTCAACAATCTGAATATGAATAAAATCGAGTCCAGGCCGATCCCGGATAAACCCTTTACATACCGTTTCTTTGTGGACTTTGAGGGAAATCTGTCGGATGCGGCCGTGCTGAACGCACTTTCGGGGATAGCCGGCGAGGCGGAGCGTCTGAGAATTCTGGGCAATTACGAGGAAGCCGGCGCTTCGCAAAAAGAAGTGGCAGATAACAATACAGCCATGCTATAATAGAGAAAAGCGCATGTCCCGCAGCCGGGGTAGCTTCACAGATCTATCACCGGAAACCGTTATGGCCGCGCAAAAGGCGGGGCGTTTCCGGAACAGCCGTATGCAGGAAGGAATGTATGGAGCAGTTTATTATTTACAGGGGAATGGACGGAGAGGCGCTTGTGGCTTCCATGCTGGAACTGGTTCAGAGAGGTTCTGAACAGGCCGCGTTTACGGATGCGGAGACACAGAATTACACAAAAACCGTTTCCGAGCTGGTCCGCATCGGCGAGACCTACGGACTGAACGGAAATCTGTGGCACTGCGTTACGGCGCTTTTTCTGGCAAATTCCGAAAACGTCTTTTCGAGAGCCTGCGAAAAGTCTGCTCCGCGCGGCAGTGTCACGGCGCTCGCAAAACAGGATTTCGCAAAAATCCGGACGGTTTTTTCCTTTGACTGGATGAGCCTGGATGAGCTGAGCGGGATTCCTGTCGCGGAACATCTCTGCGGCTTTCAGAGTGCCAACCGCAACGGCCATATTTTCAATACGCGGGTCCGGGACAGGATCTGCAGGCTGGGAGCGGAACTGGCATCCTCCGAAAACACGGATTCCTTCTTTGAGGCCGTCACGAATTTCTACAGGGAGTACGGCGTGGGCGACCTTGGACTGCATAAGGCCTTCCGCATCGAGACGGACGACAAAGGCGCTCCCTTCATCCGCTCCATTACCTGCACGGAGCATGTTTCCATGGATGAACTGGTGGGCTACGAATCCCAGAAGAAAAGGCTGCGGGATAATACCAGGGCCTTTGTGGACGGAAAAGAAGCCAATAACGTGCTGCTCTACGGCGATGCGGGTACCGGAAAATCTTCCTGCATAAAGGCCGTCATGAATGAGTTCTACGGCGACGGGCTGCGTATGATCGAGGTCTACAGGCATCAGTTCCGGTATCTCCCGGATATCATATCGCAGATCAAGGGCAGGAATTACCGCTTTATAATCTATATGGATGATCTTTCCTTCGAGGATTTTGAGACAGAGTACAAATATCTGAAGGCCGTAATTGAGGGCGGTCTGGAGAACCGGCCGGACAATGTGCTGATTTATGCCACGAGCAACAGGCGGCATCTGATCCGGGAATCTTTTGACGACCGGAAGGATTACAATGCGGAGCTGCACAGCTCGGATACGGTACAGGAAAAGCTTTCCCTTGCCGCCCGCTTCGGGATTTCCATCTATTTCGGCGCTCCGGATAAGGCGGAGTATGAGGAAATTGTAAGGAAGCTTGCCGCGGATGCGGGCATCCGCATGGATGAAAAGGAGCTGCTCCTGCAGGCAAATCAGTGGGAGCTCAGGCACGGCGGCAGGTCCGGGCGCTGTGCCGCCCAGTTTATCGTCTGGCTGAAAGGGGGAGAGCAGGTATGGCAGTGAATCGCTTTGCCGCCATTGAAATAGCGGCTCAGGAAATCTGGATCAAGGTCTATGAGATTTCCCAGAGAAACGGAATCAAAACAATTGACCATGTGAGAAAAAGCGTACCCATCGGTCAGGACACCTATGTGACGGGCCGTATCAGCGCCGACGTGCTGGACCGCATCTGCGAAGCGCTCAACAGTTTCCACCGGGTGGAAAAGGAATACCGAGTGGAGAAAACGCTCTGCATTGCGACCGGGGCGGTGCGCGAAGCCAAAAACTGCGCCATGGTGCTGGACCAGATCGAGGTAAGGACCGGGTTCAGGGTCCTGGCAATGAGCAATTCCGAGCAGCGCTTTCTGCGCCTGAAGGGGGTGGCCGCCCAGAAGGGCATCTATGAGATGCTCCAGAAGGGGACCCTGCTCATCGATGTGGGGGCGGGGAGCCTGCAGGTATCCATATTTGACAAGATGGTCCTGATGTCTACGCAGAATATTTCCCTGGGCATCGTCAGAATCGGGGATCTGTTCGGCATGTCCTCCGGGGACACCGCGGTTGTGGAAACCATGGTGGGCGAGCAGATCAACAACGACATCCAGACCTTTGAAAAAATGTTCCTGAAAGAGCGCGAGATCCGGAATATCATCATTGTCGGTGAAGGCGGTATCTCGTACATCCGGGAGCGGCTGGCAAAAATCCAGGAGCCGAAGCAGAACACGCTGGAGGCGCTGAAGCTTCTTGCCGCGGAGGTTGCAGGAAAGAGTCAGAACGAAGTCAGCAGGAAGCTGGAGATTCCCATAGAATACGCTGGCCTGGTTCCCCCGATGCGGATGGTTTATCCGGCATTTCTGGACTGTTCCCATGCCGAGAACGTGGT
>CAMOSC010000069.1 GCA_946624325.1 uncultured Clostridia bacterium
GGAAAGCTGTTCTTTAGCTTGCCCGGGACAGTGATGGCGTTTTCTACCATACGGCAGAGCCGTTCCAATCGCAGCGCACGCTTTTCGCGCTGCGATCTGTCGGCATGGCTCAAGGCGGAAGGGACGGGTGGGCGGATGGTTTTCCCGCCCATCCGATCAGAAACCCGGCAGCACTTTTGAAAACTGCTGTTGCAGGGATGCAAAAATGTGATATACTGAACGGGATGGGACTATACAGACACTTTGGATGAGGAGTTCCCGGAATTCAAAAAACTCCGGCGATATTCTAAACGGTATGGGATCATACAGACAAAATGGAAACGGAAAGCGAGGCAGAGACGAGATGGAAGACCAAAATTATGGCAAAAAACTGAACTACCCTCAGACCATTAAAGTCGGATTTGCGTTTCTGGCAATCTGCGCCTTCTGGCAGATGTACAACAATGTCGTTCCGCTGATGCTGACAAATACCTTCCATATGAACGAGACCCTGTCAGGCGCGATCATGGCGGCG
Organism: uncultured Clostridia bacterium; assembly: GCA_946624325.1. Classification (GTDB taxonomy): domain Bacteria; phylum Bacillota; class Clostridia; order Lachnospirales; family Lachnospiraceae; genus Anthropogastromicrobium. The sequence continues at coordinate 515 of CAMOSC010000069.1, forward strand.
GACAACGTGCTCGCCCTGTTTCTGCTGCCGCTGTTCGGCGGTCTGTCCGACAGATGCCGGGCACGCATGGGCAAGCGGAAGCCCTTTATCCTTGCGGGCACGCTTGCGGCGGTCTTTCTGATGCTGCTCGTCCCGTTTATGGACAACAGCTTTTTTGCTGATCCGCAGGATATGAAGAAGGTGCTGTTTGTCTGTATCCTGGGCTGCCTGCTGGTGGCGATGGGTACGTACCGCAGCCCCGCGGTTGCGCTGATGCCGGATGTCACGGTCAAACCGCTGCGCAGCAGGGCGAATGCGATCATCAACCTCATGGGGGCCGTGGGCGGCATCCTGTATCTTGTGATCACCAGCGTGATGTATTCCGCAAAGCGCACGGAAGGTCTGGAGCATGTCGACTATATGCCCCTGTTCATGGTCGTTGCGGGCATCATGATGGCTGCGCTGATGGTGGTCATGTTTGCGGTTGATGAGGTGAAGCTGAACAGGCGCATGCAGGAATATGAGTCGGCTCACCCGGAGGAGAATCTGGCAAAGCGTACCGAAAGCGGAACGGAGGAGCTGCCTGCTGATGTCCGGAGGAGTCTGGTTTTCCTGCTGGTTTCGATTGCTCTTTGGTTTATCGCATACAACGCTGTCGAGACCTGGTTCACAACCTATGCGGCCAATATGTGGGGGATGAGCCTTGGCGGCGCTTCCCTGTGTCTGACCATTGCAACGGGCGGTGCGATTCTGTCCTACATACCGGTGGGGATTGCGGCAAGCCGGATCGGGCGCCGCAGGACCATACTGGCCGGCGTTGCTCTTCTGACTATCTGTTTTGCCGTAGTGTTCGCATATACACGCTTCATGCAGTCCTTCCATCCCGGACTCTACGCGGTGTTCTTCCTTGTGGGAGTCGCCTGGGCGTCCATTAACGTCAATTCCCTGCCCATGGTGCTTGAAATGTGCAGAGGCAGCGAGATCGGCAAATTTACGGGCCTGTACTATACCTTCAGCATGGCTGCCCAGATCGTCACGCCGGTAGCGGCAGGCTTTCTGATGCGAAACATCGGCTATACCACACTTTTCCCGTACGCCGCGGTATTTGCAGCTGCGGCCTTTGCCACGATGCTTATGGTAAGGCACGGCGATGCGAAGGTTGCGGCAAAACGGGGACTGGAGGCCTATGACGATGACATCTGAACAGCTGCGAATTTGTGCGCCTGCGGAATCTGGTGGGCGGATGGTTTTCCCGCCCGTCCGATCTTAAATGCCGGAATTTGGCAGTGAATTTATACCACAGATATAATTTACAAAAGCAGGAAACCGTGTTATACTGCTTTTCAGCGGGGAACGGCTGGCTCCGGGCCCCGACTAATATTGAATTCGGAACACCTCCGAATCCGGAAAGGAGATACCATGTATATAGCCGCCATGATTATGTTGAATACAGTTATGCAGGATTCAATGCGTCTTGGGGATAAATCCCGGGATTACAGGCGTATTATGCCCGTACAGGATCAGACTGCGGCAAAAATGGGATCTCTCTGGCCGGATACCGGTACCAGGTGATTTTATTGACATATACCCGTTTTCGCAGACCGTCTGTCTTGTACAAGGCAGGCGGTCTTTTTTGTGCAGGAACCCGGCAGGCGTGGAAGCCGCTTGCGAGCTTCCACATCTGCCGGGTGTAGGACATGAGCAGCCGGAGGCTGCGAATGTCCGCCTGCGGAATCGGGTGGGCGGATGGTTTTCCCGCCCATCCGATCGCGTAAGCATTGAGCCATGCGGCGAAAGCCGTGACAGCGAACGGCCTGCTTTTAAAGGCCGTGAGCCTGTCGGCATGGCTCAGATAGTGTACAGGGGTATATGATATGAATATAAGCCAGCATGCAAAAACCACAGAGAGCGTAAAAACAGCCGCAGATTGCTGTTTCCGCGCAGCCATGGCGGGCGAACGCGGAGACCGGAACAGACTGAATGAGACGTCCCGGACATGCATAACCGCAGGTACGGACATAAAACCGCAGGGGAGGGATTGCATTACAATGTTACCGGTAATCGATATGGAAAGAACAGGAGAAAACATAGCGCGGCTCCGTATGAAGGCCGGCCTGACCGTCCGGGAACTGCAGGATATCTTCGGCTTCGCCACGCCGCAGGCCATCTACAAGTGGCAGCATGGGACCGCGCTTCCAACGATAGACAACCTGGCCGTTCTGGCAGTGATTTTCCAGGTACATATGGATGATATCCTGGTGTTCAGGGAAGTGCTGCGGGAGAGGACCATAGCCTGATGCGGGTTTCTACAGGTTCCTTTCAATGTGCCGAAAGAACGGCAGACGAATGTATAAAGGGCAGCGGCGGTTCTTGCCGTTTCCGGAGTGCGGTTCTGAACAGCTGCAAAGCGGAAAAAGGCAGGAAACCTACAATGACAGGCTTCCTTCCGGGCAGACAGGATCGGATGGGCGGATGCTTTTCCCCCATTTTGATTATGTCTGCCTGAAAGGAAGCCTGTTTGTGCTTCCTGCTTTTTATAGTTCATCTTCCTATGGCGTTTTCCGGAGGTTGTGGTATACTTGATTTTAGAATGAATCCCGTATGCCGCTCGCTGCCCGAGCCCGGGTGCATCTTCAAAGTCCCAGGAGACGTGCGGCATTGCCGCCGAGAATTCCCTCAAGCTCTTCCTGCATAAGTCCCATTTTGCGAAGCTCGGCCATATCGTCCGCCGGGTCGGTCCAGGGGCTGTCGGAGCCGAACAGGATGTGGCCGGAGCCGAAGGCATTGCAGAATTCCCGTATCTGTGCGGCATTCAGTGTATACAGGTCTTCTTCCGTGTAAAAACCGTCTCCTATGGTGTGCAGCTGTCCGATGGAAACGGCGGTATCCAGGTAAATGCCCGTGCCCGCCAGCTCCCGGAGCGCTTCATCCCAGCAGTGCCAGCCTCCCATATGAGCGGCGATAAAGGGGAAGCTTCCCACCTCCGAGAGCGCATGGCGGATCATGGCGGGGGAACAGTGCACTACGCCCGGATATCCCACATCATATCCCGCATGCGCGATGACAATCAGTCCCAGCTCCGCGGCGCGGTCAAGGATCCTGAGAAAACGGATATCGTCGATATCCGTCTCCTGATAGATGGGGTGAAGCTTGATGCCCTTCAGGCCGAGTGTCCTGATCCGTGCCAGCTCGTTCCGGTAATCCTCGAAATCCGGGTGCATGCAGCCAAAGGAGAAAAGGCCTTCTCCAGAAAAGGTTTCATTGATTCCGGCGGAGGAATCATTGATATGGACGACCTGCCTGGCCGTCGTGGCAACCGGGAGAATGACGGAGAGATCCACGCCGCTGCGTCTGCGCTGGGCAAGGAGCCCTGAAACCGTGCCGTCGGAGAAGGGTTTTGAATGGCCTTTCTCAATCAGCTTGCCGAGGGCTGCCGCCGCAATTTTGTCGGGAAAGGTATGGGTGTGTATATCAATTATCATGGCTGTGACGCTCCGTTTCATGTTTCATCTCCCGTGTACCACGGTACATAAGGGTGGAGTCTATAATAACCCTGCTGTTGAAAAAAGTCAAATGAAATCAGCATTGCGTCCGACGCTGAAAAGCGACAGATCAGGTCATTCCTGAAAAGAGGATGAATCTATAACCCGTGGAAACCGCAGTTATCCGGACAAGAAAGAGAGGTTATACCATGCACAGCAGCAAAATGAAAAGACAGATTCTATCCGCGGCCGTCAGCGCGGCTCTTGCCGCGGTATCCATCCCTGCCGGTGCGGCGGCCTCGGAGGTGGTGACAATTGATCCGCATACGGGCGGATCGGCTGTAAACGAGGGCGTTTTCGAGGGATGGGGAACCAGTCTTTGCTGGTGGGCCAACCGGCTGGGCTACTCGGAGGTACTTACGGAGAAGGCAGCGAAAGCCTTCTTTGATCCGGAGGAGGGCCTGGGCATGAATATTGCCCGCTACAATATCGGCGGAGGGGATGATCCGTCCCACGATCACATCACCAGGACGGATTCGATGATCCCGGGCTATGCCGTGGATCCCGTATATGACGCGGACGCCGGCACATACAGCTGGAGCTATGACTGGGATGCGGACAGAAACCAGCGGAATGTCCTGCAGAAAGCTATGGAAACATACGGGGAGGGCTTTATCGCGGAAGCGTTTTCCAATTCCCCGCCCTATTTCATGACGGTTTCCGGCTGCAGCTCCGGCGGAGAAGATCCCGGGGAGGATAATCTGCGCGCGGATGCTTTTGACGCCTTTGCGGAATACCTCGCGGAGGTTGCCCTCCATTTTAAGGATGAATGGGGGATTACCTTCCAGAGCATCACAGCTATGAATGAGCCCTGCACCAATTACTGGAGCGCCTACAGCAATAAACAGGAAGGGTGCCACTTCAGCCAGGGAGCGTCGCAGTCGCGGATGATCACGGCCCTGCGTGCCGCGCTGGACGGGCGGGGCATGGCGGATATGCTGATTTCCGCGTCCGACGAGACCAGTATCGACACCCAGGCGCTTTCCTGGAGGAGACTCAGCGATGAGGCAAAGGAGGCTGTTGCCCGCATCGATACCCACAGCTATCAGGGTACCATGCGCGGCATGCTTCGCAAGGCCGCGCTTGACGCCGGAAAGAACCTCTGGATGTCCGAGGTGGACGGCGGAGACACCGCGGGCGTTAACGCGGGGGAAATGGGCGCCGGACTGTGGCTTGCGAACCGCATCCTGGAGGATATGAACGGGCTGACGCCTTCCGCCTGGATTCTCTGGCAGGTGATTGACAGCCACATCAGCAAAGACGGGTATCTCGGAAGGAAGGATACCGGTATGGTGAATACCGCGGGAGGATACTGGGGAACCGCGGTGGCGGATCATGACCGGGAGGAGCTCATCCTTACGATGAAATATTATGTCCTGGGGCAGTTTACGCGCTATATCCGCCCGGGATACCGCATAATAGAAGGCGGGCAGCGCAGCATTGCGGCCTATGACCCCGGGGAAAAGACGCTGGTGGTTGTGGCCGTGAATGCGCGGGGAAATGATGCGGATACGCGTTTTGACCTGTCCGCATTTGAAGAGGCCGGCTCCGAAGTTGAGGTAATCCGCACCAGCGGCTCCATGGAGGAGGGAGAACACTGGGCGCAGCTTGAATCGTTTCAGCCGGATGTGGCGGGATTTGACGCCGTGCTGAAAGCAAATTCCGTAACAACTTTCCTGGTCCGGAACGTGGTATATTAAAATGGGAACAGTTCTCATATACAGCAGACATGGGCAGCCCAGATAACAGAAAAACCTGGCGCGGATATATATAAACCGCACGGAAACAGGGCGTTTTTTCGGTATTTTCTGCCTGACTGGCGGTTTTTGCAGCCTGGCACGATGGACACATTATGGCATAAAACGTGCCATGTAATCGGTTGGTTTCAAACGTTTGAAATAACAAACAGTAAAAGAATCTTTTGTCGGGGATTCTGATAAATTCGGAAAGAACACCTAAATGTGTGTCATAAATGCCCAATTTGATGTTTATCCACATGAAATTTTCAATTTGCTCTTGCATAAACAAAAGAGTTGTTTTATACTATGGTTAAGTCCATAGAAAGGAAGTTTTTTGCCATGCAGAGTTTAACGGCTACCGAGGAGTCCATCATGAACTGTATATGGAGTCTGGAACAGGATGCCTCTGTTGCAGATCTCCTTACGTGTATGAAAGAGAAATATAATAAAGAATATGCAAGAACCACAATCTGTGTTTTTATGTCTTACCTGAGGGAAAAGGGTTTTGTGGCATACCGGAAGAAGAGCCATGCGTATGTCTATCACGCTGTGATCAGCCGGGAGGAGTATCAGAAGGACCGTGTGAACGATCTTCTTCAGCGCTGCTTTGACGGCAGCCTGACGGACCTTGTGCGCACCGCCCTGCTGGTAGGGTGCCCCGATAAAGCGCAGCAGGAAGAAATTTCCTCACTGCTGACTATATAGAAAACGACAGAATCTCTTCCCTCTGACGTCCGCCGTGCCGGATTTGCGCCGTCTGAAGGCGGCATAGTTCCCCGGCAGATCACAGCGCTCCCGCCGGAGGGTCATATAAGAAACGTCGGGTTTTTCTGACGTTCACCATAAAACAGAACGGTTAATGCATCGGCAAAGCTGAAATACATAAGGAACTGCAGCAAATATACAGGTTATCCGCATACGGTTCCCAAGTCGAGAAGACAAAAACAACGCAGCTCCGGCAGACGCAGTGTTATCTTCCTGCGCCATGTCGGAGCTGTGTCGTTTGGGGATTGCGGCAAATACTGTGCGGGCTCGTTTCTGTGCGGAAACCCGGCATCGCTGAGGATTTTTGACCTGTGCTATTCGGAAAAACAGGCGAGCATTCGATGCAGTTATTTTTTGTATGACCTGCCAGCTCTGAACAGGTACGGTTATTCAACCTTCTGAATCATGGACAGCACGTCATTTTTGATCTTCTCATTCACTTCCAGCGCCTTCTCGCGGCTTTCCTGACAGGTATAGAAATAGAATTTGATCTTTGGCTCCGTGCCGGAGGGCCTTACCGCAAACCAGCTGTTGTTATCCAGATAGAAGCGGAGCACATTGGAAGCAGGGATATCCTCATATCCGTTTATGTAGTCGATGACCTTTTCCACTTTGAAGCCGGCAATTTCCCGGGGCAGGTCCGCCCTCAGGGCTGCCATCATACGGGAAATCCGTTTGGAACCGGCGATGCCCTCCAGGATCAGGTTTGGCTCATCCTCTGCGAAATACCCATACTTCGCATAGATGTCCTGCAGCACATTCCAGAGGGTCTTCCCCTGCTTTCTGTAATAGGCGGCAGCCTCTGCCACCAGCATGCCGGCACTGATGCCGTCCTTATCGCGGATGTCCTCGCAGGCCGCGTATCCCACGGACTCTTCATAGCCGAACAGATAGGTGTATCCGTTTTCATGCAGGAAGGGGATGCGTCCGCAGATGTTTTTAAAGCCCGTCAGGGATTCAAACATTTCCACGCCGTAAGCCTTTGCAATGATGGTGCTTAAGGTGCTTGTGACAATGGATTTGACCATGGCGCCTTTTTCGGGAAGCGTGCCGGCCGTCCTGCGTCCTTCAAGGATATAGTTCACGAGGATGTAGCCGGTCTGGTTGCCGTTTAAGGGGACATATTCGCCTTCGTCGTTGAGGACTTCAATGGCAAATCGGTCACTGTCCGGATCGGTTGCAAGCAGCAGCTCCGCGCCGACCTTATGCCCGAGGGCTTCGCTCAGGGCAAAGGCTTTGGGACTCTCCGGGTTGGGGTATCCCACCGTGGTGAAATCGGGATCCGGATCGGCCTGCTCCGGCACGATGTGCCAGTTCGTAAAGCCGCGGTCGGTGAGCATCTGCCTGAAGGGGATGGAACCCGCGCCGTTTAACGGGGTATAGACAAGCGGAATGGAGAGATCCAGTTCATCGCCGCTGTGAATGGCCAGGCTCTCAATTTTGTCGAGATATTCTCTGTCATAGCGCTCGTCCAATATGGTGATCAGCCCTTTTCTTACGCCCTCCTCAAAGGGTATTCTCCGTGCGGGGGAGAAAAGGTTCACCTTCTGGATACAGGCGTACATGCCGTCTGCGATCTCGGCGGACACCTGGCAGCCATCCTCCCAGTAGGCTTTGTAGCCGTTGTAATCTTTCGGATTATGGGAAGCGGTAATGTTGATGCCGGAGATGGTGCCGAGCTTCCTTACCAGGTAGGCCAGTTCCGGCGTGGGCCTCAAGTCCGGAAATACAAAGACGCGGATTCCGTTTCCCGCCAGAATTTCCGCCGTGAGCCGGCAGAATTCCTTTGAGAAATGCCGCGGATCGTGGGCAATGATCACGCCGCGCTCCATGGCATTCTTACCGAATCGGGCAATAAAATCGGCAATACCCTGGGTAGCCTTTCCGACGGTAAGCAGGTTCATGCAGTTGGTTCCGGCACCGATTTTTCCGCGGAGCCCCGCGGTTCCGAAGGCCAGATCCTGATGGAACTTTTCCGCAATTGCGGCGGCATTCCCCCGGATTGAAAGCAGTTCTTTCCGAAGGGGAGCGGTTTCGGGAAGTTTGTCCAGCCAAAGCTGGAATTTTTCCTGAGCAGTCATGGCAGTCTCCTTATTTAAAATGTCTGAACGGTAACACTATTCTGCAGCTGATCAGGGCTGAGATTGCTTCGCCATTTCCGGAATGGCGGCGTGCTCGTCGTATGCAAATCCGTGAGAAGTCATGGATTTCAGCCAGCTGAATCCATGATTCCTCATGGATCTGCGCATGGTTCTGAACTGTTTGCCATAGTGTCGGCTGCGAATTGACAGAACCATTATGAGTATAGCATAAAATATAAGCGCGGTCAAAAGAGTTTGCCTGCTGTTTTTGCACTGCTTGTTACTGCTCAAGGCCATTCTGTACGAATGACCTGTGCCTGTCATGCCTGCATGAACAGGCCAACAGTACAGACAAGGCCTGTGAAGCAGGAACCGCACCCACAGCCTCAGACAAAAGCGCCAAAGGCGCGGCAGGCGTGTGAAGCACGGATGCTCTGTGGCCTGTGGGCGGCAGGGCCGTGCATAGAAAATGCTTCTTCCCCTGCACCTGCTCCGTCCTGCAGGATGCAAAACCGGGCATCCTCTGTGCGTGGGAAGCTGATCGGAAATCGGTCTTGACAATATGGCTGAAATATGGCATATTAATGGCATCCAAATAAAAGATGCCGGCATATTTATGGAGCCCATAATTCAGCCATATCAACGCGAAGGAGGAACGCACTATGACGATTCAGGAAATGAAAGAGCGGAAAAGGGAGCTGGGGCTGTCCAATGATGAGATTTCCAGACGCTCCGGCGTTCCGTTCAGCACCATCCAGAAAATCTTTAACGGGAAAACAGAGGCGCCCAGAAGCAAAACCATCCAGGCACTGGAAGCGGTGCTGAGGCGGCAGGAGGAGGTCCCTCCCAGGCAGAGCGGCGGCCGGAATACGGCTTACGGTTACATCCTGACTGAAAGTTCTGCGGATGCTTCCGTGGTCCGTGAATCTTCCGCCGCATATTCCGTAAAGCGAAAAGGGGAGTATACACTGGAGGACTATTATGCGCTTCCGGATGAACGGCGGGTAGAGCTGATCGACGGGGAGTTTTACGATATGGCTGCCCCTTCGGTGATCCACCAGATGATCCTGGGTCAGCTTTATCTCCAATTTGAAGCCTGTATCAGCAGTCACTGCAGGGATTGTCAGGTATTCATATCCCCCTGCGACGTGCAGCTTGACAGGGATGAGAAAACCATGCTCCAGCCGGATCTTTTTGTGCTCTGCCGGAGCTATGATATTAAAGCCCGCAGTATTCCTGGCGCGCCGGATCTTACCCTGGAAATCCTTTCCCCATCCACGCGGTCAAAGGATATGCTGCTGAAAAGCTACAAATATCTGAAAGCCGGCGTGAGGGAGTACTGGATCGTGGATCCGGAAAACCGGACGGGTCAGGTCTATTTTTTTGAACACTCCGAAACTGTCCCTGAAACCTACTCATTTGAAGACAAAATCCCGGTCCATATCTCGGACGGACAGTGCAGCATTGACTTCGGGGAGATCAGCCGGAGGATTTCGGCGTATTATCAGTAAAGACGCGAAAACTGTTCAGAGCCGGGTGCAAATCCAGGTTTTTTCACGGATCTGCGCCTGGCTCTGAGCTGCATGCAGACCTAAATCCGATGATTTAGGGAAACGCTGATTGAAACGTTTCCCACGCCGGATTTCCGACGCGAAGCGTCAATTTCCTTAGGAAATCCGTGCGATCCGCCGGAGGCTTCTAAGGAAACGCTGCATTAATCAGCGTTTCCTTAGACGGTTTTTTTCTTTATGTTTGTACAGCGATCGAGAATATATTTCTCCACAAAGTCAAAATCAGCGTCCTCTGCATAAACCTGGTTGTGATCAAGCAGCTGATTCACATAGATCACATGCCTGCGGCGGACAGCCTTCACCTTCCGCACATTCTTAAATACAGAAACGGAGCTGTCCCTTGCCGCCGCGAGAATGCCTGTCCCGGCGCGGCCAATGCTGCCTGCGGCAAGGCCTGCCGCCGCAGTCAGCCAGCCGACGGCCTGGGATTTCTTAAAATCCTTCTGCATCTGCTTCAGCTCTACGCCATCCTCGTCCATGGTAAAAAGGACCTGATAAGACCAGCCATATATGGAAGCAAGGATCAGGTAGGAGATCACGCCAAGTGCCAGGAATACCAGCAGAAGGATGAGAAATGCTCTGAAAGAAGAAAGATAGTCCGAACGGGTCCAGTAGCGGAAGTCGCCTCCGATCAGATTGATCAAAGCCAAAAAGCCCAAAACGATTCCAAAAGACAGCAGAAGGACCTTCATTACCGTAAACAGGATCGTCGGGTTTTTCAGCATCTGGTATTCGTAGATCCAACGGTATTTGCCGTCCGGACACAGATAGATATTTTCGGTGACCTTTTGGCCTGCCATAGCTGTTCCGCTTTCAACTGCTCCGGCAATCTGTTTCTTCCGCCGTTTCTTTTTGGAGTCTTCCTGCTTCGGAGTTATCTTCTTTTCAGCTTCCGCCGGGGCGGCAGAAGCTTCCTGCTTTACAGCAGTCTCTCCATCAACCGGTGATCCGCAGTTTTCACAGAACCGTGCCCCGTCGGAAAGCGGCTGCCCGCAATTCTTACAATACATCTTCTTACCTCCTCCTCCCTGCAAAGTTCCGTACTCTGACCTGATGGCCGCGGATGACTATTTTGCCGCCAGGCCTGACAAGAGTTCAGCCGTGGGCAAAATATACTAGTTACACTTAATAATTGCCGGAGGCAATTATTCTAGTGTAACTGCATATACCGCGGCACAGAATTGCAATCTGCAGTTAAATTCGTTCGCGAGTATAAGTCTCCTTCCTGAAGGACCTTTTCAGATGCCTGACTTGCTGATGCGTGTGCAGGGCCATCATACTTTGTCTCCTTTCAGACTGACGGCTCATTTGCATTACAGCCATTATAGCATACATTTCATCAAATGAATCCAACGAATTGTAAACGATCTTTAAAAATTTGTTACAGCTCAGAGCCGGACTCCTGAAATGGTAAAATGATGCCGCCTCTGCGACTGAACGGCAGTTCTCGACTACAGATAAAACTGTAAAACGATTTACTCAAAACCACGGTTCCGACTCTCAGCGGGGATCATTGTGCGTCATTTATCCTCTCTGAATGGGAGTTTCTGATCCATTGAACTCCACAAATGTAATATATCAATGCATAGAGAGCAATAGTTGTACAATAATAAGACTCGAAAAACGTAAAACAACATGAAAAACTTCCTGTTTGCTACGGTATTGCTACGCAGTATCTGTTATCATTAGAAGTATTCAAAATAGGCGCATTGTCTGCAGATACAGGCAGGACATTCGCCTGATGTGGATAAAAGATGCAGAAGTTACATGATAAAGAAAATAAAAACAGAAAATAAAAGCGCGAGTAACAAATAGAGTAACTGATTATCGCTATAATGATCGTGCAAATCAGCTTATTAGCCCTTCCAGCAGGAAAGGAGGTCTCCCGTGAGCGGACTGAAGAAGCATACACACAATAAAAATGGTGAATTCATATCAAGTGCCCTGAAAAAAGCAAAAGAAAAGCGTGTGCTGACAGCGGGCGTTGCATTCCTGGCCTCAGTTGTCGTGCTGACAACGGTTATCCGCCTGATTCTTCCGGCGGTGGCCATGACCAGAACCGAGCGCATCCTGGACTGTACTTTTGAAGTACACCGTCATACGCCGGAATGCTACGTGCAGCAGCCGGTATATGATGCCTCAGGGAACCAGACCGGGACAGAGGCGGTCCTGATCTGCGGAAAGGCGGACTACGCGGTTCACGTCCACAATGACGACTGCTACCGCAATGTCATCCTGACGGATGAGGCCGGAAAAGCGCTGAAGGATGAAAACGGTAATTACCAGACAAAGCGCGTGCTGGTCTGCACTCTGCCGGAAATAGCGGAGCATAAACATACGGAAGCCTGCTTTGCGGACTACCGTTATCTGGCATGCGAAAAAGAGGAAACGCCGGGGCACATCCATACGGAAGAGTGCTATGAGGAAGTGCAGGGAGAACTGACCTGCGGCAAGGAAGAGCATACCCATTCAGAACTCTGCTATGAGAACGTGGTCATCGGTACGGAGCAGGTGCTCTCCTGCGGCCTGGAGGAAGGTGCGGCGGAGGGCAGCCATTTCGAGACAAGGGTAGAAACGCATACCGAGTACCGTACCGTGACAAGGGAAGAAGTCCATCCTGTAACCAGGATTGATGAGGAGACCGGCGAGGAGATCACGGAAGATGTTATAGAGCTCGTGGAGGTGCAGGAGCCTTACGAGGTAACGGAGGAGATACAGGAAGAGGTTACCGACTACCATCATCATACGGAGAACTGCTATACAACCATAGAGCAAACGGAGCTGCAGCTGACCTGCGGTCTGGAGGAGCATACGCATGATGAGAGCTGCTACGCAAAAGAACAGCAGCTGATCTGCGGAAAGGAAGCGGGCGAGGGAAGCCATGCCCACAGTGAGGCATGCTGGCGCACGGAGAAGCAGGTAATCTGCGGGCAGCTGGAGCTGCACACCCATACGGAAGAATGCTACGAAAAGGGCCCGAACGGGGAGAGCCCCGAGGCCATGGGGTGGATCCGGTATACCACGGACGAGCATGGAAACCGCGTGCTTGAAGGCATGTATGAGCATCGTATCTGCGGCCTGCCGGAATTGCTGGAGCACAGGCATGTGAGCGATTGCATCAAAACCGTGCAGGTGGTGATTGAAGAGGAAACTACCGAGGAGGAGAGTACAGAGGCGGAGACGACGG
>CAMOSC010000070.1 GCA_946624325.1 uncultured Clostridia bacterium
AGTGTGATTTCTGGGTTTGGGAGGTGTTCCCAACGAGCCGGTGCAGAAAAAGGCGCAGATAGCGTTTTGCACCCTGCTTTAACGTACAGCGAGAAGCTTTGCTTCGCGCAAAAACCGGGGGAAGAAGCGCAGGCTTCTTCCCCCGGTAAATTCATGCCCGAACAGGCAATTCATTACTGCTGAACGTACTTCGGACGTGCCACATAAGAGGTATGCAGTGCGTGATGCGCCTCGCCCTTTCCGAAGCCCTCGGTATACCACTCGCTGTAGAGCGCCTTGATAAACGGAGATTCGTGGGACTTGCGCAGCGTCATGCCGCGGTCCTGATCGTAGAGGGCCTTCGCGCGGATGGCCTTGAGATCCACGGTATCGCGGATGTACTGCGGCTGATAGGGCTGCCCGCCGCCGTTCACGCAGCCGCCGGGACATCCCATAATCTCGATAAAGGTCCAGCCTTCCGGATTGCCTGCCGCAAGCTTGTCCATGACAACCTTTGCAGCCGCGGCGCCGGATGCAACCGCAACCTTGATCTTCGTGCCCGCGAAGTCAGCCTCGGCTTCCTTCAGGCCTGCGGTACCGCGGACGGCTGTATAGTCTACCTCGGCATTTTCCTTGCCGGTGAGCCAGTCATTTGCGGTACGGAGGGCAGCCTCCATAACGCCGCCGGTTGCACCGAAGATGACGGCTGCGCCGGTATCCTCGGACAGCGGGCTGTCAAACTCCTCATCGGGCAGGAGCGTAAAGCGGATGCCCGCGCGGTCGATCATGCGGCCAAGCTCCCTGGTGGTGATGACAACGTCCACATCCGGATATCCGGAGGCGTTCTCATCGTCACGGGTGATCTCGAATTTCTTCGCGGTGCAGGGCATTACGGAGACCACAAAGATATCCTTCGGATCGATGCCTTCCTTCTTTGCCCAGTAGGTCTTGATCACGGCACCCAGCATCTCGTGAGGAGACTTGCAGGTGGACAGGTGCGGGATCAGGTCGGAGTAGTAGGTTTCGCAGAATTTCACCCAGCCCGGTGAGCAGGAGGTGATCATGGGAAGCACGCCGCCGCCCTTCACACGCTCAACCAGCTCATTGGCCTCCTCCACGATGGTGAGGTCCGCGCCGGCGTCGGTGTCAAATACCTTATAGAAGCCCAGGCGTCTGAGAGCCGCAGCCATCTTGCCTTCCACGTTGGTTCCGGGCTCCATGCCGAAGCACTCGCCGAGGGTTGCGCGGATAGCCGGAGCGGTCTGAACGATGACCTTCTTGGTGGGATCCGCAAGCGCCGCCCATACCTTGCCGGTGTCGTCCTTCTCGGTGAGGGCGCCGGTGGGGCATACCACGGTACACTGTCCGCAGGAGATGCAGCTGGTGTTCGCCAGGGGCAGGTTGAAAGCGGAGCCGATATTGGTGTCGATACCGCGGTCATTCGGGCCCAGAACAGCTACAAACTGCTCCTCGCAGGCTGCCACGCAGCGGCGGCAGAGGATACACTTGTTGTTGTCGCGTACCAGGTGGGCAGCGGAGGTATCCAGCTCGTAGGTGGGGCGGAAGCCCTCGAAGGCGTGCTCATCGGTGCCGTACTCGCGGCAGAGCTTCTGCAGCTCGCAGGTGGTGGAGCGGACGCAGGAGAGGCATTCCTTGTTGTGGGTGGAGAGGATCAGCTCCAGGGTGGTCTTGCGGGCCTTCTGGATCTTCGCGCTGTTGGTCAGCACCTGCATGCCCTCGGAAACGGGATATACGCAGGAGGTGACAATGCGGAAGCCGCGGCCTTCGTTTACCTCGACAACGCAGATACGGCAGGCGCCGATCTCGTTTTTATCCTTCATGTAGCACAGCGTGGGGATCTCCACGCCGGAGAGGCGTGCCGCCTCGAGAACGGTAGTATTCTGCGGAACGCTGACAGGAATACCATTAATCGTTAAATGAATCATTTTATCCATTCTTATCAGGCTCCTTTCTTATCGCTTGCTGATGGCTTTGATCTTCTTGCAGCTTGCTATGCAGGCGCCGCACTTGACGCACTTATCCTTATTGATCGCAAAGGATGCGAGCTTGTGTCCGGGCGCGATGTAGTCCGTGCGGGTAATGGCGTCCGCAGGACATGCCTTTGCGCAGAGACCGCAGCCGATGCACTTGTCTTTGTCGATGGTGTAGGTGAGCAGGTTCTTGCAGACGCCTGCGGGGCAGCGCTTCTCGACAACGTGCGCCACATATTCGTCGCGGAAGAACTTCAGCGTAGCGAGTACCGGGTTCGGAGCGGTCTGGCCCAGTCCGCAGAGGGAATTCTGCTTGATGTAGAGGCAGAGCTCCTCCAGCTTGTCGAGGTCCTCAAGGGTTCCTCTGCCGTCGGTGATCTTCTCGAGCATTTCCTTCAGGCGCTTCATGCCGACGCGGCAGGGCGTACATTTACCGCAGGACTCGTCAACCGTGAAGTCCAGGAAGAACTTCGCGATATCCACCATGCAGGTGTCCTCGTCCATGACGATCAGACCGCCGGAGCCCATCATGCAGCCGATGGCGGTGAGGTTGTCATAATCGATGGGCGTGTCGATGAGGCTCTCCGGGATACATCCGCCGGAGGGACCGCCGGTCTGGGCAGCCTTGAACTTCTTGCCGTTGGGGATGCCGCCGCCGATATCCTCGATGATCTCGCGGAGCGTCGTGCCCATGGGAATTTCCACAAGACCGGTATTGTTGATCTTTCCGCCCAGGGCGAAGACCTTGGTGCCCTTGGATTTCTCGGTACCCATGGAGGCGAACCATTCGGCGCCGTTTAAGATGATCTGCGGAATGTTCGCGAAGGTTTCCACGTTGTTTTCAACGGTGGGGGAGTCATAGAGGCCGCGCACTGCCGGATACGGCGGACGGGGCCGCGGGTCGCCGCGCTGTCCCTCGATGGAGTGCATCAGCGCAGTCTCCTCGCCGCAGACGAAGGCGCCTGCGCCAAGACGGATCTGAAGATCGAAATTAAAGCCGGAATCAAAGATATTCTCGCCAAGGAGCCCGTACTCCCTCGCCTGCGCGATGGCAATGCCCAGACGCTTGACGGCGATGGGATACTCGGCACGGACATAGACATAGCCCTTGGTGGCGCCGATGGCATAGCCGGCAATGGCCATGGCCTCGATAATGCAGTGGGGATCGCCTTCCAGGACGGAACGGTCCATGAATGCGCCGGGATCGCCCTCATCGGCGTTGCAGACGACATACTTCTGAGGGGCCTTGTTGGGTGCGCAGAGCCCCCATTTGCGTCCGGTCGGGAAGCCGGCGCCGCCCCTGCCGCGAAGGCCGGAGTCGGTGACCACCTTGATGACTTCCTCGGGGGTCATCTCGGTAAGCACCTTGCCGAGGGCGGCATAGCCGTCCATGGCGATGTACTCGTCAATGTTTTCGGGATCGATGACGCCGCAGTTGCGAAGCGCCACACGCTTCTGGGACTTATAGAATTTGGTCTCGGACAGGGCGGTTTCAATCTTAGTCTGCGTCTCTTCCGCTTCGCCGGTATCGGCATAGATGAGGCGCTCTACCGGGCGTCCCTTCAGGAGATGCTCGGAAACGATTTCCGCCACGTCGTCCGGTGTAACGCGGCTGTAGAAGGTGCCGTCCGGATAAACGATAACGATGGGGCCGAGGGAGCAGAGGCCGAAGCATCCGGTCCGCACGAGCTTGATTTCATCCTGAAGGCCGTTTAACTCAAGCTGCTTTTCGAATTCCTCGCGGACTTTCTGGCTGCCGGAAGAGACACAGCCGGTACCGCCGCAGATAAGAACCTGTGATCTTACCATAGATCTGTACCTCCCTTAAGACTGATATGCGCCGATCGTGTATTCCTCAACGACCTGTCCGCCCTTCAGATGCTTCTCGACGATCTCTTTAGCCTTTTCGGCCGTCATCTTCACGTAGGTTACCTTTTCCTTGCCCGCTTCGAAAACCTCGACAACCGGCTCGTACTGGCAGATGCCGATGCATCCGGTCTGGGAGACGGTTACCTTCTCCGAGAGCCCTTCCTCGCTGACATCCTTCACGAGTTCGTTCAGAACCGGCCTTGCACCGGCCGCGATGCCGCAGGTAGCCATACCAACGACAACACGGATGTCGCCCGAGCCCTCGCGCAGGACAATTCTCTGCTTCATGTTGGCTTTGATCTTCTGGAGCTCCGCCAAAGACTTCATACCTTATACCTCCTGGTTTTACTGGTCAGGGAAACTTCCCAAATGCTTGGGAACTGTCGATCAATAACTTTTGGAAATATGCTTGTCTGAGTTATTTTCGTACAGTTCCTTATTCTTCTGCATCTTCAGGACCGTTATACTGTTCGTTCAGGTATTCTTCGATCCATTTGATTACTTCATATTCGTTGAGGGGGACGTCGTCAAGGGCCTCCCTCAGCTCACGGGTATCCATATGGACTTCAACTTCCTTTTCGCCGCCCCTTATGCTGTGCCGGAACAGGAAATCCGTGTCCGGATGGCCCTGGATCAGGGTCAGCAGTGTGGAGACCACGTCGCCGAGCGGTGTGAAATCAATATGGTCTTTATGGAAAAGGGCTTCCACCTTCGTGCCGTGGTTTTCCGGATCGTCGGATATGTGGATGGATTCAACCTTCATCCAGCCATCCGTCTGCTCTGCCGCAAGCTTCAGAAGCGGCAGCCCCATGCCCACTGAACGGGTGGTCCGTGTGGTATAGAAGGGATCCGTTACGCCCTGCAGCACCTCTTTTGTCATACCGGAACCGTTGTCGGCAATGGTGAGCAGCAGCGTCGAAGCATCCTCGTCGATGAGGATCTGCGTAAGCGCCGCTCCGGCTTTTACGGAATTCTCGGTAATGTCCAGAATGTTCAGGGATAACTCCTTCATTTGACCTTCTCCGTTGATTGTGATTTTCCGGTTGCTGCACAGTACCGGCATCATAAATTCTAAACCGCTTCCCCCTTAATGATGCGGATCAGGTTTTTCCGTACCAGGGCGGAGGAGTAGGGCTCATCCGGAATCTCAATCTCCTGGTTTTCCTCGCGCAGATCCGTGAGATAATGCGCGTCGGAGCTGACGATGATGCGTTTGCCCTCCAGGCCGTACTTCCGGATGCAGTCCGCTGCGTTTCCGGCAAAATGCACCTCCGCCGCGGGGTAAACCGGTTCTGCGGGCACCGTGCCCAGGATGGCGGTGACGCTGTTGGCCTCCCGGTCGATGTGGGCGGGATAGCAGACGCCGTTGAAGCGGTCCACAAGCTCCGGAACCTCGTCGTAGGAGATATCCGTAGCGTTGGTGAGAAAATCCTCTTCCTCGGCGATCACCTCATCCTGCCCGTTCATGATCAGCTGGTCGCCGAAGATGTCCTTCCGGTTGGGGATGCGCATCCGGTGCATATCCACCTCATCGTTGAATGCCAGCGCATCCTCCAGGGTTTCAAAGAGGCAGACCACATGGATATCCTCCGAGGTGGTCAGCTCCATGCCCGGGACGGGAACAATGCCGTAGCGCCTGGCCGCTTCAAAAAAGGCCGGACAGTTGCGGCAGCTGTTGTGATCCGTCAGCGCCATAAGGCGGATATTGTTCAGATAAGCCATGCCTGCCAGGTTGTTCGGCGTGTTTTCGTTGTCCGCACAGGGGGACAGGCAGGAATGGACGTGCAGATCGTAGGTGTAGCTGCTCATCGTAATAACTCGTAAAGCTTTACCGCCGTTTCGTAGGAGGGCAGCTCGCTTGTCAGAATATTGACGCCCTTCGCTTCGGCCTGGGCTTTTACGTCCGCGGGAAGCTCCACACCCTCGGCGAGGATGACGCAGGAGACGTCCGTCAGGACGGCGACGGCAACAACGTTTAAATTGGACATGATGGTGATCCAGGCGTTGTCCGTCGAGGCGTTGCCCATAACCCAGCTGAGCAGGTCACCCATATAGACGCCTTCAATGCTGCGGTCTCCGTCCGGAAGGGTGAGGGCGGTGAGACCGTTTTGCGTTAATTCAGAAACCGTCATGGCTTTTCCTCCCTCTGTCCGGTCTGCTGCAGCGGGCAGCTGACAGTCTTTATTCCCTGGCGGACCGCATCCTCCGCGTGAGCCCGGCAGGTCGGGGCGCCGCAGGCCCCGCAGTCGATGCCCGGAAGGGTGCTGCGGAGACGCTCGATTTCGCCCATCATGCGGATGGACTCAATGTAGCTTTCCGAGAGCCTGGCCGCAGGTATGTAGGAAGGCATATCCCCGAAGAGATACTGCTTCGGAATACCGTCCGTCCCGGCCGGCGGAAAATTGAGCGCAAGAGGAAGATAGCGGCCGATGGAGCGCAGACGCGCTTTTGCGATATACGGGTTCTGCACCGTCAGCACACCGCCGACACAGCCTGCCGGGCAGGCGTTCAGCTCCACGAAGGAGACATGCTGGATGGTGCCGTTGTCGATCTCCTCGAGTACCTTGCAGACGTTGTCAATACCGTCCGCGGCCAGATACCCTTCGTTTAAGAGCGCGGTGGATTCGCCGCCGCTCTCCGCCCAGCTGATCCCGCTCATGCCGGAATCCGAGAGGGAGAGCATTTTGTCTTCCCGCTTCATGATATCCAGCAGGCGGAAGTAGATATCGTTCATGGCGACCACTTCGTCAACCTGGCTCTTGTAGCCGCCGAAATTGTTTCTCACGTAGCTGACCTTGGAGGGACAGGGCGAAATAAAACAGACGCCGATGTCCTCCGGCTTCAGCTCGGGATGCTGTTTCAGTGCCCGTTCCCTGGCAAGCTGCGCCGCCACCTCCATAGGCGGGAGCAGGTGCAGGACGTTGTCCTCCAGCATGGGGTACATCAGGGAGATGAGCCTGAGAATGACCGGACAGGCAGAACTGATGAGCGGCACGGGCAGATTTTCGGCCTTCATGTACTGCCTGGTATAGGCTGTTACCAGCTCCGCAGCCTTGGATACCTCGAATACGTCGTCAAAACCGAGCCTGAGCAGGCCGTTGAGGATGTAGTCGACATCGTCCATGTTGTTGAACTGTCCGTAGAGGCTCGGAGCGGGAAGCGCGATCTTGTAGCGGAAACGGTCCATGGCTTCCAGGGGGCTGCTGACGGCCCGCTTGGCGTTGTGCGGGCACCTGCGGATGCATTCGCCGCAGTCGATGCAGCGGTTCTGGCTGATAACGGCATGGCCGTTTATAATGCGGATGGCTTCCGTGGGGCAGTGGTGGAGACAGGTGGTACAGCCGGTGCACTTCTGGCGGTCCAGCAGGACCGAATGTTCATAGGATTCCATGCCCCCTCCTCACTATACGAAGTTTTGTACTTTGACTGAACGGCTGCGGATGACTATTTTGCAGCCATGCCTGCAAAAAACGCAGCCATGGGCAAAATATGTCTCCTTGTGTTGATGCGCAGAAAGCGTTTCGGCGGATTGCGCATGGGTTATTTTTTACAGATAAATTCGCATTTTGACCGTGGTGCCCTCGTTCAGCCTGGTATCGATGGTCATCTCATCGGAATAACGCTTCATATTGGGCAGGCCCATGCCTGCTCCGAAGCCCAGGGAGTGAATCTGGGCGGTGGCCGTTGAATAGCCTTCCTGCATGGCGAGCTCCACGTTGGGGATGCCCGGGCCGTGGTCGGCGAGAATGATGTCGATATAACTCTCGCCTACGATAACGTCGGCCGTGCCGCCGTCGGCGTGGATGACCATGTTGATTTCGCCCTCATACATGGCGATGGAGAGCTTCTTGATGACTTCTGACGGGAGGCCCAGCTGCCGCAGGTTTTTCTTGACGGTGACTGACGCGGTCCCGGCGGAAGTGAAATCATTTCCGTCCACATCGAAGTGGAATACCAAAGGTTCAGGCATAGGCGCTCCTTATCCCTGCAGGCCGTTCATAAACAGCCTTCCGCAGGATTCATACATCCGAAGGTTTGTTGCCAGCACGACGATGCCCGCTCCCTCCGCCAGCGTCAGGATGGCTTCGTTGGGCCTCTTGGAACGTACGAATACGATGCACGCCATGTCCATCATCTCAGCGGTACGCACCACCTGGGGATTGATCAGCCCCGTGAGCAGGACCGCCTGATCCTTGGCGTAGGCGAGCACGTCGCTCATCATATCGCAGCCGAAGGCGGAATGGACTTCCCGGTCAAGCTCCTCCTCGCCGCAGAGCACGTCCGCATCGAGGTATTCTTTCAGTGTACGGATTGTCATGGACAGCCTCCCGATCAGTTGTATTTGGCAAGGATTTTGTCGATGTCGTCTACAGTGGCTCTGCCGTATACGTCGTCGTTGACCAGGAATACGGGAGCGAGTCCGCAGGCACCCACGCAGCGTGCCGCCTGGAGCGAGAATTTCTCGTCCGCGGTGCACTCATCGGGGCCGATGCCGAGCTTGTCCTGAAGGGCCTGGAAGATTTCTCCCGCGCCTTTAACATAGCAGGCCGTTCCGAGGCACACGGAGATGTTGTACTTGCCCTTGGGAGAAAGGGCAAACTGTGCATAGAAGGTGGCTACGCCGTAGACCTTTTCAAAGGGCACGCCCATGCCGTCCGCGATCATCTGCTGGACTTCGTAGGGAATGTAGCCGTAGATATCCTGGGCCTTCTGCATAACGACCATGAGATTGCTGGAATCGTGCTTGTTTTCGTCAATGACCTGGCGCAGTCTTGCCGCCTGTTCTTCGGTTCCCTTAAAGGGAACTCTGCTTGGTTTTTTCTTCATCTGTTTCCTCCATATGGTTGGGAAGTGCATGCCAAAATCCTTTGGCAATGCGGTGTTTTTCGGCATTTTCCGGGTGCCGGCATGCTACTGAAATTATACATGACATTCATTTTGGTGTCAATGCAAAAAAGGCCGCGAAGGGGCTTCGCGGGCTCTGTTTTTTGGCTATTTTTGTCAAATGCGGGGCTTCTGTGCGGTTTTATTGTGTTAGTTTATACTAACTTTTGGTGGTTTTTCATTACGGCGAATGGCACGCTGCGGGGAAGCGAAGAGCCGGGGCAGTTCATCATCTGCGCGAAAGTCACGCTGCGGGGCTGCATATGTCCTCGGGCTTCGTTCCTTCGCCGGGAACTGCTAAGGGCGTAAAAGGTCAGGCTATCGAATGGCTTTCCCGTAAGGGGAGCGCCCTTTTACGCCCTAAGCAGTACCGCGGCTCGTCACAGGCGCGCTCGGACATATGCAGCCCCTCCG
Organism: uncultured Clostridia bacterium; assembly: GCA_946624325.1. Taxonomy (GTDB): domain Bacteria; phylum Bacillota; class Clostridia; order Lachnospirales; family Lachnospiraceae; genus Anthropogastromicrobium. The sequence continues at coordinate 9,138 of CAMOSC010000070.1, forward strand.
CTGGGAAGCGAAGAGCCGGGGCAGTATCGCGCCGAGTCACGGGTGCTCGGACATATGCAGTTTATTTCTGATTAACAAAATGCTAACAAAACCTGAACAGAACGCTAACAAGAATGAATTATTATGTGCATGTCAGCTGAGAGCTGAAACTAAGGAAACGTTCAAATCAGCGTTTCCCTAAGACAGAAAATACACAACTCCGGAGCGGTCCCTTTTAACCCGTTTCGGAGCAGGGTTCAGAAAAGGGCCGTAAAATATAAGGAGGATTTGAATTATGAAGAGCAATACAATGTATCTGGTAACCGGAGCCGCGGGTTTTCTGGGAGGTACGGTGTGCCGCCAGCTGCTTGAGCGGGGAGAACGGGTCCGCGCGTTTGTGCTGCCCGGTGATCCGGCAAGAAAATATATCCCGGAGGAAGCGGAGATTGTGGAGGGTGACCTGACCGATATGGCTTCCCTGGAGCGTTTTTTTTCTGTGGAGGAAGGAACGGAAACCATTGTGCTGCACATTGCCAGCATTGTTTCGGTAAATCCGGAGTATTCCTCGAAGGTGATGGAAGTGAATGTGGACGGAACAAAGAATATCATCCGGCTCTGCCTTTCCCATCCGGAATGCCGTAAGCTGGTGTACTGCTCCTCCACCGGTGCCATTCCGGAAGCGGATGGCGGCAGAGTCATAAAGGAGGTCGGATATTTTGACCCGGACGAGGTGGTCGGCTGCTACAGCCGCAGCAAGGCGATGGCGAGCCAGGCTGTGCTGGATGCGGTTCATGGACAGGGACTGAATGCCTGTATTGTCCACCCGAGCGGCATTATGGGGCCGGAGGACTATGCGGTAGGCGAGACAACCGGCACGCTGATTAAAATCATCAATGGCCAGATGCCCGCGGGTATTGACGGCTCCTTTAACCTGTGCGATGTGCGGGACCTGGCGGCCGGAACCATTGCCGCGGCAGACCGCGGAGAAGCCGGAGAGTGCTATATCCTGGCCAATGAGCCGGTATCCTTTAAGGATTTCTCCCGCATGGTCAGCGATGAGGCGGGCTGCAAGCCTGTAAAGGCGTTCCTCCCGATCTGGGCGGCGAACCTGATGGGCGGCATGATGGAGAAAAAGGCAAGGAAGAAGGGCGAAAAGCCCCTGATGACGCGTTTCTCCGTATACAATCTGGCAAGGAATAACCGCTTTGATTCCGGCAAGGCCGAGCGGGAGCTGGGCTATCATACCCGTTCATACCGTGAGACGATCCGGGATGAGATCAGCTGGCTGAAGCAGACGGGCAAGATCGCCTGAAATATCTGTTTAAAATCCCCCCCTTTTTGAATTCATTAACAGCATTTTAACAAAAGGTATGCTATACTGTGTTATACTGCTGGTGAATAAGAAGGGGGGATTTTTATGTTCAGGATTCTGGTTGTGGAGGATGATGCCGAGCTGAACCGGCAGGTGTGCGCTTACCTGTCCGGGAACGGATATGAGACGACCGGCTGCCTGTCGGCAAATGAAGCATTTAATGCCATGTACAATAATCTGTATGACCTGGTCATTTCGGATATTATGATGCCCGGAATGGACGGTTTTGAATTTGCCGGAACGGTCCGGGAGAACAGCCGGGACATTCCGATTCTGTTTATGACGGCCCGGGATGATTTTGCCGCAAAGCGGCAGGGCTTTCAGCTTGGGGCGGACGACTACATGGTCAAGCCCGTAGACCTGGAGGAACTGGTGCTGCGGGTTGGCGCGCTGCTCAGGCGGTCAAAGATCGCGGAAAGCCACAGGCTGGAGGTGGGCACGCTGGTGCTGGATGCGGATGAACGCTCCTGCAGTGTGGACGGGGAGGAGATCAGCCTGACGGTGCGGGAATTCAACATCCTGTTCAAGCTGCTGTCCTATCCGAAGAAAACCTTTACCAGGGCCCAGCTGATGGATGAGTTCTGGGACGCGGATTCCTCCTCCACCCTGCGGACGGTGGATGTTTACATGACCAAGCTGCGGGACAAGCTTTCCTGCTGTTCATCCTTCGAAATCCAGACCGTGCGCGGCCTGGGGTATAAGGCGGTGATTCTGTGAAGCGCGAGAGCTGTCTGTTCGCACTGTGGCGCTATGCGCTGTTTTTTTTGATGATCTGTTTTGTCGTGACCGCTTCCTTTCTGCTCTTTTTCAGCTTTATGGACCTTGAGGAGGCGGCGGTGCGGGAGGCCGCCCCGCTTGTGTTCGGGAATATCCTGCTGTTAAGTCTCTTCTGCTGCGTTATAGAATGGCTGCTCCATCATTTTACCGCGGATATACCCGTCCGGCATATCCGTGAAGCGGCCGGCCGCATTACCTCCGGCGATTTTTCGGTCCGTATCAATGCGGCAGAATTCCCTGTCATCAGTGCGGATTACCGCGCCATCGCGGAGGATATCAACCGCATGGCCGCGGAGCTCTCGGAGACCGAAACCCTGCGTACGGATTTCGTTTCCAATGTCTCCCATGAGATGAAAACCCCTCTGGCCGTTATCCGGAATTACGCGGTTATGCTGAAGCAGCAGGGGCTTGCGGAAGAGGAGCGGCAGGAATACGCGGAGGGCATTGATAAAAATGTCCAGAGCATGACGGAGCTGATCACGAATATTCTGAGGCTCAGTAAGCTGAATCACCAGCAGATCCAGGCATCTCCCGTATCCTTTGATCTGGGGGAGCAGGTGACCGAGTGTATCCTCGGCTTTGATGAGGCGATGTCCCGGAAGGACATCCGGCTGGAAGCGGAAATCGGCGAGCGGGTTTTCGTGATGGCGGATCCGGAGCTGCTGACGTTAGTCTGGAACAACCTGCTTTCAAACGCCGTGAAATTTACACCCGAAAAGGGCCTGATTGCGGTAGGCGTATCGACGGACGGAGGGGATGCCCTTGTGACGGTCCGGGATACCGGCTGCGGCATGGATGAGGCCACCGGGAGGCATATCTTTGACCAGTTTTACCAGGGAGACACCTCGCACGCGGCGGAAGGAAACGGGCTGGGGCTGGCTCTGGTGAAACGGGTGATTGACCTGACCGGGGGGGAGATTTCCGTTCAGAGCGGAATTGGACAGGGCAGCGTTTTTACGGTCCGGCTTCGGAGGGAACTGCGATGAATGAGAAAAAACCGTTTGTTTATACCTACACTTCACCGGAGAGAAAAAAAGGGCAGCCTGTCTCTTCCGGCCCTGAGCAGGGCGGCAGACCCGGGCTGAAGCCTGTTATCCGGGCGGTTCTGTGGGGACTTGCAAGCTGCCTGCTGTTTGGTCTGGGGCTTGCCTGTGTGCTGAGCTGGCAGCTGTATATTCCGGGCATTATCTGCGGGCTGCTTGGAATTGCCGGCATGGCGGCGGCACCTGCCCTTTATAATGGCTGGAGCCGGTGAGGCCAGGCGGCTTTGCCACAGCTGCTGTGGAGCTGTTGACCGCGGTTTATGCAGCCGCCGGCAAAGCCGGATCAAAAGCGGATAAAATATCAGAAAACCTCTTTTTTTCAGGCGGAATTTCTGATAAGATAAAACAAAAGCATATCCGGCCGGAAGGCCATCGTTAAGGCCGGGAAAGGGAGGGGAAGCGGTATGACACATGAGGAGAAAAAGGAAGCGCTGCGGACGCTGGTTGCGTCGATTAACCTGACACTGGATGAGCTGGATCAGAAGGGCGTCGGCGTAAAGACCATGGGAAGGGATATGACAAGCCGCGAGGGCTTTAAGGCGGACCTGCTGAAGTATATTCTGTATCTGTCGGCGGCGGATAATAAGATTACTCCGAAGGAGGCGGATTTCCTGGCGGAGTTTACGGGCTTTACCTTTACCCCGCAGAGCATGGCCCCGCTTCTTCGGGATTTCGATATAAACGGGGAGGCGTTCAGGACGGATCCGCCGCTGACACTGATGCTGTTAATCAATTCGGACAACGCGGAATTCATGACCAACCGTGCTGCGGCTTCGAATCAGACGGAGGTGTTCCTGTCGCTGTACGAGCATCTTGGCAAGACCTTCATAGCCTGTGACGGAACCACGGAAAAGAGTGAGGAGCGGCGTTTCCTGGACTACTATACCATGCTCCTGCGCTTCGCAAGGGTGAATCACCTGGGCTACAGAACCATGCGGGAGCTGTGAGACACGGAGAGACACGGAGAGACACGGAGAGACACGGTGAGACACGGTGAGACACGGTGAGACACGGTGAGACACGGTGAGAC
>CAMOSC010000071.1 GCA_946624325.1 uncultured Clostridia bacterium
GATTGGAACGGCTCTGCCGTATGGTAGAAAACGCCATCACTGTCCCGGGTAAGCTTTAAAAGCAGCTTCCCCGTGCCAGCGCTGTCATTTTCTACCGCATGGCTCATTGCTTCGCACACGCAAATGGGGCAGAAGCATCACTCCTGCCCGTCTGCCCGGCTGCCGTCCTGCTTTGCCGGTAAGGAACTCAATTTGTTGCTGTTCAGAGCCGGATGCAAAACCGTGCGAAATCCCGGATTCAGCTGGCTGAAATCCGGGATTTCGCACAGTTTTGCATCCGGCGAGCACGCCGCAGCTCCGGAAATGGCTGTATTTCGCCATTTCCGGAGTCTGACGCTGAGCAGTAACCTCAATTCGCAACAGTTCCCGAATGTCGATTTACCACTCCTGCGGTGCGTAATCCCACACATCCTCCAGCTCGAGAACCAGCGGGCCGTCGCCGAAGTACTCATCCAGTGTGCCTCCGGGGCCTGTGGTGTCATCCAGATGGATCAGGTAGCCGTTCTCCTCCGGGCTGTGGATGGTAAGCTTAACGGAATAGGTGTCCGCATCCGGAAGCTTGATGTTGGCGCCGTAATGCGGGCCGTCGTCCGCGCTCATGGGCATGAAGGTTCCTTCCGCGGCAACCTCACCGTCGGAACCGATGATTTCGAAATCAATGGTCAGGTACGGAACCCAGTCGCCGAGGCCGTATCCGAGATCATTTTCCAGGGCGGCGATATCCGCCTCAAAGTGAAGATCATAATCCTCAAAGTTCTCATTTCCGTTGGACATGGGAACCGGCTGGAAATAAACGCCGTTTACGTTCATGAATCCGATTTCCTCATCCTCCCAGATCGGGAACTCGGTGAAACCGCCGGACGGGTTATCGTCTTCAGCTTCGGTCACTTCCTCAGCGGCTTCGTTGTTCTTTACGATGCTGCCGGTACGACTGGAGGCAAAAGCGCTTCCTGTAATCGCAACTGCTGCAACGGACAGGGCAAGTGTGGTAACAATAGCCTTTCTCATTGTGCTTCTCCTTTTCGTATGATATTTGAATCCTCTTCATGGCTTTTGGCCTGAGGAAAATTCCGTTTTCACGGACACACGCGGCCGTGCCTGTCCGATCAATCTGTCAGGCCGGTCACAGTGACGAGCTGCTCCTTTACGCCGCTTCCGCAGCATCGCGTCTGCTCCTGCGGATATGGATCACAAAGGTGATGACGGTAATGGCCAGCAGGATCAGCTGCGGTACAATGGTACCGACTAACGGGTAGATGCCGAGCACATCCAGTACATCGTTGTAGGGAATCCAGTTCAGCCACCTCGGGCTGCTGATCACCCATTCGAAATTATCGAAAACGCCGCCCTCTATCAGCTCCTTGATGCCGGCGCCCAGGAAGGAGATGGACATGATGGCCATCAGGATGCTGGTACCCATAAAGAAGGGCTTAAGCGGGATCTTTACGCTGAGGAAACGGATGGCGAGGAATACAACCACCAGGGCAGCCACACCGACGCCGAAGCCTGCCCAGACCATATCCGGACGGTCCTCCGCAAGCATGGGCTGGTAAAAGAGAATTACCTCGGCGCCCTCACGGAACACGGCCAGCCAGGCGGTAAAGCCAAGGGTCAGCAGGCTTCCGCGGGAAACGCCGGATGCCGCCTTGCTTTCAATGTACCTGGTCCAGGAGGCGGATTCCGCTTTGGAAACCATCCAGTTGCTGACATAGAACAGGACCGCCACGGCAGTAAGCGCCGCAATGCCCTCAATAACCTCCTGGCTCATGTGGTATTCCGCGCTCTTTGAGAGCAGGTAATTCAGGATTCCCGCCATGATAAAGCTGCAGACCACCGCAAAGGCGGAGCCGATGTAAACGGAGAGGACACCCTTTTTGTTTCCCGCCTTCACCAGGTAGGCGATAATGGCGCCGACGATCAGGATAGCCTCAAGGCCTTCTCTCAGAATGATTCCGAAGCTTCCGAGGAATACCGCTATACCCGTGGCCGAGGAGGCCGGATTAGCATTTTCCGCAGCCGGGGCTTCCCCGCTTCCGCCGGTATTCAGGACGGCAATTCCCTCGCCGGGGCTCAGGACCTGTGCATCCGCATAAAGCATTTCCGTAAGATGATCCGCAGCCTCCTGCACCGCCTCGGCGCCCTTGTCCTTCTTGACGGCCTTGCGCAGTGTGGAGAAGGCAAGCTCCACCTCGCTGACGCGGGCTCCGGATATATAATTCATCGTGTTGCGCTCAAAGCCCGAGGTTTCATAATAGCCCCAGTAGGTAGCCTTGGCAAAATCGTAGGCCTCATCCAGGCTGCCCTCTTTATACAGCTCCAGCGCATGGTTTGCCACTCCGTCAATAGCCTGTGCCAGGTCATTGTAATTCCAGGAGGTCACACCGTAAGCCGCCTGATAATCCTCCCACGCCAGGAAATATTCCGGAAGCGCATCCGGCGTCAGCCGTTCGGAGGCTTCCGCCGCCGCTGCGGAGCTGTCGGGGCTTAAGATCATCGCGTCGGTCCGCAGAAGCTCCATCAGATGATCAGCCGCCTCCTGCACCGCCGCAGTGCCCTTGTCCTTTTTTACGGCCTTGCGCAGCGAAGAGAAGGCAAGCTCTACCTCGCTGACACGGGCTCCGGATATATAATTCATCGTATTCCGCTCAAAGCCCGTGGTCTCGTAATAGCCCCAGTAAGTGGCCTTGGCAAAATCGTAGGCCTCATCCAGGCTGCCCGCGCCATAAAGCTCAAGCGCATGATCCGCCACGCTTTCGATGGCGTCGGCAATGTCATTGTAATTCCAGGAGCCGATGCCCTTTGCTTCTTTATACTCATCCCATCTCAGGAAGTATGCCTCGTCAGCAGACGCAGGCAGCACCGAAACCGGCGCGAATACCGCTGCCAGCACTACAAGCATGGCGCAGAGCAGCATGCCGAATCTTTTCATGTTCATTTTCCTCTTTCCCGCCGGTTGCAGACCTATATGGGCGATTAGTCTTTGCTTTCTGATATTAGGTTTTTCTAACCTGCACTTGTTATATTAAACTAACTCGTAGAAAAATGCAAGTACTTTTTCATAATATGCGTGACTGTTCGTTCCTGTTCACGGCCCCCCACCCACAAGCCGCAGACCGGCCGTGAATGGCAACGACGTAAACAACCGCCCGATTCCACGGGCGGACATCTGCAGTCTCCGGCTGCTTTTGTCTGTCAAATATCCGAGGCCTGTGACAGGTTTTACAGCCGCTAAAAACAAAAACAGCGGCAGGGGGAAGCCTGAAGGCATCCCCTGCCGCTGTGCTAAAGGCCGTGATAATGAAGAACAACCCCTTTCCTGTGCCATTTCTGAAGTTGCGGCATGCCCGCCTATTCCGCCTCCCCGCCGGTGGTACGGAAAATGAGGATCTCACTGCGGAAGGCCTTTTCCGCGGAATCATAATAACGCTTCCCGTAGCAGACCACCCAGATTTTCGTCTGATCCTTCCGCTGTATCTCATGCTTCAGGTAGGCAATGTTGCCATGGGAGAAAGCGTTGTTGACCTGCAGCATATAATAGCCGCGGTCCTGCGTCGGAATCAGGTCGAACTGCGTCATTCTGCCGAGCACCTCGTCCCTGCTGTAGCCGGTAATATCCGTGAAGCGTTCGTCTACCTCAATGATGGTATCGTCCAGATCCAGTACATAACGGCTGTAGGGAATCGCAAAGGTATTGCCGATCACATCCGGTGAAACTTTACCCGGGATATACACGCGCACCTCACTGCCGCCCGTTTTCTCCCCCAGGGCTATTTCCGGATTATCCTCCAGCATTCTCAGGAATTCCTCAGCGAGATGCGGGTCGAACTGGCTGCCGGCACACCTGCGGATTTCCTCCTGCGCCTGTTCCGGGGTGAGCGCCGTGCGGTAGCTGCGGTTATTGACCATGGCATCGTAGCTGTCCACAATGCTGATAATCCGGCTGAGGATGGGAATGTTGGCTCCGGAGAGCTTTTCCGGGTATCCCCTGCCGTCCCAGCGCTCATGATGATAAAGGATCATCGGTGCGATATTCTTCAGTTCTTCCGAGCTCATGGCAATCTGGTATCCCTTCTCCGGATGGGTGCGCAGCACCATCCATTCCTGCTCGGTCAGCTTTCCGGGCTTGTTGAGGATCTCCAGGGGAATGCCGATCTTGCCGATATCATGCAGAAGGCAGAGCAGCTGCAGGTCCGCCATCTGCGCGTCGGAGAGGCCGATGCGCCTTCCCAGCTCCACGCCCATCTTCTGCGTGCGCTTTACATGGGCTTCCGTGTCCGAATCCGATTCCTGCAGGGCGCGGACCAGGGAGGTGAGCGTCTGGGAATGGAAGGATTTGCTGCTTAAAAGCTTTTTGATCTGCAGGGAGCGGCTCGCCGTCTCAATGGTTTCGAGCACGTTGCGGCTGGCCGCGCCGGTCTCGATGGTCTCGCTGATGCCGAAGATGATGTTTCCGGAATCCTCCTTCTGAATTTCTTCCAGGATCTCCTTGAGCTCGTTTTCATGCATCCCGCGGCATACCGCAACCAGGTGTGCTTCGTGTCCCCGCACATAAAGCGTATCCTTCGGGAGCCTGCGCTGTAAGCTTCTCGCCAGAATGCGGATGCGCTGGTCGCCGACCTCCCGCCCGAAAACACGGTTTATCTGTCCCAGGCCGGCAATATCCACCACGGCTGCCGCGATGGGATGCTCGAAGGAAGACATATTCTCGAAGGCATAGCGCCTGAAAGCCTGAACCCTCGGAAAACCGGTGATGGGATCCGTCTCCTCGGTCTCATCGGTCAGCACATAGAGGTTGCCGATGGTGCGTCCGCGCACATCCTTCAGGCGGCTGTAGTCCACGCGCAGCGGTTTCCTGCTGGATTCACGGTCATCGGAATGCATCGTATAGCGGTCCCTGTTCCCGGCAAGATTGATGGAGCACGCCCCGGCAAACTCGTCTCCCGTCATGCCTTCCTCAAAATGAATATCCGGCAGCAGCTGCTCCGCCTTCCGGTTGTTCATCACCAGCTCGTTCATATGGTCAAACAGAACAATGCCCTGCCCGATATTCTGGAAAATTGTCATGGAGAGGGACTCCATCATATTTTTATGCCGGTAGGAGAAAGCCCCCCAGTAGCAGAGGATCAGTCCGAGGCTGTAACCGAAGATGGAGAAATCCAGCTGAGCAATGAGGGATTTATTGTCAAGAAACAGGAATGCCGCATTGACGGCCACGACTACCGCGATAGCCATGATAATGAAAGAGTACTGGTTTCTGTACTGATGGGGTGTCCTAATCAGCTTGATGATCAGTATTGTCAGGACAATAATAACCAGGGAATAGGTAAAAATGAGATGCATGATATAGAGCGGCTTCATGACATAGCTGTAGGAAATCAGCTCGCCCACCGGGGACGGCTTCGAAACATACTCAACCACACAGCCGCTGAAGATGTTTGCAAGAAGTACAAAGGTATCGAAAACCGCATAGGAAATGACCGAGAAGAGAATAATTTTTGCGCTTTTCTGAAGATGAAATTTTGTGAAACGATAAACAAAGCGGACAAGGGCGGTAAGCATCCAGTCAATGGAAAGGAAATAGATACTCGAAAACAGGGACATCAGCTTTGGCGGTTTCACCACGGTACTCAGGAAATAAGAGACCGTTACCACTCCGGCAAAAAACGCCGCGATACCCAGATGCTGTCCCGTTTCACCATCGGAATAATACGCCTTTCGTGCGATGACAAAGTCGAAAACCGCAAGCAGAATAGCCAGAACAATGAACACAATCGTAAATGAAATGTTCATGGCGCATCTCCTTTCTTTATCAGGGAAGCGTCGTGAGGACACCCGCCGAGTGCGGGGCAGACTGTGCGAACAATTTATTTTCCGTCAACTGTTCCGGGCCAGACTCCAGAAACGGCGAAAACAGCTGGCTCTGAACAGTTACATATTCCGGTTGTATTGTAGCTGACGGGAGAAGCCTTGGCAATGGAATTATATACAGGATCTAAAATCAATATAAAGCGCTTTTATTTGCGACATGAGAAATTATGGGCTGTCAACGTTTAAATTAATTATACAAAACAGTCTTCAGAATGCCTTATTGCTTCTGAAGTACATACGATTCTTTGCAAAAAATGCCGTAAAAAGTTTCGTAAGGTCCGGCAATTTTTTACATGTTCCTGTCCGGAACCGGATCTGCCGTATGACAGAAAAAGCCGGCACTGTCTCCGGTACAACTTCCCGGGGACAGTGCCGACAGGCACTCTGTGCGGATAAGATTATTTCCGGTTGATTGTGAAGCCCTCCGTCTGCTGGGTCGGAAGGGCGGTGTACTCATTGCCGCTGGCGTCCACGAAGGTGCCGGGCAGGGCCACGCTCTGGTCGGCCTTCACGTTCAGCGGGATACTGATCTGCTCAAGCGAGCTGGCCGCATTGAACATATTGCCCATCTCCGTACAGTTGCGCAGGTCAAAGGTCGAAAGATCCAGCTGTGTCAGGCCGCTGCAGCTCTCAAACATGGCGGCCATGCGGGTGACGTTTTTGGTATTGAAGCTGCCGAGGTTCAGCCCGGTAAGGCTGCGGCAGTTGCGGAAGAAATAATCCAGATCCGTCACATTGGTGATATCGAAGGAGCTTAAATCAAGCGTCTCCACGCTCTCACAGCCGTCAAACATGCCGTACATGCGGGTGACATTCCAGGTATAGAAACCGCTCACGTCGATCGAGGCAAGGTTTTCGCAGCCCCGGAAGATATAGCACATGTTCTCCACCTTGGAGGTGTCAAAGCCGGAAAGGTCAATCTCCGTAAGGGATGTGCAGCCGTCAAACAGACTCTCGAGGGATGTCACCTGCCAGGTATCAAAACCGGTAAGGTCAATCGTCTCAAGAGACGTACAGCCGGAGAACATGGCGTACAGATTGGTAACACTCTTGGTGTTGAAGCCCTCCAGCTTAATCTCCGTGAGATTGCTGCAGTTCTGGAACATATTATTGATATACTGCAGGGTTCTGGTATCCAGCCCTGAGAGGTCAACGCTCTCAAGTGAGCCGCAGTTCTGGAACATATAGCTCATATCCTTCAGCACCGGTGTGGAAAGGCCTGTCAGAACGGCGCTTTCCAGGCTGCTGCAGCCGGAGAACATACCGTACATCGTTTCCGCCTTTGCGGTATCAAGGACCGACAGATCCACCGAGGGGAGGCTGCTGCAGCCGGAGAAGAGGCTGCTGAAATCCGTTACATCCGCGGTATTCAGCCCGGCAAGATTGACTTCCTCCAGGTTTGTGCAGTTGACGAACATCTGGTAAATGCCTGTCAGCTTCGGCGTTGACCAGGCTGAGAGATCCAGGCTCTCCAGCGCGCCGCAGTCATAGAACATATAATTCATGTTCTCCGTCTTCCCGGTATCGAACGTGCTGACATCCAGCGCTTCCAGCCTGCCGCAGTGAGCAAACATCTCGGACATATTCGTCACCTTCGCGGTATTGAAGGAGCTCACATCCAGCTCCTCCAGCCTGCTGCAGTAGCTGAACATGCCCTGCATGGTCTGGGCGCGCCCGGTGTCAAAGGCGGAGAGGTCCAGCGTATCAAGCCCCTCACAGCTGTAGAACATGTTGCGGAAATTCTCCACCTTTCCGGTGTCGAAGCCGGTGAGATCCAGCTCCTCCAGCAGATAGCAGCTCCTGAACATATCCTCCATGGTCTCTACCTTCGCGGTATCGAACATGGACAGATCGATCTCCTCCACGCTTTTGCAGTAGTTGAACATCCGGCTCATATCCTTCACCTTCGCGGTGCTTATGGTGCCGAAACTGATATCCTTCAGATATTCGCAGTTCTCGAACATACCGCACATGGTCTTTGCCTTAGCGGTGTCCAGCGGGCTTAAGTCGATCTCCGTCAGGCCGCGGCAGCTGCCGAACAGGTAACTCATATTCTCGGCCTCAGAGGTGTCAAAGCCCGTCAGGTCAATCTCTGTGAGACTCCCGCAGCCGCCGAACAGGTTGGAGATATCCTCCGCCGCCTTCACGCCTTCCTCAAAGGAGACAGTGGTTACGGTATCCGGGAAGGTGCGGGGATTCGCGTGGCTGCCCTCGAGGATAACCTTATAGGTCTCGCCATTCACGACCGCCTTCGCGGCTACGCAGACCTCATCCGCGGTACCCGTATAGGTTTTCAGCACAACGGATTTCTTATCCAGAACATACTCCCAGTCGTTTAAGTCCACCGCTGCATCGGAAGCCTCCCCGAGCCCCTGCGGAATATCCGCTGCGGTTTCCGGCTCCGCGGCCGCCTCCGAAGCCTGAACGGCTGCCCCGGCGGTTTCCTTCTCTGCATCCGCCGCCTGGTTTTCCGCCGCGGCCGCACCCGCGTTCAGTGCCAGCATGGCGGCACAGAGCAGTATCCATCTCTTTTTCATGGTTTAACCCTCCTTTGCAATGTCCTGTTGAAACAGCAAATAGACTGTGAACAGTCTTCCGGAATCCCGATGCTTCACAGCGTTTTGGCGTAATCCGCGGCTGTTTTCTGACATATTGGGATTATACCATAAAACACATTTCGCTTATACGGCTTTCCCGGAAGAGGCATTGTCACTTTTTGGCACGTAACATGCCATACCTGTTGCATCTGTTTCCGTCTTATGGTATAAACAAAGGAGGCCGGTATATGGGAACAGACCTGCCTGCCCAAACCGCACAGCACTGGAAAACGTACCTGTTCAGAGCCAGGCTCCGGAAATGCCAAATCAACGCCGGCTCTGAACTGTAACAGGAAAAATAGGCCGTGAGCCGGGAGAACCACCATGCAGATTCATGAAAAACTTGATTTTCTGATGAAACTGACATCCACCAGGAACAATGCCCTCGGCAGGGCGCTGAATTTTGACCCGTCCTATATCAGCCGCATCCGCTCCGGAAAACGGGGGCTCCCAAAGGATCAGCCCTTCATAGAGCCGGCGTCCCAGTATTTTGCGCGCAGAATCCGGGAACCCTATGAACAGCGCGCCGCGGCGGATATGCTCTTTGGCTCATCCGTATGGCCGGCCAATACGGATGAGGCGGCCAGGGCTCTTGCGGCCTGGCTTTCCGATTCGCTCACGGAAAAAAGCCCGGGAAACGGCATACCCCATCCCTATGCGGATTTCCAGACCGAAAAGATCTCTTTAAGCAGCTCTGCCATGCCCCCTCAGGTTTCCTTTTATTACGGGAACCGCGGCAAGCGGGACGGCATACTGCGCTTTCTGGAAAGCCAGTATGAGGAGGATACGCCCGTGCAGCTTTGCCTCACCTCCGATGAAGATATGACCTGGCTGTACGAGGATCCGTCCTTTGCGAGACACTGGGCAGCGCTTCTGATACAGATAGCACAGAAAGGCGGGCAGATTGTAATCATCCATACCGTGTCGCGGAATATCGGCGAAATGCTGGAAGCCATCCGCAAGTGGAGTCCCATCTACGCCTCCGGGATGGTCTCCCCCTGGTTCTGTCCCCGGGTCAGGGACGGGATTGCCCGGCGCTCCCTGTTTATCTCCCGGGGAAGGATGGGCTTCTGCTCCAGTTCCGTCGGCAGCAATACCTCCGGCATGCTGAACATTCTGGTCAGCGAACCTTCTGCGGTACACGCCCTGGAGGGGGAATTCGATGCATTTTTTGCTCTCTGCCGGCCTCTGATGCGCATCTATAATGCCCTGGAGGCACCCCTTTTTTCCGATGCCATCCAGCATCTCTTCTCCGAAAACGGCACCTTCTTCCTTTCCAGGGGATTGGGCGCCCTGCTTTCTTATGTCAATATCCGTGCAGGCAAAGGCGACCGCGCGGCCGCGGACACCTCAGGCATGGAAGCCGCCCAGGCGGAACGGCCCATCCATCCATTCGCACGTCAGCAGAAAAAGCTGAACACCCTCATCCGGAAAAGGCTGGAAGCCGGGAATACCGTCTATGAGTTTATCTGCCTCCCGCAGGATACTGCCGCTTCACCGCTTCCGGATCCGGCCGGAATGCCCGGAAAAGAAGAGGCCGTGCCTCCTTCCGCCTCCGTCTGCTCAGATCTTTCGCCGCAGCCCGGGCAGAAAATGCTGCTCCACGACGCCCTGGACCTGCTGCGCCGCTATTCGTCCTATCACGTCGTTCTGCTTGCGGAGCGCCAGATATTGCCGCTGGATGTGCTGGCATGGCATGGGGAGCAGCACGCTCTCGCCAATTCCATGGAGATCCTGTTCTCTTCCACCATTCCACGCCAGCTGGGGCTGAGGCTAACGGAAGAGCGCCTCTCGGACTCCTTCATGGAGTTCCTGGACCGCTTCATCCGCAGCAACCCGGGGCGGGACACCGTGCAGGATCAGCTTGAAAAGGCACTCGCGGATATGAATTGATTCAGCCTCTTGTCCATCCTCCGTGTCCGCCGTGATTCTTTGTTGCAGGACCCTGTCAGTCCTCACATACAAGATGATTTCCGGAAACGCGCAGACGCGCCGCCTGCACGGCGGTCAGGGCGCGCAGCGCAGGATCTTTGCAGTTTTCGCCTGCCTGCCCGGTAAAGTAAAAGATATAAGCCTCGCCCTGTTCCACCAGGATATCCGCATGGTGCCCCAGTGTGATATGGGCGGGATCATCCCCCGTGCTGTCCAGAATATCCGCCCTGCGCACCCAATGGCTGAAATCCTCCGACTCATACACCGCAAGACCGTGCCAGTAATCACTGATAAGCCACTTCCTGCCGTTCAGGACGAAGACATTCGGCCCCTCCTGTGGCACATCCGAAATCTCGTCCCCGACCGCTTCCCAGCTGTAAAGGTCGCGGCTTACGGCGCTGTAGATATGACTCTCATGATCCTCATCCTTATACCACATCTTATAGAGATGCGGTTCAACCTCGTAAACGCAGGCGTCGATCACACGCTCCGAGGAGAGCTTCAGGGTTCCGCGGTACGTCCAGTCCCAGAGGTTGTCGGAGGTATAATGCAGAATATGCCGCGGATAGTCCCAGGTCGTGGGAATCCCCGTGATATAGGAGACATACATGTGATAGCATCCCTCCGCCTCAATCACCTCCGGAGCCCAGAAGGTATTGTGCCCGTGCTCAATTGCCAGGTTTTCGAGCGTACCCCGGTACAGCCAGCTCTTTAAGTCCGTGGAGGAAGCCACGCCGATGGCGCTGCCGTGGATGGACGAAAACCCGACCTGCACGGAGGTCGAGCGCCGCTGGGTGTAAAACATGTACCAGCAGTTTTCCGCCCGGTTCCGGATCACCGTCGGATCCGACGCCCCGTCAAAGATGGGATCCCTGAAAAGCGGCGCCGGAAAGTTTCTATTGTTCTCAGCCTGTTTCATGATTCAACTCCTCCCTAAATGGAGTTTTGTACTCTGACCTAATGGCTACGGATGACTATTTTGCAGCCACGCCTGCAAAAAGCGCAGCCGTGGGCAAAATATGTCTCCTCTCAAAACACAGTTAGGGCAAAACCACATATTCCTTTCGGTCAAGCATGTGGTTCTGCCCTCATAAAACGTGTCCCCGCAGCAGACCCTGCGCGGCAAACGCCGAATTAAGCGTTTCCTTAAGCATCCTCCAGGAAATCCCGGATCTTCCTGCTGCGGACCGGATTGCGGAGCTTCCTGAGGGCTTTTGCCTCAATCTGACGGATGCGCTCCCTGGTTACATGGAACACCTCCCCGACCTCCTCAAGCGTGTGCGGCTGCCCGCCATCCAGGCCGTAGCGCATGACGATCACCTGCTTTTCCCGCTCGGTCAGGTCGTTTAAAAGCTCATCGATCTGATCCCGCAGAAGCACCGAAATGGCATTGCGTTCCGGCTCCACCGTGGAATTGTCGGCGACAAAATCGGAGAGGTTTGCGTCCTCCTCGTCTCCCACGGGTGTATCGAGGGAGGTGGAATCTCTCGAAGCCTGGAGAATCTCGGACACCTTCTCGATGGGCATATCCAGGTCTTCCGCAATATCCTTTACCGTAGGCTCATGCCCCAGCTCCTCCGTGAGGCGGCGCTGGGAACGGGCAATGCGGTTGGATGTCTCCACCAGATGTACGGGCAGGCGGATTGTCCTCGCCTGGTCCGCAATGGCACGCGTGACTGCCTGCTTGATCCACCAGGTGGCATAGGTGCTGAATTTGTAACCCTTTGTGTAATCGAACTTTTCCACAGCACGCATAAGCCCGAGGTTTCCCTCCTGGATCAGGTCCAGGAAGCTTAAGCCGCGGCCGGTAAAACGCTTTGCAACGCTGACCACGAGACGCAGATTTGCCTCGATCAGCTGCTCCTTGGCCGACTTGTCTCCCGTTTCCATGCGTTTGGCCAGCTCCACCTCATCCTCTGCGGAGAGCAGGGGGATGGTGCCGATCTCGCGCAGGTACATGCGGACGGAATCGTCCGCGATGGTCTCAGAGGAAGACACCCGTTCCAGCTCGGCATCCTCATCCTCATCCTCGCCGCCGTACTCGTCATCATCCAGGCTGAAGTCCTCGTCATCATCCGTCTGGATATCTTCCCGCCGAAGGACATCCACCTTATTCTCGGAAAGAAAACTGTAAACCTGCTCCCGCTCTTCAGATGTCATCTCCTCACCGCGGAAGAACTCTTCGATATCGTTGAAATCCAGTGCATTCTTTTTCCGTCTCGCCAGCTCCAGCAGCTGTGGAAGGCTTGCCTCTAATTTCTGAAGATCCATACCCGCTATCCTCCGTTCCGGTTGTGATGCACAATATCAGCCGATTTAGGCGGCATGTTACTATCATACCACAAATCTCGAAAATATCCAGTAAAATATACAAATTATCTGCGGCTTTTTTTCATTCTGTTGGTGATACTTTTGTCAAAAAGAGAAACGGCGTGAGCGATCACGCCGTTTCTCTCATAGATCCCGGAATTTCCCCGATCAGCCAAAGATCCCTTCGTAAACCAGGTCGCGCAGGGTTGGATGAATCTCGCTGTAGGCACGGATCATACCCAGCGTCTGCTGGAAATAGCAGATACTGATTTCGTTTATCGGATCGATCAGCGCGTAGGCGCAGGCTGCGCCGTCCCAGCCGAACTCGCCGACGGGACTTTTTGAGGTGCTCTGATCCACCAGCACGCGCACCCCCAGACCGTAGCCGTATCCAACCTTGCCGCCCATGGCAAAATCCTTCATCTGCACTTCATCCAGACGGTTCGTGCCCATGTCCTTTACCGATTCCGGCTTCAGGATGCGCGCGCCGGTAAGCCCTTCGCCGCTGCAGGCAAGGGCGTCCAGCAGCTTGCTGTATTCCTCCACAGATGTGGTGAGTCCAGCCCCGCC